>JBKPEE010000001.1:0-53369 GCA_046728235.1 Acidobacteriota bacterium
GCTGAGCGCTCGCCATTATCGCAGAGCCACCAGCAGAAGTCAGCACAGTCTGGTGTGGCCGCGAGCGGAAAACGCTTGTGAAGCTGTGTTAATCTGAATCGCATATTACGTTCGATTGCGGAGGTGTTGATGTCGGATTTGGCTGAACGCCAGTGCATTCCCTGTCGCGGCGGTGTGCCGGCGCTGAAAGGCGACGAGCTAAGGACTTTGGCCGCGCAGGTTTCCGATTGGCAGGTAGTGGATGAGCATCACCTGCAAAAGACTTACCGATTCAGCGACTTTCGCGAATCTCTCGATTTCGTGAACCGCATCGGTGAATTGGCCGAGACGCAGGGGCATCACCCGGACATCTGCTTTGGCTGGGGAAAGGCGGAGGTCTCAATCTGGACGCACAAAATCAATGGGTTGACAGAAAGCGACTTTATTCTGGCCGCCAAAATCGACAAACTTTGATTTCCGAAATCCCAGGGCAGTTTCGGCTTTAAGAAAGGGCAACTGACTTCGCGCGCGGCCGCATCGAATTCATGCCGGCAAGTCGCGGCTTCAGTTAGCAATCCAGGCAATGATCAAGTTCACATATCTTCTGTTGGCGGGAATTCTGCTGCTGCCTTTTGCCTTCGCGGGGGCGCAAGCGCCGAAGTCACAAAAGCCCGCGCCGGCGTCTTCTCCTACACCTGAAACGGGGCAGGAAAAAGTGACCGTCACCACCCGCCGCGTACGCCTGCCGATTACGGTGACCGACAGAAAAGGACAGTTCGTGCCGGGTCTGACGCAAAGCGATTTTGAGGTACTTGAAGACAGGATACCGCAGCAAATCGATTCGTTCACCAGCGAACAGAATAACAACCTGCCCTTGTATGTCGGGGTGCTGATGGACACATCGCCTTCAACTGCCGGCAAACTGAAATTCGAACAGGAGTCGGCGATGAATTTCATCCAAACAGTCGTGCGGCCTCGCCGAGACCGCGTGCTGTTTGCGACCTTCGATGATCAGGTTACGCTGCGCCAGGATTTCACCGATCGGCTCGAGTTGCTGGATCGGGCCGTCTTCGCCGTAAACAAGACTGGCGAGAAAACCGCGCTGTACGATGCGATTTGGCAGTCCTGCGATGAAAAGATGCGCTCGGCTCAGGGTCGACGCGCGCTCGTCGTGATCACCGACGGAGACGACACCTACAGTCGCGCGGATATTAATGACGCCATTGATATTGCCCAGCGAACCGAGACCACTATCTTTGCAATCTCAACCAAAGCGGGTTTGTCAGGTTCGGTTCCCGGCGTTGAAGCCGGCACGGTGAAGGACCAGGGCG
Organism: Acidobacteriota bacterium; assembly: GCA_046728235.1. GTDB lineage: Bacteria > Acidobacteriota > Blastocatellia > Pyrinomonadales > Pyrinomonadaceae > UBA11740. The sequence goes on from JBKPEE010000001.1 coordinate 1,311, forward strand.
ATAAGGGTCTGGATCGACTTTGTGCCGAAACCGGCGGCATAGCTTTCTTTACCGGCGATATGCTTTCCCTCGAACGTTCCTTCACTAAGATCGCGAACGAGTTGCGCTCGCAGTATCTGATCACGTATCGCCCGACGAATGATCACTATGACGGCAGCTATCGCAAAGTGGAAGTGAAGCTCACGAACGCGGGCGATAAATACAAGTTAAGGACTAAGCGAGGCTATAAAGCCATCGCTGACAGTGTGACGGCGAAGTGAAAAAGGGCACGGCAATTAGTGTCAGAGTTACAGCCTTTCTTGGTTTGATCGGGATTGCGCTGACCGCAAGTCTTTTCCAGATCTCGCAGGCGCAAGACGGCTCGACCGCCAGTCGCGTGCGAACTGTCGAACAGACGGCCCAACCAACTCCGACGCCGCCGAAAAAGGAAGACGAGGTCACTCTGAGTTCTGACGACGTCGTTCGCGTCGAGACAAACCTCACCAATATCTTCTTTACCGCTGCCGACAAACAGAAGCGTTTCGTCAGCACGCTGAAGCGCGAAGATGTGCGCGTGCTCGAAGACGGAGTGCCGCAGGAAATTTTTACCTTTCAACCAAATAGCGATCTGCCCCTGTCGCTGGCAATCCTCATAGATTGCAGCGGATCTGAAGAACGCACCCTGCCGGAAGAAAAAGGGGCAGCGCGTGAGTTTCTCGAATCGGTTCTGCGCCCCGACAAAGATGAAGCAGCGATTGTTTCTTTCACCGGCGAGGTGACCCTGGAACAGGGACTTACCGGCAACGCCGGTCGCTTGCGCAGAGCTATCGACGACGTGAGGTTTGTTCCGCCCGCGGGATACATCGGCGGTGGTGTCGTAGTCGGCGGCACGCCTCCGATTTCGGGGACGCAACAAACGCTTGCTGGTTCGACCGCGATCTGGGACGCGATTTGGGCGACGTCGAACGAATTGCTGGAGGGCGCCGCGGAACACACGCGCCGGGCCATCATTCTCCTGACCGATGGCGAAGACACGATCAGCCAGGTGAAAATGCAGGACGCCATCAATCGCGCTTTAAAGGCCGACGCGCTGATTTATGCCATCGGTATCGGCGATCGCTATTCGTACGGAATCAACGAAGGCGCCTTGAAGAAAATCACTGATGGCACCGGTGGCCGCGCCTTCTTCCCGCGCAATGAGCGCGACTTAAGTGACGCTTTCGCGCAAATTCAGCGCGATTTGCGAGAGCGCTATCTGATCGCTTATTCATCGTCAAATAAGAATCGCGACGGCTCCTACCGCCGCGTGAGCATCGAAATAACCAGTCCTGAACTGCGCCGAGAGAACCTCAAACTCAACTACCGGCCGGGCTATTTCGCCAAAACCACCTTGCCAGAAACGCCCGCAAAGACCAAAAAGCCTTAAGTTTTCCGCTATTTAGCGGTAGTGACAAACAGCGTTTGTCTTTGCTATACTCTGTACTGATGCGCCGGACTCTCCGGGGCACCGGTTTCTCCGCCTCACCTAACTTATACATCTTTCTCTCAGTTCTCGACTTACCAGCATTCTCGCTACGCGTTGATGACGAAGGTTTCGGACAATCGTGCAACTGTCTTGATCGTTAATGACGATCAGATGCAGTTGGATCTCCTGCGCGATTTTCTTGAGCCCGAAGGATATAAAACCTTCGTGGCCCAGGACGGTCGCCGCGCGCTTGACCTGACGCGCACGGTGCGCGTTGAAATCGTGATCAGCGATGTCATGATGCCGGTAATGGACGGCATGGAGTTATGTCGTCAGCTGAAGCAAAATCCGCACACCGCCTCGATCCCATTACTGCTGGTCAGCGCCGTCCGCAAGGAGGAAGCAGTTCTGCGCGAAGCCTTCGAAGCCGGCGCTGATGACTATCTGGGCATTCCCTTCCGCCATGAAGAGTTACTGGTTAAGGTCGCGCGTTTAATCGAGCGGCATCGGGTTGAACGGCGTTACCGGAACATCGTCGAGCAAGCCGCCGACATCATCTACACGCGCGACATGGATGGGTACATCCGCAATATCAACGAAGCCGGCGCCCGCTTTTTCGGTCGGCCCGCATTCGAACTAATTGGAAAACCCCTCAGTGTTCTGATTGGTTCGGAAGCGGCGGCGCGCGACGTGGCTGAGATGAAACAGGTAGAAGGCTTTGAGCCGATCCGTTTCACTGACTGTTTGCAGAACACGCTCGGCGAGGAACGTTTCCTTGAAGGCATCGTTACGATTGAGCGTGACGCTCGCGGCAAGAGCGTAGCCGTGCGCGGCGTAGTTCGCGATGTCACTGATCGACGTCTGGCCGAACTGGCATTAGAGAAACAGGGTGAAGAATACCGGCTCAGCGAAGAGCGTTACCGCCAGTTGATCGAGAACGCTAACGACATCATCTATACCCATGATCTCAAGGGACAATTTACTTCGCTGAACAAAGCCGGAGAGCTGGTGACGGGATACAGCTGTAAAGAGGCCTTGCAGATGAATATCGCCGACGTGCTGGCCCCTAATTCGCTTAACGTCGCGCGACAGATGTTGGCGCGTAAGGCCGAAGAAAAAATCCCGACGACGGTCTATGAACTGGAAATCTTTGCCAAAGACGGCCGGCGGGTCGCGCTCGAAGTCAGCACCCGCTTAATTTACGCGAACGAGACGCCCGTCGGCGTCCAGGGTGTAGCCCGCGACATTACCGCGCGCAAAGCTGCCGAAGAAGCCGTAAAAGAAAGCGAAGAAAAGTTCCGCTCGATCGTTGAAACCACCAACGAGTGGATTTGGGCCATCGACGCCGAGGGTCGCTACATTTATACGAACCCGGCCATCGAATACATTCTCGGGTATGAACCAGAAGAGATTGTGGGCGCGCACGTGCTCGCGTTCCTGCATGCTGAGGATCGCGCAAAGCTCGAATCTCTGCTGCCTCAGTTGATTAAGCGGAAACGCGGCTGGTCCAGCCGGGTGTTGCGATGGAAGCATAAAGACGGCGGCTATCGTTACCTGGAATCGAACGGCGTCCCGGTACATGATTCGCAGAGCAACTTGATTGGTTACCGCGGGGCCGACCGCGATATCACTGAGCGCCGCCGCGTGGAGTTGGAGCGCGACGCGATTTTTCAGATCGTACAGGGAGTCATTACCACGCCCACGCTTGATGCCCTGCTCAAGCTGGTCCATCGCTCGATCAGCAAGGTGCTGTATGCCGAGAACTGTTTCGTTGCGCTTCACGATCGGGCAACGAACCTGCTGCATTTTGAGTTTTGGGCCGACAAGAAGGACACGGTTCCACCTCCGCTGCCGGTGGGTAAAAAGGGCTTTGCCAGTTACGTGCTGCAGTCGGGCAAGCCTCTTTTGCTGACCAAGGAACTCACCCGGCAAATGATCGATCGCGGTGATGTCGAACAGAGCGGTACCACTTCAGCGTCGTGGCTGGGCGTTCCCTTGCGCACCGAATCGGGCACGATGGGCGTGCTGGTGGTGCAGCATTACGAAGACGAACGAGCTTACAACGAACAGGACCTGGAGTTGCTGACTTCGATCGCCAGCCAGACTGCGCTGGCTATTGATCAAAAGCGAGCGGAGAGCCAGATTCACCAGCAAGCTGAGCGCGTCGCCGTAACCAACCGAATCTCGCAAGCAGTGCGACGGACACTTGATGTTTCCGAAGTGTTCCAGACGGCGGTGAGTGAATTGGGCCGCCACCTCGAAGTGGATCGCTGTTCGCTGTACATGAAGGATCAGAAAGCCGGGCGGGTTCACAACGCGGCGGAATTTCACGTGCCGGATGTTGAGCCGGCCGGCACTGACTTTGACTTACCACGCCTGAAAGCGCTCGCCGATTCGATGGAAAAGCACGGCATCATGGCTTTTGATGACGTCGCCGGTGACGAAAGGAGCCGCGGACTTTACGACGGCGTTATTAAGCGCGATGTGAAGTCGATCATGTACGTGGGAGTCAGCGTGGGCAACGAGTTGTTAGGCGCCTTCGCGTTGTCGACCACGAAAGCGATCCGGCACTGGAGCGAAGCGGACATTGAAGTCGCAAAGTCGGCCGCAGATCAAACCGGCATCGCCATCCGGCAGGCACGCCTTTATCAACGCGCTGAAGCCACCTCGATGCGCGAAGCACTGGTCAACAAATTGAGCGTGGCGATTCGTGCTTCACTGAGTTTGAACGAGGTGCTTGACACCGCCACCCGCGAAGTGGGCCAGGCGCTGGCCGCCTCAAGGGTGCAGGTGCGGCTTTACGACGAGACCGGGAAACATGGCCTGGCCCATCGCGAATATATTTCCAACGGATTCAAGCGAAACCGGGCGGCAGAGGATGAATATGCCGAGGTTTTGCGGACCTATCTGCTCAAATCAGAGCAACCGCTGATCGTCAACAAAGCCCCCAATCATAGTGTGAATGGCGACGAATTTGGGCGCCGCCTGCGTTCGTTTGCCACAGCCTCGGGCGTCCAATCACAGATAGCTTATCCGCTGACCGTTAACGATCAGTTTCGCGGCGTGATCTCGATTTATCAGATCGATCACGCGCGGTCCTGGACCGAGGACGAGGTATTGCTGGTCGAATCGGTCGCGGCGCAACTCGCCACTGGTATCGCTCAGGCAGAGTTGTTCGAAATGGTGGCGCAAGCGAAGAAACAGTGGGAGTCCACGTTCGACGCCATGTCCGACGGAATTTTCATCTTCGATAGCGACGGTAGCCTGGTGCGCGTGAACCGCGCCGGCGCCGCCATGGACAAGGCGCCACCCGAATCGTTGCTGGGAAAGAAGTGTTGCGAAATTCTGCAAACGCGTGATGGCGGAGCCTGTGTCGTGGAAAAGGCCCTGCGTGAATCCCAGACCATCAATATGGAGATTGTGCCGGTGCACCTGGACCGGCCGGTGCTGGTGACGGTTGAGTCGGTACTGGATGAGCGCAGCCATACGATCGGCGCCGTCTGCACCGCGCGTGATTTGTCAGAGTTGCGCAAGGTCGAAGCCGTGGCCCGCGAACGGCAATCGCTGCTCAAGAACATTATGGAGAGCGCGCGCGAAGCAATCTATGCGCTCGATTGCGAAGGCCGTTACAAGTGGTGTAACCAGCCGATGCTCGAGATGACCGGTTACAAGCTCGAAGAAATCATTGGCCACAGCTTCCTGGAACGCACTCACGAAAAGGATCGCGAAATGCGACGCGACCGGTTTGCCAGGGCGCTCGAAGGCCAGGCCCAAAGTTTCGAGTCCCGTTATATCGCTCGCGACGGCACGGTGCGGTTCGCCTCGGTAAACACTGCGCCCATCATCGTTGACGGTGAAACCACGGGCGTGCTCGGCATCGCGCACGACATCACTGAACAGAAGCAGGAACGTGAGCGCGCGGCGCGGGCTGATAAGTTGCGCGCACTGGGCCAGCTGGCATCAGGCGTCGCTCATGATTTCAATAATTCGCTGGCGGCCATCCTGGGCCGCGCCCAACTGATTTTGCGCCGCGTTCATGACGAAGAGTTGATCCGCAGTCTGGGCATCATCGTTACCGCGGGTGAGGATGCCGCGGCCACGGTCCGCCGCATACAAACCTTCGCGCGCAAATCGGTGGCTACGGAACTCGAGTTGCTCGACGTAGGGAACCTCCTGCGCGACGCGATCGAAATTACCCGGACTCGCTGGCAGAATGAAGCTCTCGCCGCCGGCGTAAATGTTCAGGTGGTATTAAATGCCGAAGCGGAATCGTTCACGCTTGGCAACGCGTCAGAGCTGCGCGAAGTGTTCGTCAATCTGATCGTGAACGCAGTGGATGCTATGCCTCGCGGCGGCAGCCTGAAGATCTGCTGTGAGTGCGAGAACGACCGGATCAAATTGAGGTTCGCCGATACCGGCACCGGCATGAGGGAAGAAGTCCGTGAGCGAATCTTTGAGCCTTTCTATACCACCAAGGGAGTACACGGTACCGGCCTCGGTTTGGCGGTGAGTTACGGAATCATTGAACGCCACCAGGGAATGATCAGCGTTGAATCGCAACCGGGCAAAGGAACCACTTTCCACATCGATCTTCCGATGGCTGACCAACAACCGGCATCTGCGCGCAAACTCGAAATGACCTCTTCAACGGCTTCCCGTTCGATTCTGGTAGTCGACGACGAAGAGTTTGTGCGCGAAACGCTGGCAGAGATGCTCGCCGATCTTAACCATAACGTGCAGACCGCTGAAGGTGGGCGCGCCGCGCTCGCCAAGATCGCCAACGAGCACTTCGATGTGGTGTTTACTGATTTAGCAATGCCTGAAATGGATGGCTGGGAAACCGCACGCGCGATCCGGGGACAACAACCGGATCTGCCGGTAGTGCTGGTTACGGGTTACGGCGCCAGCGCGCGGCCGCCCTCAGGCGAACAGGATCTGGTCGCGGCGGTAATCGGTAAACCGTTTGATTTTAATCAGGTGACGGCGACGCTGGCAGGCGTTTGCAATCGCGTGAGGGAAGCTACTGAAGAACCCGTCCTGGCCCGTTGATCGAGGTTTTTACGGGAAGCCCAACTCGCCCTTGTCGATAGCATCCCAGATCAACCCGCGGTCAAGCTTATCGTTCAGATGATTCAAGCTGGCAGCGGCGAGAATGATTGCTGAGCGCAGAGCTTCGAGCGAGTCGTGACCATGGGCTGCCTGCGTCTTTTGATTGCCAATGCCGATCAATTGAAACAAGCACTCGTAGCCACGCCCGCCGGCTGCCGGCTGTGGTTTACCGACAAAGATGCTGACGATTCTTTTTTGGTTTGTCTCATCGAAGTAATAGAGCTGGCGCGAGGCAACTATTTCGCCGACACCTTCAAAGTTCATTGTCGTCCACCTGAAAGCTGAATCGCCTTCGATTGCCGGGCAGCTAAGCTCCGCCGCGTATGAGAGCATCACGTTGGCATCGATCCGATGCATGGCTTACCTCGCGGCGTGAGGAACGCGGGTGGGAATGATCCACGACGGTTCGGCGGTCAGCTCACCGACCTCGATCCATCCGGAAAGCCGCGTGATCACCATCGGCGCAGTGTCTGAGGATTTTCGGGTCCTTCGCGCGTAACTTTGCCTGTCGCTGTGCATTGATGCTGAAGTGGAGTTTGTCATCATCGTCCTTCCTTTCACTGGAATCAGTTTTTTTGGCTTTTTAATTTACGCTCATCAATCCGGCACTGGCGGTGAAGCCGACACCAAAGCCGACCACCATCGCCGGGCCGGCCCATTCTGTCTTGCGCGCCAGCATAAAGCCGGTCGAGGCGCTGGAAAGGTTTCCGTAGTTCTCAAGCACATCGTAAGAGTTGTGGACCTTGGTCGAATCGGTGGCGAGCTGCAGCTGAAAACAGACACCATCGAGGATCTTCTTGCTGCCCGTATGAATCAGGCAATCATCGACCTGGCTGAGATCCGATACGGGTGAATTCGGATTGTGCAACACGTCATTGACGGTCGTCAGCGCGTAGTGGGCGCCGCGAGTGGGCACCGCCGGGCGCATGAAGTATTGCGGCTTTCCATTCAGTGCCGGGTGTGAGCTGTTGGTGATCATCCTCAGCAGGTTGACGTCGTCGGGAGAATCGTTTGTCAGGTGCGAAATGGGACCGAACGCCGGCTTGCCCGATATATCCTGGCCCAGCAACAATGCCACCGCGCCGTCGCCGAACAACATTGATTGGATAGCGAGCGTTGTTTCAGTGCGTTGTTGCTCGAATTCGGTATCAGTCAGCTTGTCGTTCTTCCGCATCCGCGCGATTTCGCGAAAGCCGTAATATTCTTCCCGGACCAACGGAGCCACAAAGGGAGTATGCGCCTCTGACATCAGCACGATCGCCAGCTTCCCGGGGTTGGCTGCCAGATACCATTGCGCCACTTCCACGGACTTCAGCATCACTGAGCATCCCTGTGACTGCATGTTGACGGTGCTGAGCGAGCGTGGCAGCAAACCATGCGTGCGACCCATAACTTCAGAGGCAAGGCACGGCAGCATTTGATCGGGGGTGTTAGTGGCCGCAACCAGCAAACCGATTTCCGACGGGTCGCCGCCCCAGTCCTCGATGCACTTACGGGTGGCATTGACACCCAGGTCGGTGGTCGAGCTGGTCGCGTTCATCGGTGCGCCATTAAGGAACTCTGCGTAGTTGTCCAACGCCGAGTAGCGGTTCTCGACACCAAGAGAACAGATTGTGTTGATAAGCTCTGGCGAGAGCTTGTGCATCATCGAAGCGACCAACTCGGTCGTGCTGAACTTGGTTTTTGGCGTCGCGGTGCTGGCTTGTATTAGGCTAATCATCTCAGGGGCTATCTCCTCACTTCGTATCGTGCTAACTGTCTGAATGCCCGCTCCCTTTACAACCGATGTGCCATTGCCAAACACGCATCCATTAAGGACACCTAACTCCAACTATTCTTTGAATTGTGCGCCCTGCCAAGGTGCTAATCACACGGCCCAGGCTGGTCACACGAAATTGACTACTAGATATCCAACTTACGAAGTGCGAGCGTTGAAACGACGCGAGTAGTTGGCATTGAAGCGTGAGGGTTGATGATTTTCTGAAGGAAAATCGTGACAACTTCAGAAAATGTTTTCAGGAAGGAATGAGTGGATACCCGTGTGACACCGCAGTATCCACTGTTAACTGAGTACCCACTTTGTTTTTGTCACTTTGTCGGCTTCGGCGCAAAAGCCTCTGCGAGTCAATGGTGGTTCTCGGCCGCGTCGCGGCAAGTGAATTTAGCCGGGCCTTTCAAGGCCCGGTCAGGGACCGAAAATCGAAACCGCGTCGCGTTAGCGACGCATGAAAATCGCGTGTTCAGTCGTCGCTAACGCGACGCGGATACGCTGATGTCACTAGTCCCGGCCTTTGAAAGGCCGGGCTAAATTCAATTCGCCGCTACGCGGCGACAAAGCAGTCCAACTCCAAGCGTGTAGTGCATAGACTTTTGACGCAGAGCCCCCTTTGTTTTTGTCACTTTGTCGGCTTCGGCGCAAAGCCTCTGCGAGTCAATGGTGGTTCTCGGCCGCGTCGCGGCAAGTGAATTTAGCCGGCTGTGTACTTGACTCTTCCAACGCTGGTTGTGGGTTCCGAAATCGCGAGCGCCAACGGCGCGGAATGTAACAGCCCAGCCGGGGCGGGCTGGGTTACGAGCCGGCCACGACGATGTTGGTAGCGCTGAAGGCGCGATATGGGTTATTTCCAGAACGCAAATCGGAAACTAATTATCGCGCGCCTTCAGCGCTCTTGCGTGCTCGCGAAGAGACCCGGCCCGTTGGGCCGGGCTATTACATTCCGCGCCGTTGGCGCTGGCTCCCGCTCAGTCCGGTTGTTCGCCACTAAAACTTGCTCGCAGAATATTCCCGGAGTAGTCTGCTCGTCCTAATCTCCCATGGAAACGGCAAGCCTTCGATTTTGACGACGGCTCTGAAGGAGATCGTTCTATGCGTCACACGAAAGCCCGACTGTTCGCGATCCTTTTGATTGTGGTGTTTGCCGGCCTGACCTGGCTGGGATGGCATCAATTGTCGGCTCAAGGCAGCTACTCGCTGAGGCTGGCGGCGTTCGCCCCGCTCGGCATTGTTGGCGGTCTCTTCCTGCTTATTTTTCCCGGCAAGATAGGTAAGCCAGAGACAACTTTTGATAAGTTTCTGGTACTGGTGGTCTTCGCTCTCGGGCTGCTGGCCGGGCTTTGCAATTGGTATCTGATGGATCCCGGCTTCTTTCACAGGTAATTTGGAGGTTCAGGGTAAAAGTGTTTCGGTGAAACTCAGGTTTACGGACGTCTTTCTTAAACGTAACGAAAGCTGGGCGGTGTAGCTTCACAAGCGACTTTGTCACCACCATGAAAACAATTTTGACATTCGTGCTACTGCTGCTGACGGGCGTCGCGATGGCTCAGGACGATCCAAAATGGCCGTCGCTCAGTTACCTGAGAAGCGATTACCGATCGTCGGCGGTGGTCGCTCATGTGCGCGTGACTGACGCTGAGGTCGTCAATCGCATTCCCGGCCTGGAAGATTGGCGGGTCGTTTGCGAAGTGGTCGAGCCATTCAAGGGCAAGTTCCGCAAGGGCGACAAACTCATTTATTACCATGGCGCCGAAGCCGGATTTCGCCGGGACTTGTTTCTGGGCGAGAAGATTGTTTTCCTGCAGCGTAATTATCATGAGAAAGAGAAGCAATGGGTTTACGCGGCAATTGAGAACTCGACCCTGCCCTACAACGAAGATCGAGTTCGCAAGTTGAGGACTATCCAGCATTCAGCGCCAACGAAAAGACACTGAGTTCGCACACCTTCGTATTTGAGGACCAGCTGATGAGATTTTTAGCCCTTTCCGTGTTCTTACTGCCACTTGCCGCCGGCGTAACCGCAGGCTCGCGCTTCGGTCGCGAACCGCAGTCATGTCGCAATCGTCCGGACGTGGTGGGAAAGTGCTTCCGCGTCCATGGCCGGTTGTCGGTTTACAACGGCACGCCGAGCATTAGACTCTCGCCGTCGGGCAGTAAGCGTCTGCTCGGAATCATCGATCCTAATGACACGTCCAACGCGCCGGGACCGTCTGTTTTACCTGAAGAAATTAAAAGCAAGCTGGATTGGGACAAGAATGTCTTCGGAGATTTCCTGGTTTGTCCGCTCACGCGATCACAAACTGGGAAGATGCAAACTGTCTGCATCGAGTCAGGCAAGAACCTGGTCGTTCGTGAGCATAAGTTGAAGTAACAGCCGTGTCGCGGAACGGACATGGGTAGTGGCTTAAATTGGTGTTGCTACCTCGCGAAGGGCTAGGGTTACGAACCGAGATCTGCTCCTATTCACACCTCGTTTCAGCGAGGTGATGGAAGGACAGATTCAATCACAGCCGTTTTAACGGCTTGCAGATAGAAGCCGTTGAAACGGTTGAAGGTCGTTTGACTGGGCCGCGACCCATCTCCGCGGCAACCACGCAACTTTCAAGCACTACCGTCACATGGGCTAGGCATCCGCAATGGGTTCTTGACATCACAAGCGCGAGGTTCGTTGACGCATTGACCAACGCCAGCCAGTTCATCGGGTACAAATCCGAAGCCATTCTCGTTTTTCAAAACGACTCGCGCGCCACGCGAAAAAAGAGATAACTCGCCTTGAAATCAGGTAAGCAATCGGTTGATCGATGACCAGCCAAAGAGTAGTCTCCTCATCCTATGAACACTCGCCGCCAGTTCCTGATTACTGCACCGATCGCGGTGCTGGTAACGGCTACCGCTTGCCGCAGGCAAACACCTTCAGCTAATTCACAGCCAGCGCCGGAAACGGCCGGCGCGCCGCCCACATTTGGCACCGGCGCGGGGGCGGGGCCACCGGTAACGCCCGAGACTTTTGCCGAAGCCGAGAAGCTGATGCAGGTGACGATGACCCCTGCGGAACGCCAGCAAGCCGCGGACACCTGGCGCACCTCGCTGGCCCAGTATCTCGAGCGGCGGACGGGCCAGCGCAAAGTAGCGATCGCCGCGAATGAGTCACCGGCAACTCTCTGGAACCCTATGTTGCCGGGCATCGCGGCGCAGCCCACACGCGATCAATTTGTGCGATCAAAAGAGACCGGCGTAGAACTACCATCATCTGACGATGAAATCGCTTTCTCGCCAGTCACGCAGTTGTCGCGATGGATTGAATCAAAGAAACTGACGTCTGAACGACTCACAAATATCTACCTCAATCGCATTGATCGGCTGGACGGAAAGATTCGCTCGATCATCACCTTGACAAAGGACCACGCACTGTCGCGCGCGAAGCAGGCTGATGCTGAGATTGCTTCTGGAAAATATCGCGGTCCATTGCACGGTGTTCCTTATGGGGTCAAGGATCTGCTCGACACCAAAGACATTGCCACCACGTATGGGGCCGAACCGTTTCGCACCCGCGTGCCGGCGGAGGATTCAGCCGTAGTGCGCAGATTGAATGACGCCGGCGCGGTGATGCTCGCAAAGCTGTCACTGGGCGCGTTGGCGCTGAACGACATCTGGTTCGGCGGTCAGACGATGAATCCATGGCTGCTCGAAGAAGGCGCTTCGGGATCGAGTGCTGGTCCCGGCGCGGCAACGGCGGCCGCGCTGGTCGGGTTTTCCGTCGGCAGCGAGACTGGAGGCAGCATTGTCAGCCCGGCGATGCGCTGCGGCGTCACCGGATTACGGCCCACGTTCGGCCGAGTGGCGCGGACTGGCGCGATGACGCTGTGCTGGTCACTCGATAAGCTTGGCCCAATGACCCGCTCAGTCGAAGATGCCATGCTGGTCCTGCAAGCCATCAGCGGCCCCGACGCGGGCGATGCCTCGAGCGTAGCGAGTAAGCTCGATTTCGATGCCACGAAATCGCTCGCCGGGTTGAAAGTTGGTTACTTGCCGCAGTGGATGAAAGAGAGCCCGGCTACCGACGTCGATCGCGCGGCGATGGAGACGATGAAGAAACTAGGCTTGGAGTTGAAGGAAGTTACGCTCCCGGATTGGCCGTACAGCTCTTTGATGCCGATTCTGTTTGCCGAAGGCGCCGCTTCGTTCGAAGACCTGGCGCTCAACAACCAACTGGGCGAACTGAAGGTGCAGGTGAAAGACGCCTGGCCCAACCTCTTTCGCCAGGCCCGATTTCTTTCAGCTGTTGATTTCGTGCAAGCCGATCGGCTGCGACGAAAAGTCGCGCTCGAGATGGCCCGCGTCTTTAACGAAGTGGATATCCTGCTCGTGCCGTCGCTGCGCGATGAACAACTCACGATCACAAACTTTACCGGACATCCGTCGCTTACCTTGCGCGCCGGCTTTGTCGAGGTATCGGAAGCCCGTAGCGATTGGGCGCCTGATCCGGCCAACCCGCTGCCAAAATTCAATCCGCCGCGACGTGTGCCGCACGGCATTACCATCCTCGGTCGTTTGTTCGACGACGGATTGATTGGTGAAGTAGGACTGGCACTCGAGCGAGAATTCGCCGTAGTCAACGAGAGGCCTTCAGGCTTCTAGCAGGCTGCTAAGAAACTTTTCCGGTGGCCCGAGCTACAAATGTGGAGTGCGCCGACAACGGCGGCGCTTTGGATTTTCTTTACCATTCTTATGATCAACGCAGCCAAAGCGGCGTCAAGCCGCCGCACTCCAAATTTGTTTTTCAGCGGCCTGCTACGCCGCCAGCTGCACGATGCAATCAATCGGGCAAAGCTCGACGCACTTTGGTGTGTCGTAGAAATCGACGCACTCGACACACGTGTTCGGATCGATAACGTACGTATCATCACCGACGCTCACTGATTCGGTCGGGCACTCAGGCCGGCAGGCATCACAGTTAATACAATCTTCGGTTACTGAATAGGCCATTACTAATCTCCTCGGAATAATTGCAATCGCGCACAACTGTGCGAGCGAGGGATTTGCAAAGGCAGTGCCAGCGCAAAAAGCAAAGGTTTTCAGGAAGAAATAACGATTTCAGAAACAGCGGCGCGGGAATTTCTCATGTGAGTGCGGGAAACAACGCACGCGTCGCTGCCGGATGAATCATGCCTCTACCTGGGGCTTTGCCGCAAAAGTCAGATCTAGCTCTCTGGTCAGAAGTGTTCCGTTTGTGTTGCTTCGTGTGGTTTCGTGGATCGTCCGTGTTTCCCGAACGAGCAGAAACGATCCACGAAATCACACGAACTACACGAAACTCAACCGACGTTTAATCGACTTTTGAGGCAAAGCTCTCTAGGCAGCTTACTTCATGTCAGGCACCGGCATACGACCGATCGCGCTCTCGCCGATACTGCCGAAATATAAATTGCCCTGGTGTTCGACAACGTTCGCTATCTGCGTAAAGCACTGCGGTGAAGAATCCTGGAGATTGCTCACAACTTTGCCGTTCAGATCAAGCGCGAGCACGAATGCGTAGCGTTTGATGTTTGGTTGCAGAAAAGCAGGTAACCGCCAGACGATCTTGCGCAGGAAAGGATGCGGCAGCAACCAGTCGAGCCCGGGATCGCGCCGATTCACGAGTGCGACCCAGAAGATGCCCTTGCCGTTCGACGAAATCCCGTCGGGAAATCCCGGCAGGTTATCAATGAAGATCTCTGACTGTCCCGCCTTCTCGCCTTTCAACCAGTAACGCCGCACCCGATAAGTCCCGGTGTCATTCACCAATACAAAAGACTGGTCGGGACTGACGGCCACGCCGTTGGCAAAGTAAAAATCATTCAGCAGGACTTTCGTCTGTTTTGTCCGCGGATCGTAAGAAAGGAAGCGCCCGTTGGGCTGGTGCTCGAGCAAATCCGCTTTCAGCTCCGTGAGCGGAAACTTCGACGAAGCGTCGGTAAAATAGATTGTTCCATCCGCGGCGACATCCAGATCGTTGGTGCAACGAAACGGCACGCCGCCGGCTTCGGTCGCCAGCACGGTCGGCTGTCCATTGGGCGCAATCGAAACTAAACCAACAATTGCGTCGGCTACGATGAGATTGCCGGCGTGATCGAAAATTAAGCCGAGCGGGCGGCCCTTTGTTTCGGCGAACAACTCTGGTTTCGTGCCGTCTGGTTTGAAGCGAAAGATGTGGCCGCTGTCGTCACCACAATAAATCCTGCCGTCGGCATCAAAGGCGACATCTTCAGGATTGTGGCCATCGATACGCAGCCTTTCGATTTTCGACAGTTCAGAATTCTGCGCATAGATGCCTGAGAGTTCGGGCGCGGCCGGTGGGGTCCACGCCGTTGGATTGATCGGCACCGGCCAGAGCAATAAATATCCGAGCAACAGAACGAGAATAACGATTAGTGAACGGAGGAGAGTGCGTTTCATTTAGTAGTTTGGAGTACCGCCCTCAGGCGGCAGACTGGAGCGCAAGCGTCCTCGCTTGCACTCACCGAGGTCTGAAATCGTTAGCGGGGCAAGCGAGGACACTTGCGCTCCAGTCAGCGGCTGCGGAACAACTATCGCTCACCACGGGCCGCTTCTACCTGGCTTTCCAGCTCGACCGCCAATTTGCGAATGCCGGGCTCACCCATCGGCTCGAGCCAGCGCAAGGCCTCGTCGAGAATTCGGCGTTGGTATTCAGGAAAGTTCGGTTTGCCGGCCACACTGCCAAATTGACCTTCATAATAACCGGCCCGCGGCGGTCGCACGCGCTCGATCGTGCGACGGTTGACAGACACAGTCACGGTCGGAATGCCGGCCTGCTCAATCGCGCGGGCCGCCAAAGCGACTGACTGATGGCAAAGTTCGGACGCTGGAATCAGCAGCGCGCCCTGCACATCGTAATACTTGAGGCGATCTACAAGTTTCGGCAAAGCGGTTTCAGCGAAGGTCGCGGCATCGGGAATAAACCCGCAAAAGCTCCAGAACACCGAATTGAGTTGACCGATAACGCGATTAGCTTCCAGCTCCAGCAGGCGGGTAAGCGGGACTTCCACGTTTACATCTTCCTGCACAAACTTTGCGTCGTAACCACGAGCGGCAAACCGCAGGTCGCCAGGATCAATTTCCGTCGGGATCTCGCGGAGATTCATGTCGCCATCGGCGTTGGTTGTGTCAAAGGCCGTTGTTCCATCAATGTACGCGCCGGCGGAACTAATCAAAGCGAGATTGAGCATTGGGAGCGCCCGGCGCGCGGCGGTAAAGGGCGCCCGCCTGTTTTCGACAAACGGGTATTGTTTCAGCTCGCTGTCGGAACGCTGCTGTGATCGCCACCTGCGATACTTATCGCGCCATTGATCGACTTGTTCAATAATGTCCATGATTCCTTTTAATATCTTAGGCGATTCTTCGAGTTACTGGCCCGGCTCGCGACGAGGAAGGCGACTAAGACTGCGAGGATCGCCACACCCATGGCCGCGACTGAGTAGCGGTGAAGATAATCAAACTCGACGCGCCGGCCGTCCGTCGGAGCGATTTTGTCGATCGAACCCATCGATGCGCGCAACGCCGCCATTCGCGCTGAAATAAACCAATGATTGACGCCCGTCATAATAGCCATAATCCCTACCGAAATCACCTCGGCAATCTGCGCCAGACGACTACGGCTTCGATTTACAAAGAAGGCGGTGACAAACACGAATAACCCGATCTCGAAACCACTACGGTTGATAAATCCGAGCAGTTGCGTGACGATCGATCCGGCCAGTTCATTCGCATTTTCCAAACCCGCCGCGCGCAGCACATTGAATAACGCCGGGGCGACCGCGGCGCCGAAAAAGATCGCCGCTCCCAGCCACAAACCGAGCAAGAGAAGACGCAATTGTCGAATGAATGAAGTCATCAGTGTCAGAATTAGAGCGACGCATGCTCCTTAATTGCGCGCAGCCTAATCACCGGCGGCTCGATTTCCGGTTGTTCGATCTTGCGCGGATCAGGAACACTCAACAGCCAGGACAACGCGCGATCGAGTTGGGCCTGATAATCAGCTAGATCCAGGGACATAAAAACCGGCTGATTCAGTCGCGCAAATTTTTCCTTGGCCATCAAATACATCCGGCGGGCGGCTCCCGGACGTCCAATTTGCAGGTGATGAAACGCTACCGCTGATTGAATCATCGCCTGCAGAAAAAGTTTTTCGTCCCGGTCGACTGGTCCCATCCAGCGCTCTTCCCAGGCATCGTGCGCCGCGTGATATTCACCGGCGTTGTAGAGATCGATGCCGGCAATGTATTCGATTGGATACGCGAGCAGATGTTCCTCTGAATAATGCCGTGCATTCGACATCGAGACGATTGTATCGCATCAACGCGCGGGCCAGGGAATGCCTTCGGTCTCTGTTCTGCGTAAGCTGGGCAGGGCTGGGACAACTGTTTGGAGTACCGCGTTTAGGCGGAATGCTTTCAACGCAATTAGTTCCGCCTAAAGGCGGCACTCCGAACCTGATGAGTAGAGAATTTTTAAGCCGCGGCTTCTCTCTCACCCACGGCGACAGTAATGTTAGTTGCCCGACAACAATTTCGAAATAGCAAAGAACTAGTCTGGCTGCATGAAACAAACCGCGCCCCCGTTTGTAGTCAAACGCTCAGCGACGGGACTGGGATTATTCGCCATCCGACGTATTCCAAAGGGCAAGAAGATCGTCGAGTACACGGGGCCCCGGATACCGAACGATGAAGTTGACCGGAGCAACGGTAAATACTTTTTCGGAGTGAACAAGAAGTGGTCGATCGACGGTAGCGGCCGCCATAACATTGCGCGTTATATCAATCACTCGTGCGCGCCGAATGCGGAAGCAATTATCACGCGCCACCGTGTTTGGATTTGGTCAAAGAAAAGAATTGAACCCGGAGAAGAGATCGCTTACGACTACGGCAAAGAATACTTCGAAGGAATAATCAAAGATATTGGTTGCAAATGCGCAAAGTGCGCGCCGAAAATTCACCGTAAGCGCAACGGTTCGCGACCCCGTTGAGGTGGCCCGCGCAGCTTGCGCGGCCGGGAGGGCCGTGCCACACCGTCTAAACCGGATTCAAGATCACGATTTCAGTACCCGGTTGCTCGCGCAGGTTGTCAACGAACTTATCGATTTCTTCAGCAATCTTATCTTCGGTCACATCGTGCTCAAGCTTGTCACGCACCTGCTCGAGTGGCGGCACGATCCGGCCGCTACCTCGCAGGCGTCCATATTCCTTCTCATAACGATCCGATATTTCCTTGGGGCTGACCAAAGCGAAAGCGCGAAAGCGAAAATCCAGGTATTTCTCCATGGTCACGCGGTCGCGCAGGATCGCATCCAGATGCTCGCTGGTCAGCCCGACGCGCAACATCCGTTCTTCGAGCCGTGCTCTGGAACCAAACGATTGCGCCAGTTCGTCGCGTCTCTTCTTAACCATCTCTTCGAAATCCTTCTGCGCGTCAGGCGTCAGAGCCAGCGGCAGCTTGCGGGCTTCCTGCAAAACCAGTAGCTGGTCCTCGAGAGTTTTTAACGCCTCATTCAAACCCGGCGAAGCAGGCTGAGTGGTAAAGGCGCGGTCTGGTTCAAGTGCCAATTGCCAAATCAAATCCGAGTAAGTGATGAGATCAGGTATCGTATGCGAACCATTGGTGACGCTGGCGACGGTCTTATCAGCGACGGTCTGGGCATGACTTGAGGGACAAACAAAGAAGAGCGAAACGCAAAGCGCAAACAAGGGAATTTGAAAATTGAAGAGTGCAAATTGAAAACCGCAAATCTCGCGTTTCGTCTTCGGGGGTCTTTCGGTTCGGTGGTGAGAGCGATCCACGAAATCACCCGAACGAACACGAAATGCTCCTGCTGCGTAACTGTTCGTGTGTTCTCGTGGATCGTATTCGTATTTCATTCCCAGCTCTCTTTCTCAAAACAACTAGAACGTCTGCGTAAACCTGAACTGTATCTGTCCCTGGTGCAAACGGTAAATCGCGGTCGTCGGATTCGGCGTGTTCAGGTTTTGTGGAATCAGGAACTCTGACGGGTTGAGCAGAAAGCCATAGTCGATCGCCAGCGCCCCGCCGAGCGGCGTCTTAAAACGAAAACCTAGACCAACTGTGTGACTCCAGTGCACGCGCAGGTTCTGCGCATTGATATCTTCAACAAAATTACCGGTAGGCGTAATTGGTTTTGGATGCAGCATGTCGCTGATACTGCGAAAAACGTTGCCGCCTTCATAATAAGGCACCACCTGTACGTTCGGATTAACGGGCACGCGCGCTTCCAGATTCATGATCACCTGCGCGTTGCCGCCGATTGGAACCGTGAAGGGATTCACACCGACAGGGTGTCCCGATGTGTCGTGAAACTCGCCCAGCGGCACAATCACCTGGCGGGGTCCGGCTTCTTCGAACCCGAAGCCGCGCAAAGTGGTCGAGCCGCCCGAGAAGAAGCGCTCGCTAATCGGCAACAACAAATCAAAGTCATCAACCTTGCCGTTGCCGTTCAGGTCGCGCGGACTGAACAAACTGGCCAGACCTAAACTCAGGTTGGCGGCAAAAACAGTATTTCGGGCGCGCCGCGATTTGTAATATGTGTGATAGCTGGAGTCAAAGCGGCTAAACGAAGTGTTGCCGCCAAGTGCGCGCGAGGCGACGCGAAATTCTGCGTTGAAGAACTGTCCGCGCGTGGCATCGACCTGGTTGTAGCGGCAAACTTCACCGCCGCGAATGGTTTCGTCCTCGCCGTAAATTGTTCCGGCCAGCCGCCGTTCACACCGCTCGCGGGTGTCGATGACAAACGCAAGTGCCGGCCCCGAAAGCCTGACGACCTCGTCCGGTCGCAGGATTGGCTCGATCAACAAACTCTCGATGTTCCTGAGGCGGACGTCTTCATAGTTGTAGCGCGCGAAGAAAATGCTATGCAGCTTCTTGCTCAACACGCGTTGAGTCTCGATCGTAACCGTAAAACGATTGATCGTCGGTTCTCCTGCGGGACGCCCAAATTGATCGACAGGGTTTCCTTTTTCATCCAGGCGCTGCACAATTCCGTTCGTGCCCTGATCGATGGTCGAGCGGAAAAACCGGGTGATGCTCGAGTCGCGCAGATACTGGACCGAGAGGCCGAGTGGCGCATAATCGCGCTTGCGATATTGAAAGAACCGCGGATCGAGAAACTCGAAGCGCACCAGCTGCTGACGCTGGCTCAGGCGGAGTCGCATGGCGCCCTGTCGCAGCTTGTTCATCAGGTTCACGTTCGTCAGCTCGAGCAGTCCCAGCGGACCGGTATCCGTCGAGTAGCCGCCGCCATACTCAATTACGCGCGGCCGCTTTTCTTCCACGTCGATAATGACATCGTATCGCTTGACGCCATTACCCGCGTCGCCGGCTGGTTGCTGGGTGATTAAGACCTGCCGGAAGGCGTCGGTCACATAGAGCGCCCGCTCGGCTTCGGTGATACGATCGGCGCGCAGCAGATCGCCGGGAAACAGCGGAATCGC
Organism: Acidobacteriota bacterium; assembly: GCA_046728235.1. Lineage (GTDB taxonomy): Bacteria > Acidobacteriota > Blastocatellia > Pyrinomonadales > Pyrinomonadaceae > UBA11740. The sequence goes on from JBKPEE010000001.1 coordinate 21,136, forward strand.
GCGGCGAATGGCCGCCCGTTTCGACTCCTGCACTGAGGGGCTGCCCGTCACACCGTTGACGACGATCTCGTTAACGATTGCCTTCGACCCTTCCTTGTTGATTTTGAAGACGACGCGCACCTGTTCGTCGTCGCCCTTCTTGGGCAACTCATCTATCGAGGGCCGCACTTCGGCTTCGATGTAACCCAGGCGCGCATACATGTTGAGCAACTGATCGGTGTCGGCGCGAACCTGAGAGCGCGAGTATGGCGCGTCCTTGACGATGGTGATTTCCTGACGCAGGACATCTCCGGGAATAGCTTGCTCGCCTTCGATCTGAATGTCCGCGACCCGGGTCAATGCTCCTTCCGTCACTTGGAATGTGATGATCAAATTATCTTCTGTCGGCGAAATACCTTGTAGCACGCTCACCTCTGCGTGCCGGTATCCCAGGTCCTGCATCAACGCTCTGATGGTGCGCTGGTCCTGTTCCAGCATGGCGGCGCTGGTAACACCGCGGGCATAGCCGCCCAGAAATGGCAGGAAGCCAAAGGCGTTCGCTTTGCGAGACTTTAATTGAGGCACGACGTCGTCGATTGTCAGTTTGTTGGTGCCGGTGATGCGTATGTCGGCGAGTCGCAACCGGCGCCGCAGATTAACATCGTAGACGATCTTGACATTGCTACCCCCCAGTTCAGCGGGATTCAGGTTGCGGCAAGTCTCCTCGGTTCCGTTTTCGGTGGTGTTTGCCGGCGGCGGCGTAACCGTACACGACGGGGTCACGTCGGCGAAGAAATATCCCTGCTCCTGAAGTTGAAGCTTTACGCGCCGGCCTCCCTCTTCAATCACGGAATAGTCCAGATTGCCCTCTCGTTTGATCGGCAAAAGCTTCTGCTGCTTGCTTTCTTTCAACGTGTAGTTGGCGAATGACACATCGACGTGCGGGCCGGGTGTGCCCTTTACCGTGATGTTGATCTCGTTCTTTTCAGGATCGTAGGACACCACAGGATCCTTCAATTGTGGCGCCATTCGGCCCTGGGCGATGAGCGCCTGCTTGATGCGATTCAGATCGTCGCCGAGAACATCGCGAGTGAAGGGCGAACCGGGTTGAAGTTTTAGCGTGGCCGCGACTTTAGGAATATTCAGCGCCGGATCGATGTCGAAGCTGCCCACGCGCGCCTGTTCGTTTGGGGTGATTGCATAAACCACAATCCGGCGGGTGCCGGACGTGTCTCCCGGATCGGGAATCTCATTGTGTTCGACAGTGGCGTTGTAATAGCCGCGGTCACGCAGGTATATCTGAATCTCGTCGGCGTTTCTTTCAATCGCCGGAATTGAAAAGCGGCGGCCAGGCTCGAGCAGGTTGAGTCGCGCGCGAATCTCATCGCGCGCGATCGGAGTGCCGGGAGTAGGCGCAATTCTGATGCTGACACCGGCAATTACGACTTGTCGCTGAATTATGAACCGGACACGAATGGGATTCGCGCGATTGCTGACCTGCGCGGTGTCGTCAATCTCCACTCGAGCAGAGGCGACGCGGCCTGAGGCAAACAGATCGTGTAGTGACTGCCGGACATTGACCGCAGCGTAGTCGGTGCCCGCGGCAATTTTCAGCAATGCTTTGAATTCGTTTTCGGCGGCCGGATCGGAGGGCGTGCCGTCGAAAACCACGTCGACCGCTGAGACTGGCCGGCCTTCGTAGTCACCAACCTGGGCGTGGACGCCAGCAAACGCCAAAAGACAAAAGGCAACTGGCAGTAGCCGGAAAAACAAAAGGCGGTGTAGGCCTCTCATTTTACCTTGCCTGCGTGCTGGTGCCTTTTGCCTTCTGCCTTCTGCCTTTTGCTTCACTTCAGAATCTCTTCCGGAACCTGATCTCAAAGCTGTAATTATTGTTTCGCGTGGCCAGGTTTCGGTTCGAACCTTGTTCGTATTGCGCCACGAACGACACTCGATTCGACACGCGGTATTCAACAGACAACACCTGATTGGGATCAGAGGCGATGTTGGTCGAATACGTCACCGTCACGTCCTTCGTGATGCGTCGCGCGGCCGTCAATCGGGCCGTCGGCGTTGCATTCGTTCCGGAAATCAAAGGATTAATCTCCAAACGGCTGAGGCCGAACAGCTTGTTGGTCGCGCGCGAAATCGGCGCGTTAATCAAAGCATCGGTCAACAGACTCGCCGCGGTTCCTAAACCTGATTGCGCCAGCACCGAAGTGCCCGTATCGACTGACGTGAGCGTGCCGGTCAAAATCAGAGACACGACATCAGCTTGCGGCAAAGAAGGTTCAGAGCCGACGCTGGTCGTCGGATGCGACAAAGGCCCTTCGATCATGGCGGTCACCCGGTAGCCGCGAATCACTGATTGCGCTTCAATATTGAGCACCGGATCAGCATCCAACCGTGGCGGCAGATAGATCAGCCCGCGCGTGATCTCATAGGGATTGTTTCTGAAATTCAGGGTGCCGCGAGTGGCGGTAATCCGGCCTTCAATGACTGGATCTTTCACCGGGCCATCGAGCTCCAGCGAAACCGAGGCAACTAAATTACCCAGGTTGTTGCGCATGATCAGGGCATTGCGGCCTTCCACGCGCAGCTTGTCGAAGTTCGCGGTTTCCGCAAAGGTGAACTCGGCGCCTTCTTCAATGGACGGCGCTGGTCGCTGGTTGATTAATTCGGCGATATCGATGTCCTTGGTATATTCAGAGCGACGGACCCGCACGTCGCCCCGAATGAATTGCACCTTTGGCGTGCCGCGAACTTCCAGCTCGGCATCGACAGTCGAACGAAAGTCCTGCGGATAATTCAACGTCATGTTCGTGCCATTGACGTTGAACAGAAATTGCGAAACTGAAAATCCATCGAGTTGCGCGCCGCCGGTGACGGTAAACTTTCCGCCGCCGAGCAGGCCTTCCAATTTTTCTATCTGCGCCTGATGCGCGTTGAAGAGGATGGCGCCCTCGAGGTTCGAGAGCGTGACCCGCTGGTCACCGAGGTATACAGACACGGTCGCGCCGGCGACTGAGGCGCGGCCTGTGACCCGTTGATTCTCGTAAGTGCCGCCGACGTTTACCGCCAGTTCTGCAATCCCCGACGAAAAGATGTCGGGCGAAAACAACCCCAGTATCCGCATGTTTATGCGGCCGTTAATCGCCAGCGTGTTGCGACCGCCGGTGTTCGTGGCAATCGCGCCGCCGAGCGTTATATTGGTCTGTGTACCGGTAAAGTGAGTATCGTGAAAGACAATTTCGTTTGGTGTTACCTCAACGACTACCGGCTCGGCAGCCGACAGATTTATTTGCTGGCCTGGTTCGCCGACATTAATCGAAAGCTCTGTGAAGGTCGCGTTCCCCACCAGGCCGCGAAACGTCGGGTACCCGTCCTCATCCAAAAGATCTCCGGCTAGCTTCAGTGTGCCGCTGGCGCGACCGTCGACGGTCACGCCTCCGCGGATGAAGATCCGCAGCAATTGCGTAATGTCAGCTCCATTGATTGTCGACTCGACAACCGCCGGAAGTTTTTCTTTTGACAAATCGACGCGCGCGGTGATCGACTGAGGCTGTTGACCAAGCAAAGAGCTGGAGGTAAGCGTCACGTTGAGCTGTTTATTCTCAGTGCGGCCAACAATCGCGACTGCACCGGCGGATTTGCCGTTGAGCGTCACGTCGTTGCTTTCAGCGTCAAACGAGATCTTGTACGTCGAAACTTCGCCTCCAATGCCTGAGGCGGTGAGGTTCTTGATGGTCGCCGTGCCTTTCAGCTCCGGAAGGTTTGGGCGATTGGCGAGGGCCCGCAGTCGCTCAAGTTGCACGCGATCACCGCTCGCGGTCAGATCGAAAGCTTTGGACTTGACGTCATATTTACCGGAAGCAAGTATGTGGCCCGCGTCGAAATTCAGATCGACTCGATCCACCTGAATCGACGAACCGCTGAAAGTCGCGTGGGCCGTCAACCCCTGCATTGGTTCGCCGGCCAGACGGCCCTGGTTCGAGCGAATGTCCGCCACGCCACTCATGGCGTTGGGCATGCCGGTGATTCGCACCGTGCCGGAAACTTCGCCTTGCGTGTCCCCGATTTGTTCGCGTGTCTGCGCGGTGAAAGGCAGCGCGACAATCAGATTCCCAAGATTCATCCGGTCTAGCGTGGCATCGATCGAAGCGTTGTTTTCTCCGCCCCGCGGCACCACCAGCGAGAATTGCGCCCCGCCACCGGACGCCTGGACCAGCCGGCCTTCACTCACCCGAGTCTCATTGGCTGTCGATGAAATGTTGGCAGTCAGAGATCCCAGATCGCGCTGATTCACGATTAGCGAGCCGAGTTCGGCGTGTCCGTTGACGATCGGATTCTTGAGCGCGCCGGTCAGCGTTCCGTTGAAAGCGAGTTTGCCGCCAAGATCGATTCCGTAGGTCTGAAACTCCGCATCCACATCGGACAGCGCGCCGGAAGAAATAAGCAGACGCTGAAGTTCCGATGCATCTGTCGAGGCAAGATTGACCTGTAAGTTCGAGACCGGCTGATCCATCGAAAATTGGCCGGCGGCTGTCAGCGTTGTGGCGGCAGTTTGCAGGTTCGCGCGCTGAATCTGGAAGAGTCCTTTATCAGCGGTTAATGCGACGTCGCCTGCCAAAGGCGTATCGCCGACTGCGTTCGGCGAGGCAACCAGCTGCGCGGTTACGCTGCCCGTGGCGTTGGCAAAGTCGCTTCCGATGAATGTCAGGTTTGCTTTGCCGGTGGCTTTGCTGGAAATCGGGACCGCGCGGCCGGCACTGAGAGCAATTAGTCCGGCGACGTCAAAGTTACTGAAATCGGCGTTGACCCTCGAGGCGCCTTTCTTCCTGAGCGAAATAGTGGCATTGCCGCTGACGCGACCGTCCAGCGCTTCCGCCACAAAATTGTCTACTTGAACTTGATCGCTCGTCGCGGTGACGGATGCATGCGCCGGTCCCAGGGTCATCTTGCCCAGCACGCCGCCACCCAGGCTCAAATCTGCGCTGGCGCGATAACGACCAGAAGGCTCAACGGTGAAGGCCGGGCGAGCGAGCTTCACGTTTTCGACCGTACCCTCTTTCAGCTTAACGGTGCCGGCATCTATTTCATTTGTCGTTCCCTGAATCCGGCCGTTGTGTACCGCAAGTCGAACGCCGGCGATATTAATGCTGCCCGTCTGGGCGCCGAAGGCGTTGGTCTCGCCCACCTGCAACTGTTGCACAGTCACATTGGTGACGTTGCCATCGCCTTTGACGTCAATTCCCTTTGCCGTCACCCCGCTGATGGACGTTTCGCCGGCCTGAATCCTGCCGGCTTTGGCGGTTGCGATGGTAGCTGTCGTTTTTCCGTTCTCCATGCGTACGCGTAAGTCGTTCGCCTGAACTCCGCTCTGCACCCTGGCAGTAGAAGTGGTCAGGCTGCCGGCGTTGAATTGAGGGGCCGATGCCGTGAGCACACCGTCACGGTACTCGGCGCGCGCATCCCGGAGAATCAAACCCGTTATGGTCGTTCCGTAACTCTTTTCTGCTGCCGCGCGCAGTTCGCCAACCCAACGGAAATCGGATCCGGTGCCCATCACACCGCCCGTAAGTTGCACCGCATTCAGCTGAAAGTCGCCAGCCGTCAGTAGTTGAGCCACGGCGCGTCCGTTAAAGTCGTAGGACTTGCCTTCCCCGGATCCTTTGGCCGTGACATTCAGTGCTTGTAGCCGCACGCCGTCGGCCGCCAGGGCGTCAGACTTGATGCTCCCGTCAACCTGATAATGATTGCCGTCACCGGTCACGGTGCCGGCAAAATTGCCCGCGCCGCGCAACGTAGTGCCAGTCTGCAAAACGTCAGATGCCTGGGTTAGGTCGACTGACGAGGTGACATTCAGGCGATATTTCAAGTTCCGCCAGTCATCCATGACGCCCTGCAGGTGGGCTTCGGCAATCGGTGAGCGCAGCGTCAGGTCCTGAATCTCGGCCCGGGTTTCATTGATGCGCCCGCGCGCGTCGATATCGATATTGTTGACGGGCCGGCCGTCGTAAACGAACGTTGAATTTGTAGAACTAAAGGTGACGGCATTCATCCAACTCGCCGCTGGAGCATTTGGATTGTCAGGTTGGATGGTGGCTCGCAGGTTGCGCGCTTCACCTGAAAGGCTGTGCAGCTGGTCGCCGTAATGAATCTGTGAATTCTTGATCTCGACATGAGCAGTTGAATAAGCAAACAGGATGCGCGCATTCGGCTCAGGCGGCGGGACATGAATGTTGCGGAAGTTCGAGCGGCCTTGCGCATCGAAATTCACCCACAATTCCAATCCCTCGATTTGCAGATCTTTGAGATTGATGTTGCGGCGCAGATTGAAGGCGTAAAGATCCTCGATGCGGACCGTTGCCAGCATGCGATCGATCTTGCCGAGCTTTTCGCCGGTCTTGGCGTCATAGAGCTCGACGCCTTGCAACTCGACTGTCTGCGGCGAGAACGAGGTGTGAAAATCGCGAATCTCGGCGCGAACTCCATAATTGGCCAGCGTGTTCTTAACCTGAACCGCAATGTAGCGATCGACGTACCCCAAACGGTACACGACCAGCCCGACGAGGATCAGCGCCGCCACAGCGCAAATCAATCCAATGGCGGCAATCACCGCGTTGCGGCGGTTCACAAAGCGCCTGCGCGCGCGCGGCGGCCGGTTCTGCCCAGCATTGCTGCCGCCACGGTCGCTGGAGTTATCCCGTTGGTTATTTACGGACATGGATGCAGACCGTCAAAAGATCTCATCAATTCCAATTTGAAGGGGAAGAGCCGGAAAAAAGGCAGGTTCAGAGATCAGAGCGCAACACGAAGCCGGAATCGGAACTCTACATCTGATCGCGGATCTCTGCCTTGTTTGTTTGTAAACTGAAAGCGGGGGAATTTCAAGGCTCTAAAATGCCCTCCCCGGGAGAGAGTAGGGAGACAATATAGCGATAAGAATATTTTCCTTCTCTCGACGACCGAACCCCGGACCAAGAAAAAGTTCTTTTCGGCGTCAACAACTAACTCCTCAACCCGACCCTCCCCCAGAGCGAGAGGGTGATAACTCGAACACATTCGTCACCTGAGATGCAGGTGAACCAAGCGGCACGTTGCCTACGACTTCCAACTCAAAACCTTCCAGAGCCGTAACCCTGGGCGGATGATTCGTCAAAAGCAAAATCCGGCGCAGGCCCAACTCGTGAAGGATCTGCGCTCCTACGCCGTAGTCTCGATTCAGTCCGTATCCGGTTTCGGCGCTGGCTTCGCGCCGGCTGATGCCGCGCTCCTGCATCAGCGCGTAAGTGCGCAACTGATGAACTAAGTCGAGGCTGTGGTGGCTCTGCCGCAGGTAAAGCACCACGCCTTGTCCGGCTTCGGAAATTTTCTCCAGCGCCCGCCGCAATTGATAGCCGGTGTCATCGATAGTCGAGCCGAACATGTCACACGTCACATTCTCGCTGTGCACCCGGACCAGCACCGGATCGTTGGTGCGCACGTCGCCCATCACCATCGCCAGATGCACGTCGCCGTTGATTGTGTTCTCAAAAGCAATAGCGCGAAAGTTTCCATAGACGGTCGGCAGATTGGTTTCCGCTGCCCGTCGCACCAGAACTTCTTTCGTGATGCGATAGCGAACCAGATCGGCAACGCTGATAATTTTCAAACCATGAATGCTGGCAAACTCGCGCAGTTGCGGCAGCCGGGCCATGGTTCCGTCGGCATTCATGATTTCGCAAATCACGCCCGCCGGGTAGAGTCCGGCGATCCGCGCAATGTCGACCGCCGCTTCAGTCTGACCGGGACGCACGAGCACGCCGCCTTTTTTCGCGCGCAGCGGAAACACATGTCCCGGGCGCGCCAGATCCTGCGGACGGGTGCGCGGATCGACTGCGGTAAGGATGGTGGTGGCGCGATCAGCCGCTGAGATTCCCGTCGTGACGCCGCGACGAGCTTCAATTGATACGGTGAAAGCAGTGCCGAGCCGGGAGGTGTTATCGGCGACTTGCGGCTGCAGATGCAGTTCATCGCAGCGTTCTTCGGTCAGCGGCAGGCAGATGAGGCCGCGGCCTTCACGGGCCATGAAATTGATCTTGTCAGCAGTAATCATTTCGGCCGCGCAGACCAGATCGCCTTCATTCTCGCGGTCCTCGTCGTCCACGATAATGATCATTCGCCCTTCGCGAATGTCAGCGGCTGCATCTGGAATGGAAGCTAACGGCATGTCGTTGACCTGGAGTCTTGAATTTGGGCGTTCTCGAATTTGGCGTTCTCGAATTTGACGAATCTCGAATTTGGCGTTCTTGAATTTGGAATCTCGAATTTAGAATCTCGAATTCGGGTTGACCTATGTTACCGCTTACGCGGCGGATTTGGCGACCTATCGTGAAACCGAATCAGCGCGGGCGTGGCTGGTGAGAATGCGCTCAACGTATTTGGCGATTACGTCAGCTTCCAGGTTTACCTCGTCGCCGGGCTGTAATTGTGAGAAGTTTGTGACTTCAAATGTTTTCGGAATTATGGCAATTTCAAAATAATCGTCGGTGAGATTCGCGATTGTCAGGCTGATCCCTTCGACCGCAACTGAACCCTTAAAAACCAGATAACGCGAGATTTCCGGCGGATATGCGAAGCGAAATGTCCACGAATCACCGTGATTTTGCGAACCGAGAAACCGCCCGCGCGCATCGACGTGACCCTGCACAATATGACCGCCCAGGCGAGTTGCCGGCGTGACCGCGCGCTCGAGATTAACCGGCGAACCCGGTTTTAGCTTCCCGAGCGTCGATCGAAACAGCGTCTCTTTCGAGACATCGGCGGCGAACGAATCGGGCTGGACACTGAGCGCCGTCAGGCACACGCCGTTGACCGAAATCGAATCACCGTCGTGCGCGTCACTGGTGACATTGCGGGCTTCGACAATTATGCGCGCATCTTCGCCGCGCTTTTCGACGGCGCGGATGCGGCCCAGTTCTTCAATGATTCCGGTGAACATCACTTTGTCAATACCGCACGAGAGGCGTTCTTTTAAAAGCGGCGCCAGACCATAACCTCCAGAAGAATCAAAATGCCAATCAAGGGTAACGCGAGCGAGAAGATCAACATCCACTTTGCTTCATTCTTAAAGGTGAATCCTGAAAGTCTCATGTTTGTTCCCTCTCGGCAACGTACTTCATCATCTTCTGAAATACCTCTTCGATCGACAGACCGGTCGAATCGATGACGACTGCGTCCCTGGCTACTACCAGCGGTGAATCTTCGCGCGTGGTATCGCGCCGGTCGCGTTCGGTAATGTCTGCGAGCGTCTGCTCGAAATGCGCGCCGAGATTGATTTCACGCTCTTCAGCCAGACGGCGTTCCGCTCTTTCAGCGACGGCAGCGTCCAGAAAAAATTTGATGTCTGCGTCGGGGAATACAACCGTGCCGATGTCGCGTCCGTTCATCACCGCGCCGCGCCGTCCAAGTTCTCGCTGCCGGCTGACCATCGCCCGTCGCACCGCGGGAATAGTCGAGACGACGGATGAAACTTGTGTCACGTCCTCATCCCGAATGCGAGCCGTCACATCCCGTCCATTCAATGACACGCGCAACGAATCAGGATTCCCCGTCAAATCGATTTCAGCTCGTTCCGCCAAAGAACTGACGGCCACATCGTCGTGCTCATTTATGGATGAATCAATCACTGCCAGCGCCACCGCGCGGTACATCGATCCAGTATCGATATAGAGCAGGCCCAACTCGCGCGCCAGCAAGCGCCCCAGGGTCGACTTGCCTGAAGCCGAAGGGCCATCGATCGCAATGATCAGGGGACGTGTCATGACTCGGGACCATTTGCAGCATATCATTATCTGCGCTTGAACTCCGCAACGACCATTGCCCTGACGAGTCCCTCCGAATCCGTGACTTTTCGAGCTTCTTCACATAATCTTTTGGCGCGTACTCAAGGAGGATGGCCCCCAATGATCCGCAGAAGCATTCTCGTGCTCGTGCTGGCGGCTATGAATCTCCCGCTGACATTTGGTCAGCAGCCTCAATCACCAACCATCTCGCCGCAAAAACCTGTAACCAGCCAGACGCCGAATCCGCCCGAAATCGATTCGCAGGACGTCGTGAAGATCACCACCAATCTGGTACAGGTCGATGCCGTGGTAACCAGAGATGGGAGGCAGGTGACGGATCTTCAACCCGAAGAGTTCGAGATATCTGAAGACGACAAGCCCCAGACAATCACGAACTTTTCCTATATATCGAATGTTCCTTCACCGCCAGCCGGCGCGGCAGTGAGTCCACGAGCGAAACAGACCGACAAAAATGCGCCGCCCATCCCGCCCGCAGTGGCGCGTCCGCAGGACGCCCGGCGAACCGTCGCCCTGGTCGTCGATGATTTGGGAATGTCATTCCAAAGCGTCTCAGAGGCGCGTAAGCAAGCTCGCAAGTTCGTCAGCGAACAGCTTCAGCCGAACGACCTGGTGGCGATCATTCATACGTCGGGAGAAGTCGGCGCGCTGCAACAATTCACGACCGACAGGAGCATGCTCTACAGCGCAATCGACCGGCTCCGCTGGTATCCCTGCAGCCGCGCGGGCCTGCACGTCTTTGCCCCCGTCGGCACCCCGGCCGTGCCTGTCGACGCACCTTGCGGCGGTTCACGGAACCTCATGGGTACGCTGCAGGTGCTGAAGTTCATTGTGGAAGGAATGCGCGAACTGCCGGGACGAAAGTCGCTCGTTCTGATGTCCGATTATCTTCCGATTGAAACTCAGGAGCCGGGCACGGCCGCCCTGACACCGGGCGATGGCGATCTGGCGGACGTGCGCACGAACTACACGGCGCAATTGAAAAAAGTGGCTGAATTAGCAATTCGAGCCTCGGTCGTCATTTATGCTGTCGATTCCCGGGGCCTGGCTTATACCGGCATGACCGCTGCCGATGATTTTCATGGCTTTCTGGCACCAACAGCTACGGCTCGCGAAATAACGAATACCATAAACTCGACCCTCAGCCGTCGATCGATGGCGATGGTAATTGGACGCGAAGGCTCGGACCTGATCGCCAGACAAACCGGCGGTTTCCTGGTCAGGAATTCAAACGACTTTGGACTGAAGCGGATCGCCGAAGATCAGAACGGTTATTACCTGCTGGCCTATCGGCCAACCGAACAAACGTTCAATCGCCAGTTCCACCACATCAAGGTGACGGTAAAACGTAAAGGTCTTACGGTACGGACGCGCAATGGTTTCCTGGGCGTTGGCAACCTCGAAGCTCCCCAGCCTCTCAGCACAGCCGGGCTGCTCACCAAGACGCTGCGGTCACCCTTCGGCGCCAACGAGATCACGGTTCGCCTGACGACTATCTTCACGAACTTCGAAAATGGATCGCTGCTTCGTTCGCTGCTTTATATCGATCCGCGGGATCTCGCCTTCGCCGATGAAGCTGGCGGCGGACACGTAGCCACGTTCGATCTGGGAATAGTTCTGTTCGGCGAAAATGGGCGCCTCGTGGATCAGCAAGTTCGGCAAGTAACTTTGCGGCTCAGCAAAGATACATATGAAAACGCTTTGCACGGCGGGCTGGTGTACACGGTCGACACGCCGCTGAAACAGGCGGGTGCGTTTCAGTTTCGCATCGCCCTGCGCGATCAGGCTTCAGAGCGCATCGGCAGCGCCGGACAGTTCATTCAAGTGCCGAATCTTGTTGATGGGCGGTTGTCACTCTCTGGCCTGGTGCTCTTGAAAGACATACCTGACAAACCAGAGAACGTCAACGCCCCACCACAGGATGCCCGCGAGGCTATCAGCTCCGGTCCCGCCGTGCGCCAGTTCCGGCAGGGCGACAAAGTAATCTTCGCTTACTCGATTTACAACGCGCATCAGGACGTGACCACGCACGGGCTGCAGCTCACCACGCAAACGCGAATCTTTCACGACGGTAAGCTGGTCTTCAGCGGGACCCCAGCTTCAATCGACGCCGGCGCGCAAACCGATCTTAAGCGGATCGCAGGTGTTGGGCGGTTGCAACTCGGAAACGAATTTGCGACCGGTGACTATGTCCTCCAGGTCATCGTCACTGACCAACTGGCTAAAGAGAAACAACGGATTGGTTCGCAGTGGATCGATTTCGAAATTGTAAAGTAAAACTCCAAGTCAACTGGAAACATCTGGCTCATGGAACTGAAGTAGATTAAGACTGATTCACGCAAGGTTTCGATTGCCGTCGCGGATCTGCCCGAGGCTGACAGTAACTCGATGCGTAAGACTTTCCTGCTGATATTTTCTATTCTGCTTGTGGCAGTGGGGCTGCCGCAAAAAGAATTCCCCTTTAGCGAAGCGATCAAGGCTCCCAACCATTTCAGAATCCGCACTATCACCGCCGGCGTTAGTCTCAAGAGCACGGCAGACCTGCCGGCAATAGAATCTGCGATCGCCTTTCTGCAACGAGCCAGAAAGAAATTCGCCGACGCTGGATATGAGATCCAGACGCTGCGCATCGCGACCCAGCCGTTGCCCGAATATCTTCAGGGTAAATCCAGACAAGCAGCGCTGGCGGACCTGAAGAAACTTGATGCGCTGGTCTCAGCCAGCAATGTGATCCTTAGCATTGGGCCGGTAATCACGGATGATCGCTACGACCCGGAGTTTGCCTCGTGGGCAGCTGCACTCGTGCGCGAGACGAAGAATATCAATTTCAGCGTGAGTGTCGCGTCGCCCGAACGAGGCGTTCATAGGCAAACCGCGCGCACGGCTGCCGAAGCAATCGTGGCCATCAGCCGGGCCGGCACTGGCGGCGAGGGAAATTTCCGCTTCACCGCCGCCGCAAATTGTCTGGCGGGCACGCCCTTTTTTCCGGTCGCCTTTCATCGAGGTCCGGCGGCCTTCAGTGTTGGGCTTGAATCCGCCAATCTCCTGACCGAAGCATTCGCCCAATCCAAAGACATTGACGAGGCGAAGGCCAGACTGAGGGAGTTACTGGAATCGCAGCTTGGTCCCGTGGAAAAGCTGGCGCTGGGAATTGCCGCCAGTGAACGCCTCGAGTACTTGGGAATTGATGCGTCACCGGCTCCTTCAAAGGACGCCAGTATTGGCGCCGCCATCGAAGCGTTGACGCACGTTCCATTTGGAAGCGCGGCGACTTTGGCGGTCTGCGCCGCGATTACCGATGTGCTGAAGAGTTTGAAGATTAAGACCTGCGGCTACTCAGGCTTAATGCTGCCGGTCCTCGAAGACCCGGTATTGGCCACGCGCGCGGCCGAGGGGCGCTACACGGTTCGTGAACTGCTGCTTTATTCGAGCGTCTGCGGCACTGGGCTTGACGTCGTTCCTCTGGCGGGTGATACGCCGACAAACGAGCTGGCGGCATTGATTGGCGACGTCGCTGCCCTGTCGACGAAACTTCACAAGCCTCTCTCCGCACGCCTGTTTTTGATTCCCGGAAAGAAGCCCGGCGACCGCGCCGAATTCAGCAACCCGTTTCTGACGAGTTCCGTGGTGATGAAATTGGATTAAGCAATACGATCCACGAAATAACACGAAGAGTCACGAATTAGACGAGTTTCGTGTTTGTTCGTGTGAGTTCGTGGATCGTTCCCCGGCACCAACGCGATAGGCGACGTGGCGCACCACTCTGGCGGCAATCAGCATGCGTGGTTTGAAACTCCCTTGTAACCTTCATGCTGTCTTCGTATTCGTTGTATTATCCACCGCTCTATAAAACTTTCGCGAGTAAATCAATCATGATCATCGACTTTCATAATCACTATTATCCGCCGGCTTATCTCGAGGCGCTGCGCACGGGACCGTCTAATGTCAAAGTAACTTTCGATGACAAAGGCAACCCGCTCCTGCATTACCCCGGCGACTACAACATCGTCGTCCGTGGGCACCGCGACATCGAATATCGCGAACAGGTGCTGGAGGAAACCGAAGTTGCCAAACAGATTCTGACGCTGACGACACCGGGAACACACATCGAGGCCCCGGCGCGTGCCGTCGCCTTGGCCCAGATGGTAAATGACTCCTTCGCCGAAGTGGTGGCGACCAGAAGCGAGCACTTTGGGGCGTTGGCGACACTGCCCTTAAGCGACCCGGCCGCCTCAGTTGTGGAGCTCGAACGCGCTATTAACGAACTGCGTTTTCGCGGCGCGATGATCTTCAGCAACATAAACGGCGTAGGCCTGGACGATCAGCGTTTCTGGCCGTTATGGGAGAAAGCAGATGAGTTGGGCGCGGTGATCTTTATCCATCCGACACATCCGGCTCACGTCGAGACGATGACTGATTACTGGTTGACGGCGCTGGCGGGATTTCTCTTCGACACCACACTGGCTGCAGGCAAGCTGGTTTTCAGCGGCGTGGCCAAACGTTTTCCTCGCATCACCTGGGTGCTGGGCCATCTGGGGGGCGCGGTTCCGTACGTGGCTGAGCGTTGGGACCGCGGCTATCGAGCTTTCAAAGAATGTCGCGCGAATATCGATCAGCCGCCCAGCGATTATCTCAAGAGGTTTTATTACGATTCAGTTAACTTTGACGTTAACGCGTTAATGAATGCCATTGCCTTTGCAGGAGTCGATCACATTCTGGCCGGCAGCGATTATCCACACCAGATCGGCAGCCTCGAGTTAATGAAAGAAAGCATTGCCGCCCTCCCCATCTCAGAAACGGACAGGAACAAGATTCGCTCCGAGAACTCCATAAGAATCCTGGAATTGTAGTCTCAGTTTATCGACTTTATGCTTGCCGTGCGACCGCTAAAAAACATCGGATTCATGTCGGGCTTTCCGCCGAGTGTTGTCTGCACCAGGTCGATTTCCATCAGTACGCGCATTTCGGGGCGTCCAATTTGATCAGCCAGCGTCCGCGTGCGATCAAAATCAACCCGGCCCAGCCCGGCGAGCATCCGATCGAATGAACTGATCATATTGCCCAGATTGTTTCCGGCCTGCATCACCCACTCGCCGTCTTTCAAATAACGGTAGTCGACTCCATCCAGCACGACCGCCGCAGCCACCAGCTCGTTGAGCCTGCCAACCAGCGGCTGAAGCAAGCCAAATGCCTGATCCGGATCTATTCGAATGTAGGCCTGGACCAACTGCAACTCAGCGGTCAACTCGGCGGCTGATTGGGGCGCAGAAGCCAGCGCCGTTTTCGCTTCGCTCAGCAAGTCCAGAGCCGCTTTCTTGTCGGCGCCGGCAATTCCGGTCGCAGTCTGTACCAGGATCTCAACCTTCTTATTTATCGTGTTTGCCTTGTTAGCCAGTCGTCGCGCTTCGAGGACGGTGTTTCCGCCTTCTGCAGTTCTGGCGGCCTGGTTGTCGATCTGATCCATTACCTGCCGTCGCTGAACCGGATCGCCGATCTTCTCGGCTATATCTTTAGCCCGGGTTATGTCGCCAGTGTTTATTGCCTTCCACGCGGCATTTTGATAGAGCAGATTCTGAAAGTCAGGCGGGTACTTTGATGCCAGTGCCAACATATCATCAACCGTCCCTTTTTCGCTGATGCGGCGGATCTCCTGATACATCTGGGCCGAAGGATCGAGTGTCTTCTCGACACTGCGCGACCATTCGCTCAACTCCGCTGAACGCGCGGGAGCGTACTTCTCAACCAGGGGCATGATTTGCTCGATCTGATAATACATATTCTGCGCTACATTCATGCCTTGTTGCGTCTGGCGATTGTTAGCGAGGATGTAGCTGAGCATCGACGTCAACAGATCGCGGTAGGCGTCTTCATCGGCTCGCGGCGGCTGGAACGAAACCAGCAGGCTCCAAGCGCTGTTGGCGAGTTCTGCGTTACGCGCGACATTGTCTTCTTTGATCCGCGCCACAATCTCTCTGTACAAGGTCTGGGCTGATTTGGCGTCCTTTTGATAGAGGTTGGGCAGAAACGAGATGATGTTCCATGAAACTCCTCGCGACAAACTCGCGCGCGCCAGCTTCAACGCCGCTTCCGGATTCTTTGCGACGAGGACATTTGCCAACATCATCTCGAGATTTGCCTCGTTGTTTGCCGTCCAGTTCCCTCCGTACCTGGTCCGATTGTCGCCTTGCAGTCGCGTTTGCTGGAGCGCGCTCATCGCCAGGTCTGCATCATGAGGCGCAATATGCATCAGCAACTCCTGTCGCGATTGATAGACGCGTTGCATCTCGTTATATACTTCAGGATCGCCGTAATCGAGATCTGAAATCTGATTAGCCAATTGGCTAATCGCCGCGTTAAAGAGCGTGCGCGCCTGCTTCTCGTCCCTTACCCATAAGAGATCGGCTACTTCTGATTCAGCGCGAATGCGATTTGCCGGCGCATGAAGATTCAATACCTGTTGCGAAAGCGTTTCGACGAGATCGAGTGCTTTCCGTTCGACTTCCGGATCTACTTTCGGCGGTTGTGCACTGTCACCAGGCCGCGGAAGGTCGGTGATGATCGGGCCAGACCTGGTTACGATTTGGCCGTAACCAACACCAACCACGACTAAAGGCACAAGCATTAGAAGGAGTAGGCTGGGACGCACGGTGATCGTCCTTTCTGTAGAGACCGAAGTCGTCAGATGAAGGGGCCGCTGTTACTTAGAACGCCCGATTTCATTGACTCTTGCAAAACGCGGTACGTTCGTGACCTGCTGGTTCGATTGTCGCTTCTTTGAAGCCAGATCCGCAACACACGTTTCCCTGCGAAACAATTTCCAGCGTATTTGACGCCGGACTTTGAGTATTGTTCCGTAAATTACTAGACTTGGCGGGATGGCTGACTTGGAAACCCGGAGAATTCTGGATCGTGTGCTGGACGGCGAACGCCTCAGCCCGCAGGATTGCACTACCCTCCTCGAATCGTACGATATCGCCGCCATTGGAGCCGCCGCCGACGAGATCCGCCAGCGCCGCCATCCCGAGAATATCGTCACCTACATAATCGATCGGAACATTAATTACACAAATGTCTGCAATGTCGTCTGTACCTTCTGCGCCTTCTACCGAAGGCCGGGCGCGCCCGACACCTACGTCCGAACGATGGATGAGATCTGCGAGAAGATTGACGAGACGATCGCGCTCGGTGGCACAGGCGTTTTGATGCAGGGTGGGCTGCATCCGGATTTCGGGATTGAGTGGTACGAAGATCTGCTGCGAACCTTAAGCGCAAAATATCCCGGATTCCAGTTGCATTGCTTCTCGCCGCCCGAGATTCATAACCTTCATCTGATTTCGGGCCTCGATTACGAAACGATTATGCGTCGCCTCAAGGCGGCTGGACTCTATAGCCTGCCGGGCGGGGGAGCGGAAATTCTCGACGATGAAGTGCGCAAGCGCGTGGCGACCAAATGTACTACGGACGAGTGGCTTGATGTCATGCGCGCCGTGCATAAAGTCGGCTTGCGATCGTCGGCGACAATGATGTTCGGCATCGGCGATAAGATCGAACATCGGGTAAACCACTTGCGGCGCATTCGCGATCTGCAGGATGAGACCGGCGGCTTCTTCGCTTTCATTCCCTGGACATTTCAGCGTGAGAATACGGCACTGGGCCGCAGGATTAAGACTGAACCAACCGGCGTTGATTACCTGACGATGCTGTCGGTGTCACGCCTGTTCATGGATAACATCGATAACATTCAGTCGTCGTGGCTGACACAGGGATTGCGACTCGGGCAGGTGGCGCTGCGCTTTGGCGCCAATGACATGGGCTCGATCATGATCGAGGAAAATGTGGTCTCAGCCGCGGGCGCACACAACCGCGCGTCAGAAGAGACTTTGCGTTACTTGATTAGTGAGGCGGGATTTATACCGCAGCAGCGGGACATCCTCTACCGGCACGTGCAGCGAGATTCGCCTGAAACCGCGCCCGCCGCAGCCGTTGTCTTAAGCTGACTTCGATTGGCGGCGCTTCTTCTCGCGAAAGTCCGCCAGCCGCCGCAGCCGATCGGGTCGTTCCTGTTCGGGCGTTTCCACCAGCACGGGTTCGAGTTTCGCGCCTTTCGCCAGCAAACCGGTTCCTGCAGCCGTTGGTTTTACTCGCGCCAATAAGACTCGCGCAACTCTCTTCGGCATGAGCAGCGGCGCAATCGTCGCGGCCGACTCAGCCAGTTTCACAATGTCTCCACCGCCGCGCCAGTGCTCGCGGACGACGTTGTCATCCGTCCGATCGATCAAGCGCAACAGCGTCAGTGAAATCAGAAACAGATCGTCGATCTGCCCGACGAAGGGAATCATGTCGGGGATGAAATCGAACGGAATAATCGCGTAGATGACCGCGGCGGCGAACAAGGCGCGCTCAGTACGCGGCACGCGTTTGTCCACCATCAGCTTGGCGCAAAGCATCACCATGTTCGGCAGGAACATGAGCAGATTCTTCATCCGGCTCTTTATTTGAGACTTTCCCATCGACGCTCCTCGCTCCTTACCGTATCTTCTTCGCCGTCATTCTCCTGCCATTCTGGTTGAGAATCAACTCGGTAACTTTTCCCTGCCCGTCTTTCACAAAGGTAACCTGGGCATCCACAATTCTCAGAGAGAACTCAGTTTCGGAAGACGGGAACAGCTCGAGCTTCGGCTGGCCCGTTGGCTGTCCCATCAACTTTCCGTTCTCGCTGGTGATAGTGATCGTGAGTCCCGGCCCAAGTTCGTAATCGCCGGCGTAAGTGTCATAAATTTTCGGGTCAACCTTGACTTCCTTCTGATCGTTGGCCAGGGCGGCCAGCTTGGCCGTCGCATTCGTGTTCTTCGCATTGAGCTCCAGCGATTTCTTGTAATTCGCCACCGCCAGGTCCTTGTCTCCATGAGCCCGATAAGCCTCGCCGAGGCTGTCATAGACGTTGGAAGACTGCGGATACATCTCGACATTGAGTTTAAAGATCTCAATCGCATCCGCAATTTTTCTCATCTGCAGCAGTCGATAGCCGAGCGAATTCAATTCCGTTTCGGCAAAGTTGTACTCGCCCGCTGACGGAGCGGTTTTCAGCTCGCGATATTGTTTGATTCCTGAAGCGACGTCCCTGGTCACGATCGTCCTGAGCAAAAGATCGGCGATTGAGCGTTTCGGCGACTCGTAAGGTTGATCGTAGAGGATGCTCATGACTCGCGCGGCGATTTGATCGAGGTACTGACCCTGCTCCGTGTTATCGAGCAGCACAACCAGCCGCTTGTTGTCGACCATCCGCACAATCGTTGTGGCAAAGCCGTTGATGCCGCCGTTATGTTCGATCACCGGAACCTGAAACTTATTGGGACCAAGCGAGATCTTTCGCATGATGAACCCATATCCGTAATCGTTGAGGTTCGCTTTGAACATCAGATCTTTCGACGCCGTAGAAAGCACGTGGTCGCCATACAGCGCCTGGTCCCACAGATAAAGATCTTCGACTGTCGAATAAAGCGAGCCCGCGGCGTAAGGGATGCTCATGTCGAGGTACGGAGCGTTTTCATAACCGGCCGGTGTTCGCGTATAGCCGGTCGCGCGCTTGTCCAGTATCGTCGACCAATGATCGTAACCGGTGTTCTTCATC
Source organism: Acidobacteriota bacterium (assembly GCA_046728235.1). Taxonomy (GTDB): domain Bacteria; phylum Acidobacteriota; class Blastocatellia; order Pyrinomonadales; family Pyrinomonadaceae; genus UBA11740. The sequence goes on from JBKPEE010000001.1 coordinate 40,591, forward strand.
CCCACGGGATCAAAAATTTTCTCCTTCAGCACCTGTTCATATTTCCTGCCGGTGACTTTCTCGACGATGGCGCCGAGCAAGAAATAATTGGTATTGCTGTAAACGAATTTTGTCCCGGGCTCGAATTCAAGATCACCGCTGGCGTATTTCTTAATAAAGTCGTCAACCGTGAAAGGATTGCGGCTGACGTTCTGGAAGAATCCGGGTAGCGCCGTGTAATTTGGAATCCCGGACGTGTGACTCAACAGATTATGAATTGTGACTTTGGCGCCGGTGTCCTTCCGGTAATCAGGCAGGTAATCAATAACTTTCGCGTCCAGTTTGATCTTTCCCTGCTCTGCCAGTTGCAGAATGAGCGTGGCGGTAAATTGTTTGGTAATCGAACCCAGGCGAAACTTCGTATCGGGCCTGTTCGGAATGTTCCATTCCATGTTGGCGAGGCCGAAGCCCTTTTTAAGAATGACCTGGCCGTTATCCGCCACCAGCGCCGAGCCGTTAAACTCGCCATACTTGTTGTAGAGTGAAATTAATTGGTCAATCTTTGCCGCTTTGTCCTGAGCTAAGGCCGTCGCGTGAAGGGAAACAATGGTGGCGATAGCCAGGATAGTGGCAGCCAGTCGGGTACGGAGCACGCGCTTCATTCTTTTACTTCTCCTGAATCCAGTTCGTTCCTAAATACGTGGAATTTACGCACGACATGGCCGGGAATTGCGTCGCTGCAGGCACTCATACGTATCCATGCATCAACTTGTTCTCTGGGAACGGGTCAGTTAGACTCCGCAGGCGAACTTTGGTTCCCCATCATAATGTCGATCCTCGATCAAATCCGTCAGCGCGCCGCCTCGAATCCGCAGCACATTGTTCTGCCTGAAGGCGAAGACCCGCGGACGGTCGTGGCCGCCAGCATCGCGACACGACAGAGACTGGCGCGGCTTACTGTCCTGGGTGACGAACATAAAGTCCGCGAAGCCGCGCGGCAAGCAGGGGCGGATCTCGGCGGCGTCGAATTAATTGATCACACCCGCGCCAATGATCTCGAGAAGATGGTTTCAGTACTTTATGACGCCCGTCGCGCCAAGGGCATGACTGTCGACGAGGCCCGCAGCGCCCTGCGCGATCCGCTGTATTACGGGAATCTTATGGTGCGCGCCGGCCGCGCCGACGGATCCGTCGCCGGCGCTACCAACACCACCTCACACACCGTGCGCGTCGCGCTGCATTGCATCGGCGTTCGTTCCGGTTTCAAATTGGTTTCGAGTTTCTTTTTAATGGCGCTGCGGGACCAGTCGATGGGCCAGAACGGCGCAATGATCTATGCCGATTGCGGGGTGGTGATTGACCCGAGTGCGGCCGAGCTCGCTGAAATCGCTATCGCCTCTGCTGGCTCGTGCCGCGCTTTGCTTGGGGCAGAGCCGCGCGTCGCCATGCTTTCTTTCTCAACCAAAGGCTCGGCGCGCCACAAGTTGATCGACAAGGTTGCCGAGGCCACGCGCACCGCCCGCGCCCGCGCGCCGGAAATCGAGATCGACGGCGAATTGCAAGCCGATGCCGCACTGGTACCAGCGATTGCTCAATCCAAGGCGCCGGGCTCGCCCGTTGGCGGCCGGGCTAACGTCCTGATCTTCCCCGATCTGCAGGCAGGCAACATCGCCTATAAGTTGACGGAAAGGTTGGCGGGCGCGACAGCGATCGGCCCGATTCTGCAGGGTCTGGATCGACCCGCGAACGATCTTTCGCGTGGCTGCAAGGCCGAGGATATTGTCGACGCCATCGCCATCACCGCGGTTCAGGCCCAGGCGCGCAAAGCTGCGCCTTAGCGAGACCCGAACTTATTCACTTGCGGGCAACGTAGCCCCCGAGCGCTCAGCATCAAACCTGCCGATAAAAGGACGAAAATTGCATACGAGGTAGTCAATTGCGCGCGTTAGTTCTGATTCTCGCGATCTTTGGTGGCTGCTGGATGGTTGCGAATGGGCAGAGTGGAACTCGACCTGCACCTTCACCAACACCAAAGCCGGGAGATCAGGAACCTGTCCGCGTCTTCACGGAAGAAGTACGTCTGCCGGTCGCGGCGACCGACACTTACGGTCATTACGATCCCACGCTCACGATCGACGACGTGCTGGTGCTGGAAGACGGCCAGCAACAGCAGATTATGAGTATCAGACATTTGCCGACTAACGTGCTGCTGCTGCTCGACGTCGGGAATCAGCTGGGCCTGAAAGACACCAACTTAACGCGTGACGTGGCGATGCGCGTCATCAATAGTCTCTTCGCCGGCACGCGGATCGCGGTGATGCAATTCGCGATGAAGCCGGAACTTCTGGAGCCGTGGACCACAGATAAGCCGGAAATCGAGAAGGTCCTGAAGACAAAAATGATTTCCGGCAAAAGCAGCCGTCTGCCGGACGCCCTGGCGGCTGCCGCGAATCAATTCCGGGAAACGCCTCCCGGCACGCGTCATATTGTGATTATTAGTGACGGAGTCGATACCCCGGGCGGGAAGGTGACGCTGGCAAATGCCCTGAAGCAATTGAATTCAATTCAGGCGAGCGTGCATATTCTTAGTTACACCGTGCTCGAGCGGCAGGCGCTGCAGACGCAGACGAAGGTCTTAAGCAAAGGCGATGGGGTACAGCGCGACGGCAACCCGGCAAGCAACCCGGTTGCGAATGGCGATCCCACGCTGCCGCCCGGCACGACGCGCACGCCGAGCTTCAAGATTGGTTCGATCGATACCGACGTCGCAATGCGACGCAAGCGAAAAGAATATGAACGGGAGACGCGTGATAGCGAAAAGGAACTTGCGTCGATTGCTGACGAGAGCGGCGGCCGCATCTTCCTGCCAACTAACACCGACGAACTGCGAACGCAGGCCGGCACTGTTGCCCGAGACATCGGATCCCAGTACGTGGTTACCTACCGTCCGAGGCGTCCGCTGTCGCAAGCCGCGCCGGGCGAATACCGGAAAGTAGAAGTCGCCTCGCGCCGAGTTGGTTTGTATTTGAGAAGCAGGCGGGGATATGTCGTTCCCAGTCAGTAGGGAACTTGAGGTTGGAAGTACCAGTCAATCAGCTCGCAGGCGCGTTGAGCTGAGATTCGACGGCCGAACCGGTCACAGGCTCCCACTCGCCGGTGGTCGGCTTGCGCATTAACGACTTGCGTCGCAACTCGTCCCAATCTTCCTGCGGGACGCGATGAAAAGCTTCAACAATCTTCGGATCGAATTGGCGGCCGCTCCACTCGTCTAACTCTGCGGCAGCGGCACCATAAGGCCGGCCCTTGCGATAGACGCGATCGCTGGTGATGGCGTCAAACGCGTCGGCCACAGCAAAGATGCGCGCGCAGACGTCGATGTCGTCTCCCACTAGTCCCAGCGGGTAACCCGATCCGTCCCACTTTTCGTGGTGCTGGGCTACGACCCGAGCTGCGCCTTCAAGAAATTTGATCCCCCGGAGTATCGACTGCCCGTGCATCGGATGCTCGCGCATGCGCACCCATTCTTCGTCCGTTAGCTTTGCGGGCTTACGAAGAATAGCGTCAGGAACTCCGATCTTCCCGATATCGTGAAGTAACGAACCAAACTCGAGCGCCTTCATCTCTTTCGCGGTCAATCCATATTCACGACCGAGGCGCAAACTAAAGGTCACCACGCGTTCTGAGTGACCATGCGTTTCAGCATCGCGCGCTTCGAGCGCAGCGGTGAGCGCCTTGAGCGTTGAGCGGTATGCATTCTCCAGAGAGCCGAGCGCCTCGTCCAGTTCGCTGGTGCGCTGGGCCACCAGTTCTTCCAGTTCGTTTTCGTAACGACGCTTGGCGACGATTAATTCGTGATGACCGACGGCCCGCGCCACAGCAGCTTCTGCCTGTCGCAGATCGAACGGTTTCATCAGGTAATCGAACGCACCCAGACGCAAGGCATGAATAGCGCTTTCGATGGTCTGGACGCCGCTGATCATGATGATGACAGTTTCAGGAGAAACACTCTTGACGTGGGGAATCATTTCCAGCCCGCTCATGCCGCTCATGGTGATATCGCTAATCACGAGCTGGTACGGGGTTGCACGTAAGACCGCGAGAGCTTCTTCAGCCGAAGCCGCTTCGCCGCACTCATGCGTGTCACTAAGCAGGTCACGAAGCACGGCCCGGACTTCGGGTTCATCGTCCACAATTAGAAGACGAGGCTTTGATTCAAGGTCAATCATATGCATTGGAGAGAGTCGATCCTTGGGAACGCGACTGAGTGAGAGGAAAACCAGACAGGTATTTCGCCGGCGCTCAACCGGCTGGGGAATTGTACAACGTTGCTACTTATTTATCAACAATATTTTACGCGAGATTTTAGCGGGAATTCATGCGAATTCAGCCGGGATTTTACCAGGGTCCTTCGGCGATGGGTCGGCGGTTTGACCGAATGGCGGGCGTAAACTAAGATGGCGTCCGCGCCAGGATGCCCGCCGGAGTGGCGAAATTGGTATACGCACCAGACTCAAAATCTGGCGAGGTTCACTCCTCATGAGAGTTCGAGTCTCTCCTCCGGCACCAACTGAGCCTTGAGTTTCAGAGAAAAGAAGAAGGGCTGAACGATTAAACGTTCAGCCCTTTTTCGTTAAAACCTGCTTCAACTCTTGGGGACTCGTGAGTCGACAGGCGCCGCGGGACTGCTCGGCGGCGCGTCGGGGTCTCCTACAGCTTGCCCTGCGGGTGAAATGCCGTGCGTGCCGATTTCATGAGCAAGTGAACTTGGCCGGGTGGGTGGATGGTGTTGCGGCCCAGCGGACTTGCCTCGAGAGTAGCCCAGGAAAGCAACGGCTGCCCCAATCACGATTCCTATGACTGCAAGTATGATGGTCCACGTCAGTCGTTGCGACGCAGGCGAGTCTGCCATCACCATGTAGGTTGCGACGCCGGCGACAACTCCATCCAGCACCGCGAGTAACACCGCGATCTTAGTAGGCGGTGACAGTTTGCCTTCAGCCATGACACTTCGATACCGGCCATAGCCGAAATAAATATTGAAGCCGACCACCAGCCAGATGATTAGCCGATACCAGTTTTCTGCCGGTAGCGAGAACATCAACAGCAAACAAGTGAGAATTCCCAGAATTGGAACCAGCGGAACCAGTGGCGCGCGGAAAGGCCTATTCGCATCGGGGTTTGTCCTGCGCATAATCATAACGGCACCGCATACGATCACAAACGCGAAGAGCGTTCCGATGCTCGTCATTTCAGCGAGTATGCTCAGTGGTATAAACCCCGCCATTGAGGCCACAAAAAGTCCAGTCAGAATTGTTGACTTCCAGGGTGTGCGCCACTTTGGATGAACCGCGCCGAAAAAGCTGTTTGGCACTAAACCATCGCGGCCGAGCGCCAACATTACGCGCGGCTGGCTCAGCATCATCACGAGCAGCACGGAAGTGATTCCGGTCATGGCGCCGGCCGCAACCAGATATTGCATCCAGACAATCCCGGCCCGCTTGAAGGCTTCAACAACCGGCGCGTTAATATCTATCTTGTTATAGGGCACCATGCCTGTCAGCACTGCCGACACGGCGATATAGAGAATCGTGCAGATGATCAAGGACGCGATAATGCCGACAGGAACATCCTTCGCCGGAGCGCGTGCCTCTTCAGAGTGAACCGAAACTGAATCGAACCCGATATAGGCGAAGAAAATAATTGCCGCACCGGCAAACATGCCCAGCGGCTCTCCCCCGGCGGCCCGGCCCCCCAGGATTGATTTACCAAAGAAGCTAACGCCGGTGTATCCGTAGGGCGCAAATGGATGCCAGTTAGTGGTGCCATAAACGGTCAGGATTAAGTAACCGCCGATTCCGATCACCATCAAAACGATTACGAGCTTGACGGCCACCATGAACGCGTTGAAGCTCGCGCTCTCTTTAATTCCCTTGACCAGAATAACGGTGAGAATAAAAGTGATCAGAACTGCGGGCAGATCGAAATACGATCCGGTTGCGACGAATCCGGTGTGAGGGCAACCACCTGCTACGTCGACGTTGACACAATAATTGATTGGCGCGGAGCGAAAGATCGCAGGTATCTTGGCGGGAATCCATGAAAGGCCTTCGTGAAATATCGGAATGAACTCCTGAAAATGCGCCGACCAACCGTGCGCGACCGTCGCTGAACCGACGGCATACTCGAGAATCAAGTCCCAGCCGATAATCCACGCGAACAGTTCACCCAGAGTGGCGTAGGCATAGGTATACGCTGAGCCGGCTACCGGGACCATCGACGCGAATTCCGCATAGCATAAAGCGGCGAACACGCACGCCAGTCCGGCAAGCACGAAGGACAACATCAGCGCCGGCCCGGTGCGGTCATGCGCCGCCACACCGGTAAGAATAAAAATGCCGGTGCCGATGATGGCGCCGACGCCGAGCGCCGTCAGTTGCACTGGACCGAGGATGCGCCGCAGACGGTGATCGCCCGCCTCTTCAGCCAGTAGCAGGCTGAGTGGTTTGGTCCTAAACAGTTGGTTAGCCATTCAGAGTCCTCCGCTAGGGTTGGACAAACTTTTGTTTGTCGTGTGGTTTGCTCTGCTTCGTTCGCTCACTTCGACAAACCGAAGTTTGCCGAGCTCAGTACTCACCTTTCGCCTCGGCAACGGCTTCCGAGATGGAGCCTTCTTCCGCCATTGGCGTTCCCAATTTGCTCCAGATGAAATAAACCGGGATGCCCGTAATGACAATGATCAAGCCGGGCCAGGTGGTTGCCGTCTGATAGATAAACAAGACAATCAGAATCACCGCCGCGCCAACGATGTAAAGAATGGGCACCAACGGATAGCCGAAAGCTTTATAAGGCCGTTCAGCGTTCGGACGAGTTTGGCGTAAACGAAAGATGCCGGCGATGGTAAGAATATAAAAGATTAGAGCTGCCGAAATGACATAATCGAGCAGGTTGCCGTAGAGATTCCCATAACCCGTAATGTTGCCGGCGGCGTCGTGTTTGATCGTGCGCGGCAAGACCAGCAGCGCCGCCCAGACTCCCTGAATCACCAATCCCCAGGCGGGCACATGTTTGTGGTTCAAACGTCCGGAAGACTTGAAGAACAAACCATCGCGCGCCATGGCGTAGTAAGCTCGCGCGCCGGCGAGGATCAATCCATTGTTACAGCCGAATGTCGAGATCATGATGGCCACGGCCATCACGATGGCGCCGCGCCCGGAGAAGATTACATTCATCGTGTCGGTAGCGACCCGATCGGCTCCCTGAATCTTTTCAAACGGCAGAGTAGTAAGGTAGGCAACGTTGGCGAGCAAATACAGCGCAATCACGATTCCCGTGCCGAACGCCAGCGACAAAGGGATATTTCTTTTCGGCTCCTTAACCTCGCCGGCAGTGAAGGTGATGTTGTTCCAGGCATCCGCTGAGAAGAGAGATCCGGTCTGGGCTACGCAAATACCTACAAACAACCCGAAAGCCGAAAGGGCGGTCAGGCCGCCGCCGAGATCTTCCAGCGATCCGCGCACGGTCCAAAGATTCCCAAAATTGGCGTGGACCACTCCTGAGTTCCAGCCCACAAACACACCCAGTACAATCAGGCCGAAAAGTGCCGCGAGCTTTGCGGTGGTGAAGGTGTTCTGCACCAGTTTGCCAAGCTTCAATCCGCGTGTGTTCATGAACGTCAAGAGCACGATCAGCAACACACCGACCAACTGTGCAGTCGAAAGCGAAATCGCGTAAGCGCCAACCAGATGCTTCGGGGCGATCAGATACTTCTCTTCGCCGATTGCCGGCACTAAGACTCCCAGGTAGCGAGCAAACCCCACGGCGACCGCGGCGATGGTTCCGGTCTGAATGACGAGAAACAGGGTCCAGCCATAAAGAAAACCCCAAAGTGGCGAGAAAGCTTCCCGCAGATAAACATACTGCCCGCCGGCTTTCGGCATCATCGCGGCCAACTCGCCGTAACTCAGCGCGCCAATTACGGTCAGCGGGCCGGTCACAATCCAGACAACTAACAGCCACCCCGGCGCGCCGACTTGTTTAGAGATTCCGCCGGACACAATAAAAATGCCGGATCCGATCATGGACCCGGCGACAATCATCGTCGAATCAAGTAAACCAAGCCCGCGAATGAATCCTGTCGTTTTCGTTTGCGCTACTGCGGCAGCTTCTGCCATTCGTTACTCCAGCAAGCCGATTTTGAACAACTGCCTGTCTTCTTACTTCTTTTCTAGGGAGGATTGGAACGCGAGCGGCATTATACTTGATTGAAGCAGTCTGTCGAGTGATTTCGCGATGTTTCCCGCGTGCGGCGTCAGCTAACAACCGTCGCCGATCTGTGGTTCGACACAACCCTGATTCGTGGTCAACCGCATTGCCCCGCGGTCACTGATGCGCTTAAATTGAATTACAATGAGATACAAATTCCCCCTGCCACTCGCCTTAATAGCATTCGCTCTCGCGTTTTCGAGTTGTGTTAGTAACAGCCAATCGGCAGCTACGAATAATGGCCCAGCCGCAACCAGTCCCGCGCCGGCAGACGAGAACGCCAACGACAGCGCCTCAAAGCCTGCCCCAAACGAGCCGGTGATGTTGAAGGGTCCTAATGCCGTACCCACGGATACCCGCATCATTGTCAATATTCCGGCTTTTCGCATGGATGTCTTTCGCGAGGGAAGGTTATTGAAGTCCTACAAGATCGGCATCGGTTATCAGCAGTTCCCCTTGCCTACCGGTTTTCGGAAAGCGGAAGCGATCATTTTTAACCCGACCTGGACACAGCCCAATGAATCGTGGGCCTCAAATCCCGGGGAAGTCATCGCGGCCGGAAGCCAGGACAACCCCCTCGGGCCCATCAAAATTCCGATCGGCGGCGCTAATCTGATCCACGGCGGTAAACCGCTTTACAAGATTGGCACCTTCGCGTCCCACGGTTGTGTGGGCTTAACGAACGACGAGGTCAAGGACTTTGTGAAAGTCCTGGCCGCAGCTTCAAACACAGAGTTGAAGGACGCTACGATGGCTGCGTATCTCAAAAAGAAGACGCAGACGCACCCCGTGAAACTGACCAAACCTGTTCCGGTTGAATTGCGTTACGAGACAGTCGTGATCGAGGACGGCCAGCTGCACATTCATCGTGACGTCTACAACAAGAACATGAATACAGAAGAGAATCTGCGGGCGGTCTTCGACGCAAATGGCGTGAGCTTTGACAAGCTTACCGAGCAAGAGAAAACGCAGGCGCTGGATGCGGTCAGCGCCATGTCACTTCATCCCAAGAAACAGACCATCCCGAAACCAACGGTAGCAGCAAATCAAAATTCCGCGGACAAGAAAGCCGCTGCGGCCGAACGTAAAGCGGAAGCTCAACGTCAGGCGAAGCTGCGCAATCAAAAAGAGATCGTCATCGACATTGCGGAGCTAAGCGGCAAAGGTTATCCGCCGCCAAAGGATTTGCATACGGGCGCGGGAACTGCGACGAGTAATGCCGGAACTAAACCGGCGCCGCCTCGCAGGAATCCAACACCGGCGCCTCAATCATCTCCGCCGGCGGGCCAGACTCCCCGCGGTACTGTCGCCCTGCAGTGATGGTCTCGAAGTATTCGGAAATGCGATCGAGAATCTCGTTCACCGAGTGTGAGTGATAAAGCGCGGTGCGAAACAGCGCGCCGCCCTGTAACCCGCGCGTGAATTGTCCGGCGAGTTGTTTCATGCGGCCGATCGCCGCAAGTTGCGGCATGTCCTGCTGGAGCATCTCGAAGTATTCGAGCAGCAGAGCGCGCTTGTCCTCCAGGGTCGGCTGAAAGGGTTCGCGACCGTTCATCGCATCTTCGATTTGACGAAAGATCCAGGGGTTCGCCATCGCGCCACGGCCAATCAAAACTCCGTCACAACCCGTCTCGCGGAACCGGCCCAGTGCCTGATCGATTGAGCTGATATCGCCGCTGCCTGAGACCGGCACCTTCACAATTTGCTTGATTTGCTTCACCAGATCCCAATTCGCCAATCCACGATATCCCTGCTCTTTCGTGCGGCCGTGCAAAGCGATGTGCTCGACGCCGCAATCTTCAGCCAGCTTCGCCGTTTCCAACGCGTTGATCGCGCTGTCCGAATAACCGGCGCGAATTTTGATTGTCAGCGGAATCGCGATCGCCCGTTTGATATCTTTAAGAATTGTTTCGAGACGCGGCAGATCGCGGAGCAATCCTGAGCCACCGCCATGCTTGACCACCTTGGGTGCCGGACAACCGCAGTTGACATCAAGAATATCTGCGCCAATTTCTTCCGCCATTTCTGCCGCCATGCGCATGCGCTCTGGCTGGCCGCCAAAAATCTGCACCGCAAAGGGTCGTTCGTTCTCGTAGAAGCGCATCTGCCGCTTTGATTTAGGGTTATTGCGCGTAAGGCCTTCGACCGAGATAAATTCAGAAACGGTCAAACCAATTCCGCCCCGCGCCTTCAGCAAACGGCGAAACGAAATGTCAGTCACACCGGCCATAGGTGACAATACCAGTGGCGGATCGATTTCGATGTCACGAATCTTGAAAGGCTTGATCTCGTCCATAAAGCAATCCGAAATTTTACCCTATCTCGCCGGCGATGTCCGGCTGGCGCTGTGGCACGGGCGCAGCGCCGGTGAATCCACGCATAAGGTGCGCGTGCGCCACTTTGAATCGCACGCCTGCCCCTTTTACAAGAAAGCCACATGAGAACTTCGTCTCATGTGGCTTCAATTCAGTTTGGCTCGCCGGGTGTCTGATTAAATCAACCAGCTACCAGTTCACTACCAGCTTCTCTGACTGCTCCCAAGCCGGAGCGTCGAGGCGCAGCGCCGCGCGCTGTAATCGCTCTGGTTCAGACAACAACTGGCCGGCGCCCAGTGCGACCGTGGTCAAAGGATCCTGCGGCACGGTTACCCGCAGGTTCAATTCGCCCTGGAAGCGGTCAGCCATGCCATGAAGCAGCGAGCCGCCGCCCGTCAGAATTAATCCGGCGTAGAAAATGTCCGCGGTTACTTCGGGTGAAGCGTCTTCGATGACCCGTCGCACCGCCCAAACAATCTCGGCCACGACCGGCTGGACGGCGTTTCGGACCTCGCGCGCGCTGATTGAAATCGGCAAAGCCGCGCCGTTGGCCAGCTGTTTACCCACGATCTCCTGTTCATCGTTGAGCCGCGTGTCCCATTGGTCCACCGAAGCCGAGCCCAGTTCGCGCTTCACTCGTTCGATCGTGCGCTCGCCGAACTGGACCGCATAACGCAGCCGGAGGTAATCACGAATCGCCTCATCCATGGCGTTGCCGGCCGCCGCCACACTGACGGAATTAATCACGCCGCCTGAGGCGAGAATGGCGATGTTGGTAGTGCCGCCGCCAATGTCAACAATCAAATGTGCCTGCTCATTATCGAATTCCACGCCAGAGCCCAGCGCGGCTGCCAGTCCTTCATCGATCAAGTCGACGCGGCCGGCTTTCGCGTCGCGCGCCGCATCCTTGACCGATCGTCTTTCCAGTGGCGTTGACGATCCGGGAACGCCGACAACCAGGTGGCTTCGCTTGGGATGATCGTTATGCTGTACCCGGCTAATCAGCGTGCGCAGAAAGAGTTGCGAGATTTCAAAACTATCGATGGCTCCACGGCGTATGGGCCGGTGCACTTCCGTATCGTTGGGTTCGCGTCCGAGTAACTTCAATGCTTGCGACCCGACTGACAGGACTTCACGAGTGTATTTATGAATCGCCACAATCGAGGGCTCGTTCAGAACGATACCCTGCGCCGGGCTATAGATAATCGTATTTACCGTGCCGAGATCTATAGCTAGATCCTCGGCAAAGAAACTACTGAGGATATTCATGATTGCTTACCCCGTTGTTCGAAATCGAAAACATTATTGCAAGCCACATGCCATCTGACGCGATCGACAAGACTCCGAGTAATCTCTATTAACCGCTTTGTTCTCTTCACGCTTCTGAAAACTGGACATCGATTCCCATTTGGCACCGCCCGATAATCGGACGCACCGAGCATGATTTACTCCCCTGCGTTTCTGCTACGGCTTAATTGTGACCGGTGTCCCTACGCTAACAAGGTTGAATAATTCTCGTATATCCTCGTCTTCCAGCGCGACGCAGCCCCAGGTCCAATCACTGCCGGCGCCGTTCCCGTGAATGTAGATGTCGCCTCCGAGTCTCGTGTTCTGAGGGGGCGCCTTCCGAGCGTTTAACGACGTTATTATTGTGTCGTATTGCGGTTTGCTGATGAGGCCGTCGCGAAGCCCCCGTTCTGCGTGCGCGGCGTTTGGGTAGCTTATTCCCAGCGAGAGATAGAAGGCGCTCTTGTCGTTTTTGGTGAAAATATAGAAATCGCCCTCTGGTGTGCGCCGGTCGCCCTGCCGAACCTTGTCCCGACAGGGCTGAGGCCGAGACCCACACGATACGTGCGAACCAATTTGTCACCAGAATATAACAACAACTTTCGCTCGCTTTTCTTGATGACGATGCGGGGAAACGCAAGAGGCTCTGATTCTCCCGCGAAATCCAACGGTTTCCGCGGTATCCCGTGATCCGCGGTATCCCATTTCGCTGTGTCAAGCGAACCCGACCGGGGTCGTTCGATGCCCGGAAATCCGGTGGCAGCGGCGCTCCCCAACGTTAGGCCGGCAAGAGCGATAAAAAAGAGCACTGAGCTGGTTCTCAACATCGAGCTAATCACCCGTAAATTACGCTAACAACGTAGCTTATATTGACCAAGAAACGTCGAATACTACCCAAGTTCCCGTTCCGATATGACTTCGACCAGGTCACTTGCC
>JBKPEE010000002.1:0-7170 GCA_046728235.1 Acidobacteriota bacterium
TTCCTGACCCGGGCCCTCGGTTTGCCGTGGAGTCCACACGATCGAATCACGCCCCGCGAGATTCTGCGCGCCGGCTGAATGTCAGAACCGCCTGCGGTAGCGGGCGGGCCTGTTCGTTGTAGTCGGGCGCGTACGAACTAAAAAGGCCCGCCCGCTACCGCAGGCGGTTCTGATACGGCAGCTACGGTTTCAAAACAAAGGTCGTTGGCACGAATTCGATCGCCTTCACTTCACCATCAGTCTTACTGCCGGGTTTGGGCGAGGCGTAAGTGAGAATGATCCAGTTCTCAGGTTTGCGTGGTCCGCAGGTGATCTCGCCTGAGATACCCGTGGTAAAAGCCGTGATGTCCAGGTGATCAAAATTGTCACTGTGGAACTTCAACGCGCGATCGCCCGCCCGAACCTGGAAAGTGATTCCTTTCGCGTTGCAATCAATCGTCGTCAGCATTCCCTGCACTCGGTTCTCGCCGGATTGCGGTTTTCTGAGCGCGTCGACCAACGCCGAGTTCATATCATCCTGAGTTGGCGCCGCAGTCAACGTCATCTGAGGGCGGCTTTGTTGATCGGATTCTGATCGCGCGACGGACTGTTTCTGCCATTCCTTGAATTGCGCAATTTGCTCTTCGGTGTGCTTCACACTTTCGATTAAAGCTGCGGCCTGCTTGCGCAATTCCGGGTCGGGGCTATTTTCAGCAATCGGCGCCAGCAGTTGACGGGCTTCGGCGAATCTTTCTTTGCGCGCGTACAGTTGCGCCAGCATAAACAGCACGCGATGATTTCCGCGCGATACGTTCAGGGCCTTCTTCAGCAGCTCGATAGTTTCATCCACCTGTTCGTTGCGCACCAGATTTACGAAACCGAGCAGCGAATAACTCTCGACAAAGTCCGGCTTGAGCGCGATAGCTTTGGTCAGTTCGCTGCGCATCGTCGCCGCGGTGTCTGCGGGAAAGCCTGAGACGGTGCGGTATTCATTCATGCTCAGGTTGCTCAAAGCAAAGGCGTAGTAATAATGCGCCAGATAATTCTGCGAATTCTTCACTACGGCCTTCTCGAGATATGGCCGGGCGTCACTCAGGCGCCCCTGGCGCACGCGCAACATGCCGTAAGCCGTTTGCGTTATCGGCGAGTCGGGATTGAGCGCGACTGCCTGCTGCAATTGCCCTTCGGCATCCTGCAGGCGGTGCGTGTGCAACAGCAGGTCGCCGAGGTAAGCATGGGCTTCGCCCTCGGCTAACGGCTCTGCCTGCATCTCGGAATCGAAATCCAGCTTGCGCTCGAAAGTTATTCCGGTGGCCATGTATTTCGCGCCCTGAATGTAGGCCTTGAAGTCTTTCTCGAACGATTCAATGTTTTCCTGGAAGGCTTGCTGAAACGCATCCTCGATCTTCGTGCCCGCACGCAGCAAATCGACGAACTTAGCTAGTTGCGGCCGGTGCTTCTGTCCGTCGCCTTGCAGCAGGTAATGCACCAGCATCCACGACTCGGCATAGAAGATGTTCATCTTGTTGCCTTCGTTGTAGTACGGCGATCGGTAATCGACGGCGAACAATGTGCGCAACGGCAGGAATTTAGTCTCTCGCAAGTAAAGAACGTGGTTCGCGATCAGATCGCCAAGAATGACCCGGCGATTGTCCTCCTTGATATCGAAGGTACTGTAGTACTCGGCCAATCCTTCGTTGAACCATAAGGGCACCGTCGCCCCGAGCGCGTTTTCAACCAGCAAGTGAACGTATTCATGAAAGATGACGCGGAAGGGCTGGTCATCTCCGGCCTTCTCGCTGGTCAGCGTGATGTAGTTCACATCTTCGCCCGGCTGAAAGTACCCGCTAACGTTGGGATTGTATTTGAATGGCTTGTATGAACTGTCGCTCTTGAAAACGATGACTGTGGTCGGCACGGGCGCGTTCAGCGGAATGGTGGGAAAGAGCAAACCAAAGACATTGCGGAACTGTTCGAGCCGGTTGGCGACCTGCCGAATGTCCTTTTCGCTGGCGTTGCCGACCAGCGTGAAGTTCTTTGAATGGACCGTCGTCCACGTGTCCTTTGCGTGGGCCGACTGGTGGCCGGCACTGATGATGAAGAGAGCGAGCGCGATACTGGCGGCGACGTGGCGTAGGGGCTGATGTTTCATTGTGAGACCTCTCTAAACGACTGAAGTACGTGGCGCAATTCCGTGCGGGAGGAAGTAAAACGCGGCTGGTGACTGAAAAATATATTAGCCTGAGCATAGCCTGTCAATCAGGGGTAACGCCAAAGCCGTCTACGTGATAGAATCCGCGTCGCCCGACAATTATTCGACGTAACCGCTGCTAGTGTCGGGGCGTCATAACTATCTTATCAGTCATATTCGTTTAAAATCGAAAGCAAGTTTTCCCGAATAGTCGTCTCGGCGGGCAGCAGCCCGCCTCTAAGCGAATCCATAGGGGCGCGGTTGTCCGTAAAAAACGCCCAAAACCGACGCGGCGTCCAATGAAATCCAAGCGGGCAGACACCCGCGTATCGTCAGTCTGCACCACAGGAGAAAGTCATGAAGAAACTGTCCGTCCTTGCCATCTCTCTGCTTCTTTTCTCTTTCACATCGATGGTTTTTGCCCGTGAAGCGAAGCTGGTTCGTTATCCCAGCTATTCGAATGGGCGCATCGCCTTCACTTATCTCGGCGACATCTGGACCGCCGATGAGAACGGCCAGAATGTTCAGCGGCTAACCGTGAACAAAGCACGCGACGCTTACCCGCGTTTCTCTCCAGACGGGAAATGGATTGCCTTCTCAAGCGATCGCAACGGTAACCTGGACGTCTTTATCATTCCGTCCACGGGTGGCACAGCCAAACAGTTGACGCATCATTCGGCTGACGACATTGTGCTTGGCTGGACCCCGGATGGCAGCGGCGTTCTTTTCAGCAGCCAGCGCGGCGAAGATTTCATGGGGATGCTCTATGTCGTCAGCGTGAACGGCGGCATGCCTTGGCGCGCTGGTCCGGACATGGGCAACGCCGCGAGTTTCTCTCCTGACGGGAAGCGTATTGCTTACAACCCGAAGGGCCAGGTGTACTGGCGCAAATATTATCGCGGCGCCTATGCCACCGACGTGTGGATTGAAGATATTTCGGCGAAGAAATTTTCGCAGTTGACCGACTTTGATGGCCTCGATTCGTGGCCGATGTGGGGCAAGGACGGAATCTATTTCGTGAGCGATCGCGATGGTGGCGGCCTCACGAATATCTGGCGCATCGGCGATAACGGCGGCAAGGCCGAAAAGGTCACCTCGTTCAAGACCGGCGATGTGCGTTTCCCCTCCATCAGTTCCGACGGTCGCGTGATTGTTTTCGAGCATGACTTTGGCATCTGGAAACTGGATACCGGCAGCAAAAAGGTCACGCCCATCAAACTCGAGATCGACGCTGAAACTGAAGAGAACGACAACGAAAGTCTTCCGTTCGCCTCAGTCGCCGAAGATTATGACCTCGCGCCAAACGCCCGCCGCATTGTGATTTCCACGCACGGCGAACTGTTCACCGTTCCGGTCGAGGAAGGCGACATTCACCAGCTGACGGACACTCCGGCCCGTGACGTCAACGTCGAATATTCGCCTGACGGGAAATCAATCGCCTTCATTTCTGATCGCAGTGGCCGCGAAGAACTTTACGTGACCGCCGCTGATGGTACGGGCCAGCCGCAAAAGCTTACCGATATCGACGCGCTGAAGCTTGGCTATCGCTGGTCTCCTGATTCGAAAGAGATTGCCTTCACCGCTTCTGATGACAAGCTGCGCAAGGTCAATGTCGGCAGCAAACAGATCGTCGAACTTGACTCGTCGCGCTACGGAAACATCTCGGCGCCCGAGTGGTCGCCTGACGGCAAGTGGCTGGCATATTCAAAGGCTGACGAAAGCCGCACGACTGACGTCTATGTGCTGGCTTCTTCGGGAGAAGAAAAGTCGCCGCACAAAGTCACCTTCGATTCCTATGACGAGCGCGCTCCGCGGTTCTCTCCCGACGGCCGCAAGCTCTTCTTCGTCCGCAGTGAATCGACCGGAGGCGGTGGTGGCGGCGGCGGCTTTGGTAACGCCTCAATCCAACTTTATTCGGTAGGGCTCGAGAAGCTGGATCGCGATCCTGACGATCCGGAAGAGCGGCCTGAAGCCGAGACCGCGCAACCGGGCGCGGGTGCGGCTGACGCTGAGGGTGGCGCGCCGCGCCGTCCAACCGGCCCGCGACCGCCGCATGAGACCAAAATGGATTGGGCAGGCATGAAACATCGCACGCGCCAAATCACGCGCATGCCATTTGCGGTGGGCAACTACCTCGTAGCTCCCGACAGCCGCACGATCATCTTTGTGACTTCCGAACCATCAACTACCGGCGCAACTCCGGTCGTCTATTCAATTCAGGATGACGGCCGGCGTCTGACGCGCATAACGTCCGGTGGCCCACCGCCGGGCGAGGGCGAGGGCGGCCCGGGTGGCGGTGGCGGTTTCGGCGGCGGTCTGGGCGATCTCACTATCTCGCGCGATGGCCGCACGTTGTTCTTCCGCGAACGCGAAGGAATTTATTCGGTGGCTTTGCCTGGGGGTGGCGGAGCCGCGGCGGCAACTGGCGCTCGCGGTCCAGCGGGAGCAGGTGGCGGTGGTGAAGCCGCACGTCGTCGCATCAACTTCAACGTGCGCGTCAAGGTAAATCGTCCTGCCGAATGGGCCGAGATGTTTGGCGATGCGTGGCGCACGATGAAGTATCGCTTCTATGACCCGGCGATGCACGGCATGGATTGGGATGCCGCGAAAGCCAAGTACGAACCGTTGGTGAAGGATATCGGCGATCGCCAGGAGTTGCTCAACATCATCAACGAGATGATCGGCGAGTTGAATGCTTCGCATACCGGCGCGGCTCCGCCGCCGGGTGGACGTGCCGCCGGCGGAGTATCAACCGGCAACCTGGGAATCGAACTCGAACCGGATGCGGCGGCGGGCCGCTACAAGGTGACCTACGTCTATGAAGCCGGACCGGCTGACAAGGATTGGGTGAAGGTCAATGTCGGCGACTACCTAATCGCCATCGGCGACAAGCAAGTGAAAGCCGGCGATGAATACTGGGAGCTGCTTAACGATCGTCTCAACCGCAAGGTCGAAGTCACCTTCAACAACAAACCGAGCCCTGACGGCGCGTGGAAAACGCGTATTGAAACCGTCAACGGTCAGGCTTATGCGACCCTGCGTTACGATCGCTGGGTGAAAGAGCGCCGCCAGAAAGTCGATGAGCTCTCAAATGGCCGCATCGGCTACATTCACATCCGGGCGATGGACCAGCCGAGCTTGCGCAAGTTCGAAAAAGAGATTCGCGAGTTCCGCAACAAGGAAGCGATGATTATCGACCAGCGCTGGAATGGCGGCGGCAATATTGAACAGGAGCTGCTGGCCATCCTGGTTCAGCGTCAATATGAAGTCTGGCGGCCGCGTGGGGTCGAAGCCTCGGGCCGTCCCTTCGCCGGGTACTTTGGGCCGAAGGTAGTGCTGCAAAACTGGCGCTCGGCATCAAACGCTGAGATGTTTCCGGCCGGGTTCCGCGCACTGGGCCTCGGCAAGGTGGTCGGAACGCCGACGATGGGCGCAGTGATCGGCACGGGCAGCTACTCGCTGATCGACGCTTCAACCGTGCGCACGCCGGGAGTGGGAGTTTATCTCGCCGACGCGAAGCACACGAACATGGAAAACTATGGGGTGCAGCCTGACATTCGCGTGGATAACTCGCCGGAAGACAATCTGGCTGGGCGCGATCGTCAATTGGAAGCGGCTGTCGATGAGTTACTGAAACAGATCGGCGGTCAGAAGCGGAACATCGCGAGTAAAGACGACCAGTAACGCAGTTTTTGGAGTGCGGCGGCTTGACGCCGCTTTCCTTCGCCAACGAAAATCCAAAGCGCCGTCAACGGCACCCCACGCGAGATGCTCGCGCGGGGACCCCGCCGCCGGCGCACTCCAAATGACCAGAGGCGGGACTTACCCCGCCTCTTTTTTTGTTAGTTTTATAAGGACGCTTTCTGCTCGTTTCTTCTTTCCACGACGAGCGTTCCATCTTCGCGTCCGCGTTTGGCGATTAATTTCCGCGCTTCGCGTTGCAGGATCGGCAATGAGAAGCCAAAGGACATCGCGCCCATCACGCAAGCCATGCCGCCCGCGGCAAATGTTCGCCGGGCAGTAAAGTGCTGGGCCACGTAACCGACCACCAGCGAACCGAACGGAGCCAGACCGCTCAACATCATGGTCCAAATGGCCATGATGCGCCCGCGCAGATCGTCGGGCACGATCGTTTGGACCAGCGTGTTCGAAGCGTCCAGCAGTGTGACCATCGTGAAGCCAATCAACAACATCATCACCAACGACAGGGCAAATGAATGAGACACCGAGAGCAAGACGAGACTGACGCCGAATCCGGCCGCAGCAAATGCAACCCAATCTCCCAGCGTGCGCACGTTGGCGAACGATGCCAGCACGATTGATCCAAGAACGGCGCCGATACCCGAGGCGCCCATCAGCAACCCGAATTCAGTCGGTCCTCCGTGGAGCATTTCCCGCACATATACCGGCATCAGGATCTCATAGCGGAGGCCCATGAAGCTGATCAGACCCAACAGCACCAGTAACGCCCCGACCGGACCGGTGTGTCGCGCGAAGTTGAAAGCCTCGGCGATGCCGGCGCGAAAGTGACGCGCAGGTTTCTTTGGCGAGCTAGCGACTGGAATCATGAGCAGGCTGGCGACCACCGCAGCAAAGCTCAAGGCGTTGCCGAGGAAACACCAGCCCTCGCCGACGCTCGCGACCAGGAGACCGCCGATGCCGGGTCCAATAGTTCTGGCGCTATTGATAATCGAGGAGTTCAAGGTCACGGCGCTCATCAAATCTTCCTTCGTAACCAGTTCAGCGACGAATGCCTGCCGTACCGGGTAATCGAAGGCGTTGATGATGCCGAGCAGAGTTGCGATCGTGAACACGTGCCAGACCTGCACGCGGCCCGTGAGCGTGAGCAGCGCGAGCACGAGTGTCAGGATCATGGGCGCTATCGCCGTGGCAAACAAAATTCCCCGTTTCGATTTTGTATCGGCAACGACCCCGCTGATCGGCGCCAGCACAAAGATCGAAATCTGGCCTGAAAACGCGACCAGCCCCAACAACGTGGC
>JBKPEE010000003.1:0-14335 GCA_046728235.1 Acidobacteriota bacterium
GCGCTCTGCCGGCGCACTCCAAAGTCGTCGCCAGTTTCTTTCGACCGCCCTCGCAGCACCGGCGCTGATCGCTGCTCTTCCGGCAATCGCTGATGCCGCCGGCGAGGTAATCACGTTTAAGAGTCCGAACGGTCAGGTCCAATTCGTCCTGTTCGCTGCCGGCCCGCAACTGCGTTATCGCGCGACGCGCACGGCTCAGATTGCGATTGAACTTTCGGCCCTGGTAATGCTGGTTGACGGCGTTGATCTTTGTCAGGCAAGCACTATCACAAAGATTGAGCGTTATCGGGTCAACAAAAAGCATTTGACGCGAGGGGCACATGCGAGAGCCACCGACAACGCCAACGGCGCGAGGATCTTTTGTCGCCACGATCCCACGCGCACAGAGTTCGTCTTTGAAGTACGTGTCTACAATGATGGGGTGGCGTTCCGCTTCATGGTGCCGGGCAATGGATCGCGAGTGCCTGATGAGGGATCGAGTTTTACTCTCTCCACCGGCAGTACCGTCTGGTTTCATGACTTCGAAGGCCATTACGAGGGTATTCATCAGAAGAAATCCATTGAAAGTGTCAAAGATGGCGAGTGGGCCGCGCCCCCTCTGACCATTAAATTACCCAAGGGTCGCGGCTATGCGGCGATCACCGAAGCAGCTTTAGTGAACTACGCCGGGATGGGTTTGCGAGCGGATGGCCACAGAGGCTTTACCACCGTTCTGGGTCACGCCTTGCCGGTCAGCCATCCATTCGATCTGCGTTATGGAAAAGAGGAAGCAAAGCGCCTGGCGCAGCCGGCACCAATCGAAGGAGTTATACAAACGCCATGGCGCGTGATCATGCTGGGGCCGGATCTGAATACTCTCGTCAACTCAGACATCATCATCAATCTTTCAGCTCCTCCCGACCAGACTCTGTTTCCGCAAGGTTTAAAAACTGACTGGGTCAAGCCGGGCCGGGCCGTTTGGCGGTATCTCGATGGTGGTGAGAATACCTTCGAAGGAATAAAGGAATTTTCGCGGCTGGCGGGTCAACTCGGCTTTGAATACAACGTCGTCGAAGGAATCTGGGCCCGCTGGACAGAAGCGCAGATCCGCGAGCTGGTCGATTACTCTAATCAACAGAATGTGAAGCTCTGGTTCTGGAAACACAGCCGCACGCTTCGCACGCCGCAGGCACGCGAAGACTTTTTCGCGCTACTGAGCCGCTATGGTGTGGTGGGCGCGAAGATCGATTTCTTCGATCACGAGGCGAAGGAGATCATTGACGTTTACCAGGCGTTGCTGCGCACTTCAGCCGAACACCGGATCCTGGTTGAGTTTCATGGCGCGAATAAACCGGCAGGCGAAGCGCGCACCTGGCCGAATGAGCTGACGCGTGAGGCGATCCGCGGCCTCGAATATCGCAGCATGAGCCTGCGCTCAGTGCACAACACGACTCTGCCATTCACGCGCTTTCTGGCGGGCCACGCTGACTACACGCCGGTTCATTTCGGCGAAAGGCGGCGCGAAACTTCATGGGCGCATCAGATCGCCACCGCGATCGTCTTCACTTCGCCGCTGATGATCTATGGCGCGCATCCACAACATATTCTCGAGAATCCGGCGCACGATCTGATTAAGACGATTCCTTCAGTGTGGGACGAGACAATCGTGTTGCCGCAATCAGAGATTGGCGAGCTGGCCGGCTTTGCGCGACGGAGCGGCGATATATGGTTTGTCGGAGTTATGAATGGGTTGACGGGTAAGACGATCCGAGTACCTTTTAAGTTTCTGGAAGGGAGCAGATACCACGCGACTTTGGTTCGCGATCAGATGGATGAACCGGCGGCCGTGAAGCTGGAGCAGGTCACGCTCAATCGCGGCGACAGCTTGACGATTAGAATGCGGGCGGGCGGCGGATTTGTGGCGCGGTTTGAGCGCGCCGGCAAAGCGGGGGCAAGCCGCCCTTCCGACCTGAGAGGTATCTCGACATATCAATGATCTATAAAAGCTTTCAACCAGATGTGCATCACGCAAAGTGGAGCGCCTCAAGGACGGGATGCCCCCGCGGACTGATGATTGTCTTGTGGCTCCTCGTTGGATGCGAGTCCGTAATTCCTCAACAACCAAAACTAGACGTCGCTGCAATCGATCGCCAGCGCATTCTCAAGGCCGCGAATCAGTATCTCTCCGAGCAACCCATAACCGTCACTGCTTCATCCAGCCCGCGCAGCGCCGGCGGGTTGCATGATTTCTTTTCGGAAGCAGATTACTGGTGGCCGGATCCAAAAAATCCTGCCGGTCCTTACATTCAGCGTGATGGAATGTCGAACCCGGACAACTTTGTCGAGCACCGGCGCGCTTTGATGCGCCTGAGTGTAGAAGTGCCCGCGCTGGTGGCCGCCTGGAAATTGACCAAAGACAAACGCTATGCAGTCCACGCGGCAGCGCACCTGCGAGCCTGGTTTGTCGAAGAGCGCACGCGCATGAATCCGAACCTGCAGTATGCCCAGGCGATTCACGGAATCACCACCGGGCGCGGCACGGGGATTATCGACACGATTCATCTGGTCGAAGTAGCGCGCGCGATCGAAGTGATGGAACCTGCGGGCGCGTTGCCCGCCCACGATCTGGCGAAGATCAAGCAATGGTTTGCGGATTACCTGCGATGGATGACTACGAGCAAGAATGGGACCGACGAACGTGATGCCAAAAACAATCACACGACTTGTTGGGTGATGCAGGTTGCCGCGTTCGCCCATCTCGTCGGCGATCAGAAGTTGCTCGAGTATTGTCGCGAGAGATTCAAGACCATAATCGTGCCCAATCAAATCGCCGCCAACGGCAGTTTTCCTGAAGAATTGCGCCGGACAAAGCCCTATGGTTACGAGCTGTTCA
This sequence comes from Acidobacteriota bacterium, assembly GCA_046728235.1. Classification (GTDB taxonomy): domain Bacteria; phylum Acidobacteriota; class Blastocatellia; order Pyrinomonadales; family Pyrinomonadaceae; genus UBA11740. Next base: position 2,873 of record JBKPEE010000003.1, read on the forward strand.
ATTTGGAAGCGATGGCGACTGTTTGCCAGATTCTTTCAACGCCCCAGGACAGCCTTTTCGCTTTCCAAACGGCGGACGGTCGTGGCTTTCGGCGCGCAGTTGAATACATGGCGCCGTTCATTGCGGATAAGAAATCATGGCCACTCAAACCTGATGTGATGTATTACCAGGAGTGGCCGATGCGGCAAGCCAGTCTGCTGTTTGCGGGAATCGCTTTCAACCGGGCGGACTACATCGAACTGTGGAAAAAACTTCCGGCTGATTCGAATGTCGAGGAAGTGATTCGGAATTTCTTTATTCGCCAGCCGGTATTGTGGGTGAATTGACTTAGCCGGAAGTCGGTGAGTTGTAGCCGGTGCGATCGCCGCTTAATTATGACTGGGCTCTTTGGTTATGGCTCGGCCACGCCGATGCGCGGCAAGTCTCCGACTTGCCGGTCGCGGTCTTTTTTGGGCCTTGGCGGTCTTAGACCGCCAAATTTTTCGGCCTTGCTATTCGGCAAGTCAAAGACTTGCCGCGCATCAGCATGGCCGAGCCATCGGGGACGTTGACCGACTTTCGTGGCGACTGCGGTGCTCGAGGGTGCAATGACAATGAAACGTCTATGGCTGATCCTTATCGGTTTATTCGCAATTACCTGCTTCGGATTTCCGGCGCGACATCCTCTTGAAGGCGTGGGAAATCGCCTGGCCCAACCAGGCCTCACCGAAACTAGAGACGAACGCGACCAGCGCATGAAGTGGTGGCGCGAGGCGCGCTTTGGCATGTTCATTCACTGGGGACTCTATGCGGTCCCGGCCGGTGAGTATAAAGGCCAACGTTCGACGCGCATCGGCGAATGGATTATGGAATGGGCAAACATTCCCCGTGCTGATTACGAAAAGTTCGCCGCGCAATTCAATCCCGTGAAGTTCAACGCGGCCGAATGGGTCGGCCTGGCGAAAGCAGCCGGCATGAAATACATCGTGATCACCTCGAAACATCACGACGGTTTTTCGATGTTTGATAGCCAGGTGAGTAACTACGATATCGTCGACTCGACGCCTTATCACAAAGATCCGATGAAAGCGCTCGCCGCGGAAGCAAAGAAGCAGGGACTGAAGTTCTGCTTCTATTACTCGATCCTTGACTGGCATTACCCGGCGGCGTACGTCGAAGCGCCCGGCAAAGATCCTACGGCCGGCAACCGCACGACGAAGATGAAGCCGGGCGGAAAAGAAGAATACGTAAAGTACATGAAGGCCCAACTGCGCGAGTTAATCACGAAATACGATCCGGCGGTGCTGTGGTTCGACGGCGAGTGGCAGGACTGGTGGACCGAGGAAGACGGAAAGGATCTCTACCAGTACGTCCGCGGACTCAAGCCCGACATTATCATCAACAACCGCGTGGGCAAGGGCAGGCAGGGAATGCAGGGGATGAACAAGTCCGATCGCGAATACTCGGGTGATTTTGGGACGCCGGAGCAGCAGATTCCCGCGAATGGTTTGCCGGGCGTCGATTGGGAAAGCTGTATGACGATGAATACGACGTGGGGCTATAAGTTCTACGACGATCAATGGAAATCGACCCAGACGATTGTGCGCAATTTGATCGACATCGCCTCAAAGGGCGGAAACTACCTGCTGAATGTCGGACCTACGGCCGAAGGCTTAATCCCGCAGCCCAGCGTCGATCGTCTGCGGGAGGTGGGCCGCTGGATGAAAACCAACGGCGCCGCCATCTATGGCACCACCGCGAGTCCATTTGCTGATCAGCTTTCATTCGGCCGCGCCACGAGCAAACCTGGCCGCGTCTACTTACTTGTTTTCGATTGGCCCGGCAATGGAAGCCTGCGCCTGCCGAGCTGGGGAGCGAAAGTCGGCAAAGTGTATTTGCTGACTGATCCAAAACACCGCCTGACTTTCGAGCAGCAGGCTGACGGCCTCACCATTCAATTGCCGCAGACTACGCCTGACCCGATTGCCACGGTAATCGTGCTGGAAACAGTTTCATCATGAAGACTTCGATCAACTTTCCCGATGATTTGGGCGGCGTCTTTGCGGTGCCGCCTTTGTGTCGCGCGGATGATTCATCGCGGGCAATCGATTTCGAGCAGAACCGGCTGTTGGTCGAACACATCCGCAGCGGCGGGGTGACGCGTTTGATTTATGGCGGGAATGCGTTTCTTTACCATATTACGCTGGATGAATATGCGCTGCTGCTCGATTGGCTGGAGCGTCTGCCGCACGACCTTTGGATAATTCCGAGCATGGGCCCGAGCTTTGGGCGCGCGTTTGAACAGGCGCGGCTAATCCGCGCCTTCCGGTTTCCCTGCGCCATGCTCCTGCCGTGCAATGATCCACGCGACGCCGCGGGGCTAGAAGAGGGGTACCGCGAGATCGCCGAAGCCGCGGCGAAGAAATTGTTGCTGTATATTAAGGACGAGAATAGTTTCGGCGCGGACAAAGAGGCAGGGCTGGACGCTATCGGCCGGCTGGTCGAAGATGGCGTGTGCATCGGAATTAAGTACGCGGTCGTGCGCGAAAACCCTGCCGTTGATGATTACCTTGAGTCCCTGCTCAAACGCGTAGATCGCGCGTTCGTGATTAGCGGCATCGGCGAGCGGCCGGCAGTCACTCACTTACGTGACTGGAAACTGCCCGGCTTTACGACGGGGTCAGGATGCGTTGCGCCGTACTTGAGCCAGGAGTTGTTTGCTTCATGCGCACGGCGAGATTTTGATCTCGCTGAAGAGTTGCGTTCTGAGTTTATGGCGCTGGAGGATTTGCGTGATGTCTGGGGGCCGGCGAGAGTTCTTCATGCCGCCGTGGCGGCAGCGGAGATCGCCCAGACCGGCAGAATTCCACCGTTTGTTTCCGGATTAAATCAGGAGCAGGTGCAGACATTGTCGCCAGTCGCCCGGGAATTGTTGGCCGCTAGCCGGATTTCAGCGGACGAGCGAGCCGCGAGCTTAATGGTGCCGTAGGCGCTAGCAATGGATCCTCTCGAACTCCGCAGCAAACTTTCGGGTGTGATCGCTTTTCCCATCACGCCTTTCACAAAGAACCTGTCTCTTGACCTCGCCGGTCTGCGTGAAAATCTCGACCGGCTCTTAGCGCATCCGGTGAGCGCCGTCGTTGCCGCAGGTGGCACCGGTGAAATGTACTCGCTGACGCCCGCCGAACACCTTCAGGTCATACGCACCACCATCGAAACCGTGGGCCGAAGGGCTCCGGTAATCGCCGGCATCGGGTTCGGATATCAGCTTGGGCCAGACCTTGCACGCGCGGCTGAGGATGCAGGCGTTGACGGAATTCTGGCGTTTCCCCCGTACTACCCAAACGCCGACGATGAAGGCCTGCTCGATTATTATCGCGCCATTGGTGCGGCTACTTCGCTCGGACTTCTGATCTACAGCCGCGACTGGGCCCAATTCACGCCGCGCATGGTTGAGCAACTGGCGACCATCCCTGGTTTGATTGCCTGGAAAGATGGACAGGGCGACATACGGCGTCTGCAATCGCTAATCGATCGTGTGGGAGATCGACTTCGATGGATCGGCGGCGCCGGCGACGACATGGTGGCGGCCTATTACAGCATCGGCATAAGGGCTTATACGTCGAGCATCGCGTCTGTGGCGCCGCGGTTGTCCCTGCGCTTACACGAATTGGCCGCAGGTAATGCGCGCGATGAGTTATTAGAGTTGATGCAGCGATGTGTGATACCACTCTACTCGATCAGATCGCGGCGCAAAGGCTATGAAGTCTCAACCATGAAGGTGTTGATGGACATGGCCGGTTTGCATGGTGGGCCGGTGAGACCTCCTTTGGTGACCGTTACTGATGACGAGCGCGAGGAGTTGCGCGCGGTACTCGAGAGCTGGTCGGATTTTCTGGGCTGAGATTGATTTTGTCTACGGCGCTCAGCACGGTGAGACAGCGTTGATCGAGTCAGTACCATTCGCGTCAGCGAATGGGATAATGAGGCAGGTCTGCTTATAAGGTGCTTCCTTAACCCATCTGCTCACGCAGATGGTACTGACTGGTGGCTTCACGATGAAACTCTCCTGGGGTTTAATCGGCTGCGGCGACATTGCGCGAAAGCGAATTGCGCCGGCTTTGCGCGACCTCGAAGGTTGTGGCCTGGTCGCCGTCAGTCGCCGGCGCAGCGAACTCGCAGAGTCATTCGCGAAAGAGTTCGGGGCCGGCAAACACTACTCCGATTGGCGAGACCTGGTAAATGACGATGAGGTGCAGGCTGTCTACATAGCGACACCGGTGGATTTGCACGCGGCGCAGGTGATCGCCGCCGCCGAAGCCGGGAAACATGTGCTGTGCGAAAAGCCGATGGCGATGAATGTTTCGGAATGCGATCGAATGATTGCCGCGGCAAAGGCCACTAAGGTGAAACTCGGCGTCTCTTATTACCGCCATTTTTATCCCGTCGTGCAACGGACCCGCGAAGTGATTGAATCGGGAGAAATCGGTTCGCCCGTCCTCGCGCAAATAAATGCGTTCGAATCTTTCAATCCCGGTCCGGAGCATCCGCGCTCATGGCTTTTGCAACGCGATAAATCCGGCGGCGGGCCTATGCTTGACTTCGGCTGCCATCGAATCGAAGTGCTGGTGAATGTCCTGGGGCCAATTACGAAAGTAAAAGCCTTGACCGCGAATGTCATCTTCGAAAGGGAAGTCGAAGATACGGCAACCGCATTGTTTCAGTTCGAAGACGGCGCGTGTGCAGTGTTATCGGTTACTCACGCCGCGAACGAGCCGCAGGACACGTTCGACATCTTTGGCCCGCATGGTTCCATCCATATTCCGGTTTTGAACGAAGGCGCAATGCGAATTGTTTCGCGCGCAGGTGAAAGACGGGAAAAGCATCCGCCTGATGCGAATCTGCACGCGCCGCTGATCAGAGATTTCGTGTCTGCGGTTATTAATGACCGCGAGCCCGCGGTGACGGGAGAGACCGGGCGACTCGTAGCGATGATAGAAGAGAGGATTTATGCGGAAGCGTCTGAGACATAGTGAGTCGCTGAAATCATAAGAGACAAATTGCGCCCTCTCCGGTCGCCGAAAGAAGGGACAGACACACACGGGCTTGAAATCAATGGCCATCGCTAAGCCAGTCGTTGAAGCGGCGCCACTCGGACCGCCATCACTCAATGCGTCGCCCAGGCGTTGGTGGTTACTGGCGTTGCTGTTCACCGCGATGCTGATCAGTTACGTGCATCGTGGCGCTTTCAGCGTGGCAGCGCCATTCATGGCCACTGAGTTGCACCTCACAAAGGCTGACCTCGGCCTTATCCTGTCTGCGTTTTTTTGGGTCTATGCGTTCATGCAAATTCCCGCGGGTTGGGTAGTCGATCGCTACGGAACCAGGCGAGCCTACTCGATTGGCTTTATGTTCTGGTCATTGGCGGCGGCGCTCGAAAGTGTCGGGCGCGGGGTGGCCTCGCTTGTCGGGTTGCGCATCGCCGTCGGGGCCGGCCAGGCAATCTCGTTTCCTGCCAGCGCGCGAGTTGTGGCGACGTCTTTCAATCGGCGTGAGCGCGGCACTGTCACGGGCATCTATCTCACCGGAGTGCGGTTCGGAACGGCGTTAGTTAATGCGGTCGGCGCGCTGTTTCTGGCCCGCTATAGTTGGCGGCTGTTCTTCTTAATCATTGGATTGGCGCCGCTCGTCTGGCTGCTACCGTGGAACAGGTTCCTGCAAAGATGGGAAGCAGAATCAATTCGGGCAGAGGGCGTGCCCAGCAGTGAGGCGGCTGAGCTCTCGTTTCTGCAGACGGTGATGTTACTGCGGCGTCGCAGTGTGTTCGGAATCTTCCTCGGATTCTTTGCTTACGATTACGTTTGGTTTGTGTTCATTACGTGGTTGCCGGGATATCTTTCGCTTGAACGGAACTTTTCGCCGCAGGAGCTCGCCGTCTATAGTTCGGTTCCGTATCTGCCGATGTCGGCAATTATTATTGCAGCCGGCGTGTTGAGCGACTGGCTGGTAAGACGCGGCCGCGAAGAGAAGCGCGTGCGGCGATTGTTCATTATCGCCGGTTTGGCGATTGGATGTTTGATTGTTCCGGCGGGCCTGGTCGCGAGCAAGATCGTGGCGGTGTGGCTGCTGACGATCTCGCTTTGCGGTCTCGGCATCTGTTCACCGAACACCTGGACCCTGACCCAGGCCGTGTGTGAAAAGAAGATTGTCGGCTCAGTCAGCGGCATTCAGAATTTCGGTGGCAACGTCGGCGGAATTATCGCGCCGGCGCTGACCGGTTACATTGCGCACCTGACGAATTCGTTTGCGTTGGCGTTTGCTGTCGCCGGTGGCGTGCTGGTGATCGGAATGCTCGCGTATGGGTTTCTGGTACAGGAAGATGTGCGTTTGGAGAGCGCCGCATAGGGCGGAGCGTTTTATGGAATAGGGTATATCTGGGAACATAGATCGGGGGCTTTCAGTGGTGGAACAGTTTGAGAACATTCTCATTCTCGCCGCCGCTTTAGCGCGGCGACAATTCTTTCGCCCAAAAACGGAAACCGTTTAAACGGTTTCCTTTGACTTCGCGCTTCGGACACCGGGCTAAAGCCGCGGTGTGAATGAAAGAGGCAAACTGGATCACTACCGGGGCTTTCTATAAATACTCGTGCCTGCGCACGGTTGGTTATTACTCATGAAAACAAAGCGATCACCTGATCAACTAAGAAGTCATCGTTGGTTTAGCGGCGAGAACCTGCGCGCTTTCACGCATCGCTCGCGCGCCAAGCAGATGGGCTATGCGTTGGAGGACTTTGCCAGTAAGCCGGTGATTGGAATCATTAACACCTGGAGCGATCTCACGACTTGCCACAGTCACTTTCGCACGCGCGCCGATGAAGTAAAGCGCGGTGTTTGGCAGGCCGGCGGTTTTCCCGTCGAGTTGCCGGCGATGCCCGTCAACGAGACCTTCATGAAACCGAGCCCGATGATGTACCGGAACTTTCTGGCGATGGAGACCGAAGAGTTGTTGCGCAGCCAACCGATCGACGGCGCAGTGTTAATGGGGGGCTGCGACAAAACTACGCCAGGGCTGCTCATGGGCGCGATCAGCATGAACGTGCCCGCGATCTATCTGCCCGCCGGGCCGATGCTGCGTGGCAATTGGAATGGCCAAGTGCTCGGCAGCGGCAGCGATGTCTGGAAGTACTGGGACGAGAAACGTGCAGGTCGAATCGGTGATTGTGAATGGGCCGAGATGGAAGACGGCATTGCCCGTTCACCGGGCCACTGCATGACGATGGGCACAGCATCCACTATGACGTCGCTGGCGGAAGTTTTGGGAATGACGCTGCCCGGCGCTTCGTCGATTCCGGCGGTGGACGCGAATCACTCGCGCATGGCCACTGCATGCGGACGCCGGATCGTGGAGATGGTTTGGGAAGACTTGAAGCCGCGCGACATCCTGACTCGCGAATCATTTGAAAATGCGATTACGGCGGACATGGCGATCGGAGGATCGACCAACGCGATCATTCATCTGGTGGCCCTGGCCGGGCGCGCCGGAATCAAACTCGATCTCAAAACGTTTGATGAGATCTCGCACCGCACACCGATGATTGCCAACCTGCGCCCGTCAGGCGAGTACCTGATGGAAGATTTTTACTATGCGGGCGGCTTGCGGGCGCTACTCAAACAGCTTGGCAATTTGCTTAAGACCGAATGCCTGACCGTGTCAGGGGATACGCTTGGTGACAACATAGCGGCCGCGCGGCTTTGCAATCCGGAAGTCATCCGTTCGATGAACGAGCCGGTTTGCGCGAGCGGCGGAACGGCAATTCTTTATGGCAGCCTTGCTCCCGACGGCGCCGTAATCAAGCCGACCGCAGCGGAACCAGGATTATTAAATCATGTGGGGCGCGCGGTTGTTTTCAGCAACTATAACGAAATGCTGGCGCGGATCGACGACGACGATCTGGACATTGACGAGAATTCAGTGCTGGTCTTGCAGAATGCGGGCCCGCTCGGCGGACCCGGCATGCCCGAATGGGGCATGTTGCCGATTCCCAAAAAGCTTCTACGCAAAGGCGTGCGCGACATGGTGCGGATCTCAGATGCCCGGATGAGCGGCACCTCCTATGGCGCGTGCGTTCTGCACGTGGCGCCCGAGTCATTCGTCGGCGGGCCGCTCGAGTTTGTGCGCAATGGCGATCTGATCGAACTCAGTGTCGCAAACCGGAAACTTGATTTACTGGTGGCTGCAGATGAAATGGCTCGCAGGCGCGAGCAATGGAAACCGGCGTCACCTCGGTATGAACGCGGCTTCGGCGCTCTGTACGCGGCGCATGTGACCCAGGCGCATCTGGGATGCGATTTCGATTTCCTTCACTCAGGCACGGAAACGCCTGAGCCGGAGATTCACTAGTCCGAAGGCGAGGTCTGGCACACCGGTACATAAGGCTCTGCCTCAAAAGTCGATTAAACATGGTATGAGTTTCGTGTAGATTCGTGTGATTTCGTGGATCGTTTCTGTTCGTTCGTAAAACAAGGACGATCCACGAAGTCACACGAAACAACACGAAGGGAACGCTTCTGACTAGAGAGCTGGATCTGACTTTTGAGGCAAAGCCGGTACATCAGGAGGAGCCAATGATCAAGAAATCAATCCTGTTACTAATCATCATCCCGTTTTTCGTTTCCGTCGTATCCACAGCTCCAAGAGCCCTCGACATTTATTTCATCGATGTCGAAGGCGGCGCAGCCACGTTGATTGTGACGCCGGCCGGTGAATCGCTGTTGATTGACACGGGCTTTCCCGGCGATCGTGATGCCGGGAGAATCGCGCATGTGGCCCTCGAAGTTGCCGGCCTCAAGCAGATTGATCATTGCGTCGTCACGCACTGGCATCGCGACCACGTCGGCGGAGTGGCGCCGCTTAGTAAGCTGATTCCCATCAAACACTTTTATGATCACGGCCTGCCGGCAACGATCGCCTCAGACATGCAGGTTGAAAACATCGAAGCCTACAAACTTACCACCCAGGGTCGATCGGTCACCTTGAAGCCAGGTGATCAGATCCAACTGCAACGATCACCGCGACCGGTGGCCTCAGTCAGCGTGCGCGTTCTTGCCGCAGGTGGAATGGTGCTGGCAGAGAAGGCGAAAGAGCCGCAGGTCCGGCCGTGCGGTCAGAACTTCCAACCCAAACCTGAGGACACTAGTGACAACGCCAACAGCATTGGCGTACTGCTGGTCTTCGGAAGCTTCAGGTTCTTCGATGGCGGTGATCTGACCTGGAATGTCGAAGACCGTCTGGCTTGTCCAAAAAACCTGGTGGGTCCAATCGACGTTTTTCAGGTCGACCATCACGGAAATGATTCGAGCAATAATCCCGTCCTCGTGAGATCGCTTGACCCGCGCGTGGCGATCATTGACAACGGACCGCGTAAGGGCGCGGAAGCCGGCACGTTCGCCACGCTAAGCCGGCTCAGCGGCATCGAAGGTATCTATCAACTTCACCGCAACCTGGGCACCACCGACAAGGACAACACCACCTCCGGCTATATCGCGAATGAAGCGGAGGCGTGTCAAGGGAATTTCATCAAGCTGTCAGTCGCCCCGGACACCAAGTCCTACACAGTGACTATACCGGCCAAACAAATTCGCCGCCGTTATCTCACGCGGCGGGGAACAACCTAATCGAGAACTCGTTGAAGCAGTGAGAGTGAACGCCGAAGGCGCGCTTATGGAGTGCGGCCATCGAGATGGACCCGAACTTCGACCGTCGCGCACTGGCACTTGGGTCTGGCTCTATGAGCAGAAGCAGATGTCTGACGCCGCCATCGAAGAGTTTCAAAAGTCAGTCTCTGGATTCGTCGTCGCTTGACCAGGCATTGAAGGTGAACGGAGAGAAACCCAGGTGAAGAAAATTTCAAAAGCAATCGTATTGGCGGCAGTGCTTGGCTTGCTGCCGGTTCAAGTCGCGGTTTCGCAAACGAATGAGCCGACTCAGGGAAAGCCTGTGATGATTCCCACGCGCTATTACGAAGGCCGTTTTTATGCAAACCCGGAGACGCTCGACAACGCCAAACTCGATCTGCTGACAGATACGAAATTCGCGGATGTAGATAGTAGGATGAAGATGCTTTTCCCTGGCGATCCAAATCATCGCGCGTGATAGCTGAAGGCCAGCGAGTTCGAGAGAACCGCTGAAGCTAGGATCATTATGGGGCTGGAGGTGAAAACTACTTGTGAACGTTGCGGCAAAGAGATCGCCGCCGATGGTGAAGCTTACGTGTGCAGCTATAAGTGCACATTCTGTGCACAATGCACGCAGCAAATGAATTCGATTTGTCCGAACTGCGGCGGCGAGTTGGTGCGGCGACCGCGACGCAAGCTATCGGAACATGATCCAATTAAGAGCGCGCGATCGGGAAAGTGCCCAACGGCAAGGCGCCAAAAAGCTTTGACTCGCCCCACCAAATCTCGCCTGCAAGCGCGAGTCGGATCTTTTGATATTGTTTGACACGGGACAGGTAACAGTAATGAAACGTGATGTGTTGAAAGTCGACCGCTTGATCTACTCGACCTCTCCCGCAAGACTGGCCTTATTCTAAGGCGGCCGGATTCGGCAATGATAGGCGGTCTCTTTACTAGACTCGAACAATGTGACGAACAAGAACGAGCACACACGTTCGATTTTCTAAAGCTCGCTATCAATGAAGGTCGGTGGAGGCTGATGGCGCTTACGAGGATCAATAATTTCTTGTACCTTAAATAGCGCCAGATACGGTTCGCGCAAGTCGGTTAGGCAAAGAAGACATTTGATTTTCTTGCTGGCGATCTTAAAGAGAGAAAGGCCACGAAGTCATAACGCAACACCGTCCCCCAAACGTCCCCCAGCGACACGCAAATCAGGCAATACATGCACGGTATGCAGCGCATGCACGTACATTTTTTTGAGCAATTTTGTAAGTATTGAAAATAAAGGATCGAACCGAGCGCCTGGATGGACAATTAAGAGGAGCGCAAGACAGCGCCCCGTATCCAGCACGAATCCTGCCGGTATCAAATTTCCACATCCCATAACGATCTTAGTCTCTCGCTCCAGGCTGACTAGCTCATCAGCCTGAGACTGCATGAGAGGTTTGCCAATCGTTAGCCAGTGCTGACTGATAAGCAACAGTTGTTGAATAGAATCGGGCGAAAGCAGGGGATGAGAGGGCGCATGCATTCATGTTTCACCCTTCCCGCGTCATCCTTGTCTTTTAGCGCGGGCCGCGTCAGCGCAACCCCCGCTGCCAGTTCCCGAAGCTATGCCTGTACTCGGTTGATGAGATGAAAGTTTCGCCATCTCAGTCTTAAGGAAATCGCCGTTGAACTCTCGAAGTCTGATGAGAGGTAGAAGGTCGCTAAAGGCCCGAACTTTGTCCTGAGCCGATTCAGTCAGCTTTTGCGCGTAGAGAATCAGAGGTAATTTCGCCCGAAGTTGAGGCCTTGAAACAAGGG
>JBKPEE010000004.1:0-9017 GCA_046728235.1 Acidobacteriota bacterium
TCCCGGATCAAGTCCTCCAGCCTCCGTCCGACCTCCGTTGCATCGATCCTCGCATTGCTCGTATCCTTACTCATGGCGTACCTCCTTTCTCATCGCTGATTCCAGACCTCGAGAATCCGAATTTCAGCAGAGGTACGCCGCCTGATCAATTCATCCGTGCTTCCCCTCATACACCAGATTCGACTATAACTCTTGCGTGGGCGACTCATGTCAGGCGAAGACTCGGTTCGATAGATGGTACCTTGTGAGGCATAACTTGACTTCGTAGGACCTTTGGCCAACCATCAGCCGCGATGAAATACTTGATACCCTCATGATCTAGCCAGCGGCGGATAGCAGATGGCCGCTGACGGTTGGTCAGTTCCCGCAACTCATCGGCTGTTAGAAAGAGGCTCATTGCGTCGGAAACGGCTTTGTCGAAGAGGAGAAAGGGGCTAGCTCCGCGTGCCATTCCACTTGGCGCGCCGGAAAGCTAGTATTCTCGTCCAGCGTCAGATAACTCGTGAGGGATTGCATAGCGACCATAAAAACGAACGTATTATGTTTGAGCGCGCAAGTCTATTCTGGCCGCCAAGAGGACAGCGACTTATCTTGTTCGGCGTGCCGAACTTTCTAAATCAATCCCCCCATTGTTGGAATTGACCATCATGCTTCCGGCGTTCGAGCCAGGTGGTGACCTACCCGAAGGCATACACGTTGCGGACTGGTCGGAAATCGAAGCCCGCTTCGGCCAGAGTACAGGCGCTCGAAGGCGCGCCTATGCGAGATTGCGACACGTGCACGAACTGGCACGGCGTACGGGAAAGCTCGCGCGCTTGCTCGTATTCGGTAGTTTTGTCTCTACAGCGCCCAGTCCGAGGGATATCGACGTGGTCCTTTTGATGGCGCAGGATTTCAAGCTTGAAGATGCGCCCCGAGAGTCCCGTACGCTATTCTCGCATCCCGAGGCGGGAGCGCGATTCGGCACGAGCGTATTTTGGCTACGCGAAGGAATGCTGTCCGAAGATATGATGCGCATCTTCCTTGAAACGTGGCAAACTAAACGCGATGGAACCAAGCGGGGTATCGTGGAGATCAAGACATGATCAGGAACGATCGTGAATTGGCGGTTACTCGGGAACGTGTGGCGTCGCTGGAGAAGCTCCTGGAGGCATTGCGCAAGTCGGCGAGGCCGGAAGAATGGCCCGCCTTAAGCTCGGGCTATCGCTTGGAGATCGAGCGCATGCAAGGCGAGATGCTCGACTATCTCGTCGAGGGCTCGCCGGCAGATACAACCGCGTAACTTCGCGCGGAACTGGTTAATCCGGATACAAGGTCTCAGCGACAAGTCGAGTGGGGCTGTCCGCGGTCAAATCCAAACAACGCGGGTGCGTCGGAACGTTGTATCTGAATCCCCGGTTGTGAGCGGCGCACTTGCTTGGCTTTAATTTCAGCGACCAATGATGCGTTCAGCGATTTGCTGTTTCTCGGTCATGGGGCGAGGCATAGCCCGTATGAATGCTTCAACCTCCCGCGCCAATGACTCTTTACCCTCTTCGCGCAGTTTGGCACCTGTCCTTTCCCACTCGCTTACGACCGCCCGTCTGCTGCAACAATCTTGCGCAATTCGCTTGTCGACCAACTCGTCATGGGCGTCGACTCTCGCCTTATGGGCGCAGCAGCGCCTTGATGGCGCGGCGCTCGTCCATCGCGCGGTAGCCCTCCGCGACCTGATCGAGAGGCAGAGTCAGGTCGAAAACCTTGCCGGGATTGATCTTCCCTTTCCACACGAGGTCGATCAGGTGGGGCAGGAAGCGGCGCACTGGTGCCGGGCCGCCGTGGAGGTGGACGTGGGCGTAGAACAGCTCTTGGCCGTCGAGCTCGACGCCGTGCGGGACGCCGACGTAGGAGACATACCCGCCCTTACGGGTGGAACGGATGGCCTGCGTCATCCATTCCCTGGTGCCGACGCACTCCAGCACGGCATCAGCGCCGACGCCCTTCGTCCGATCCTTGATCCGCGCCACGCCCTCGTCACCACGCTCCGTGACGATGTCCGTCGCGCCGAACTCGAGGGCGAGCGTCTGCCGCGACGCGTGGCGGCTCATGGCGATGATCCGCTCGGCGCCCATCTGCTTCGCCGACAGCACACCGAGGAGTCCGACGGCGCCGTCGCCTACGACCGCGACGGTCATGCCCGGCTTCACGTTGGCCGCATCGGCGGCGAACCAGCCCGTGCCGAGAACGTCGGACACTGAAAGCAGGCTCGGGACGAGGTCATCTGGGGGAACATCCGGGGTAGCCACCAGGGTGCCATCCGCAAGCGGGACGCGCAGCATGGGGGCCTGCGCATCGCCGACGAACACGCGGTGCTGGCAGCCTGACTGGTAGCCGACGCGGCAGGTAGGACAAGTGTTGTCGGAGGCGAAGAACGAGCCGATGACGAATTGGCCTGGCTTGACCGAGATGACCGCGCGGCCGACCTCTTCGACGATGCCGCAGTATTCGTGCCCCATCGTTTTCGGCTGTGTGACGGCGTTGATGCCGCGATAGTCCCAGAGGTCGGACCCGCACACGCAGGTTGCCGACATCCTGATGATGGCATCCGTCGGCTCGTTGATGGTCGGGTCCGCGCGATCCTCGAAACGCACATCGCGCGGGCCGTAGAGAACAGTTCCTTTCATGGTTCATCTCCTAGTCTTTCATGGTGCTCGCCGCCGTCGCTTTCTTCTTCAGGGTACGGTGTACCCGCCATCCACAACGAGTGCGTGACCGATCACGAAGCTTGCGCCAGGGCCGCAAAGCCAAAGAACGGCAGCGGCGATCTCCTCCGGCCGGCCAAGTCGCCCAATCGGCACGTCTTTCATCAACGCTTTTATGGCTTCCGCTTGACTGGCCAGCATGCGTGCGGCCATCGGCGTATCGATGATCCCAGGACAGACCGCGTTGATGCGGATGCCCCGGGAGGCATATTCGAGGGCAGCGCACTTGGTCAGTCCGAGCACCCCATGTTTTGATGCGCGATACACTCCCCGGCCGGCTATGCCCCGGAGTCCGCCGATCGAAGAGCAGTTGACGATGGCGCCGCTTCCTTGTTCGCGCATATGAAGCAGCTCGTATTTCATACAGCTCCAGACGCCGCGCAGATTGATCGCGTTCATGCGATCAAAGTCCTCGGCGCTGACGTCAGCAGTCTCCGCAAGGGGCTCTGCACGCCGGCATTGTTGAACGCCGCATCCAGCCGTCCGAAGCTGGAGACGGTCTGCTCAACCATCGCTGCCACCCCACACTCGTCAGCTACGTCGCAGCGGATGACAAGTGCCTTGTGGCCGGCGGCGACCAGGTTCTCCGCTGCGACGCGAGCCCGGTCCTCATGGATATCAGCCAGCGCCACCGCAGCTCCCGCCTCGGCGAAGGCTTTCGCGGTCGCCAGACCTATGCCAGAGCCGGCGCCAGTAACGAGCGCGACTTTGTTGTGAAAAGGTAGGTTCATAAGCGAATTCCTGTTTGGTTGCCGACCCTACGCAGTCGCCTATCTCTTGGTGCGACCTCTCGATGCTTGGTCCGTCGGTTCCAGTCGACCATCACGCATCCCTCGTGCGGCAACGTCGCCCGGCCGGATGACCTTGATCGGACCGCCCAGCTCTGCACGAAGCCGCAGCCGGGCGTGACGATCAGCGTCTGACCGAGGGGATGCGTGTGCCAATGGCTGCGGGCGCATGGCTCGAACGTGACATAAGCGCCGCTCGTACGCGCCGGTCCCGGTGCCTTGAAGAGCGGGTCGACGCGCACCGTGCCGGTGAAGTACTCGGCAGGCCCTCGGGCGGAAGGCTGTGAACCCTTTCGTTTCAGTTCCATCTCGAGAACCTCTTGTTTCGAAAGAGTGGCGAGTAACCGTGCCGATCGTCCCTACTTCCCTTTCGCAGCGAGCGAAATCGGGACGGCGTCGCTAAGTCTTCGGGACTTCACCATGTCGTCTGTGGTGGTCCGAAATTTCTTGAAATGCGCCGTTTGAATGTGTGCCTTGTATGCATCGGCATCGCGATAGATTTCAAAGACTCTGACACGGCCGGGACTGTCTTTTTCGGACACGGCATAGAGGACGAGACACCCGGTCTCTTCGCGAACGGAAGTTTCCCCGACCTCCTTGGTCGCAGCGCTGAAGCTTTCGAGCTGAGCCGGGTCGACTTCGAGCTCGGCGATGCGCACGTACCGGCCCTGCGTCTCCTCAGCAAGGGCGCGCCCGCAAACCGATGACGTCAGCACCGATGCGCCAATGATCAGAAGCTGCTTGAGATTCATGCTGGCCTCCTGACTTCTGAGGGTCGATTGAGCTGGTCCCGGATCGGCAGGGCGCGTATGCGTTTGCCGGTTGCGACGCGCGCGATACAGGCACCGCACAGTCCTCGCCCGCAGCCGAGTTTGGTGCCGGTCCTGCCGGCAACGTCCCGCAAGTACCAAAGAAGGGGCATCTCCGGATCGCCGTCGAAGCTGTGGGTTTTTCCGTTGACTGTAAATATGCTCATCATCTTCCTTGACGGTTCCACCTCGGTCGAGCCGCAAGTGCGGCTGTCGAGACTCACGTCATTTAGGACGCTTCTCGAAGACTTCCTTTGCCACGGGCAACGCCGAGAAGACGTTGGGCCAGCCCGCGTAGAAGGCGAGCTGGGTGAAGACCTCAGAGGCTTCTGCCTGCGTCAGGCCGTTGTCCATCGCCCGGTTGAGGTGGTAGGGCATCTGCGCGACCTGACCCGACGCCACCAAGGCGCTGACGGTCACCAGGCTGCGATCCCGAGGTGCAAGGTCCGGACGCAACCATAGATCGCGGAACAGAACGTCGGTCGTGTACTGCAGGACGCCTGGCGCCACAGCGCCGAACTGCTGCTCGTTCCTCGACGCACGCTGTGCCTCGGCGTCCTCGTTGAGAGGAAGCAGCTTCGGTGATGTGGCCGCGAGCTCATCGGCCTTGATGCCACGCCCCGCAAACACATCGCTGGCCGCGGCGACCGCCGACATCGCGTTCTCCCACCCCGAGTAGAACGCGAGGTGCGTGATCATCTCGGAAAGCTCGCGCGGCTTGATGCCGTTATCGAGGGCAAGGCCCAAGTAGTACGGCATGTCGATGGTCTGATTGCGCGTGATGAGAACGGCGAGCGTGACGATGCTGCGGTCGCGCGGCGAAAGACCCGGGCGCTTCCACAAGTCCCCCAGAACACGCTCTTGCGTGTACTTCTCGAGGGCCGGGGCCACCATCCGGGCGTCATTCATTGACTTCATGGGCTTTGCTCCTGACGCGGCCTTCGGCTCGTCCGCCTCGGCCGTAACTGAAGTGAGGAATAAAAGCGAGGCGATCATCGCGGCGAGAGCCCTCATACATGGTTCCTTTCTTCATCGCCCGTATTGCTCGTCGGTGACCGGTTCCAACCAGTCGACGTTCTTGCCCCCGACTTCTTCCTGAATTGCGATGTGGGTGACTGCGGTCGTGGGCGCGGCCCCGTGCCAGTGCTTCTGACCCGGCGGAATCCACACCACGTCTCCTGGATGGATCTCTTGCACGGCATCACCCCACCGCTGCACCCGCCCCGTGCCCGCGGTCACGATGAGCGTCTGGCCGAGCGGATGGGTATGCCAGGCGGTACGGGCACCGGGCTCGAAGGTGACATACGAGCCGGATATGTGGGACGGTCCTTTTGGCCGGAACAGGGGATCGACGCGTACCGGGCCTGTGAAGTTCTGCGCTGGTCCTTGCGCAGACGGCTGTGAGCCGCTTCGCGTGATTGCGATAGCTTGCGGGTCTTTCGAGGGTCCGCTGACATCGGAAGGCGCGGCTTGCTGTCCATGCGCGGACAGCGAAGCAAATGCAAGAAGCAGTGCTGCTGTAGCGACGAGTCGATCTAGTCTCATGGTTCCTCCGCGCCTACGAAGCCAATCCGTGAATGCAGGCTGCCCGCCCGATCGAGGGACGTGGAAGGCACATCGCGATCGCGGCTGCGCCGAGCACGACTACGGCACTGGTCAGGAACACCGCTCCAATACCCGCCACACCGCCGACGATGCCAAGCACTGGGCTGGCGAGTCCGAGCGTCAGGTCGAGGAACGCCGTGTAAGCGCCCATTGCGAGCCCCCGGCTCTGTGGCGGCGCACGCCGAATCGCCTCCACGCCGAAGCCCGGATAGACGAGCGAGTAGCCGAAGCCCGTCAGCACCGCCCCGATCAGCGCCAGCGCGGTCCACGGCGCCGCCCAGAGCAACGCCTGACCCGCGGCCTCAATGAGCACAAAGATCAAGGCAACCCTGGCGCCGCCAACCCTATCCGGGAGATGGCCCAGGAACAAGCGTGCGACGATGAATGCGACGGCGAACGAGGTGAACGCGGGCCAGACCGTCCACCCATGCGCCGCGAAGAGGAGCGACACGAACGCCGTCATCGCGCCCAAGCCGAAGCTGCTCATCGCCAGGCCAGTCCCCGGGACCCATACCGCAGCGAGCACTTTGGTGAACGAAGAGCGGGCGCGAGTGGTCGGCGCGACGCGCCGGACCGGCGCGGCCAGCAGAAGCGTGGCAAGCGGCACCAGCGTCGTCGCGAGAGCGATCGCCGCAAAGCCGTAGGCGCCGTAGAGGGTCGTACCGACGGGTGCGCCGAGCGCGAAGGCGGCGTACATCGCAGTCCCCATCCAAGCGAGGACCTTGCCCGTGTTCCGGGCGCCGGCGAGGGCGAGCCCCCAAGTCTGCGCTCCGGTGATGATGAAGCTTTCCCCTGCGCCGAGAACCGCCCGGCCCAGCAGCAAGATCGTCACCGAGATCTCGGGCTCGCGGACGAAGCGCAGCGATAGCAGGTAGAGAAGACCGGCCGCCGCCGACGCCAGCAGGCCCGTTATGACGGCGTGCTTCGCGCCCCGGGTGTCAGCGTGCTTGCCCGCCCAGACGCGCGAGACGAGAGAGGCTGCGAACTGGCTGCCCGCGACGAGGCCCACGACGAATGTGCCAAGGCCAAGGCCTTGGTGCACATGTAGTGGAAGCACCGGCATCGCCAAACCGATAATGAGGAACGCGATGAAGACAACCCCCATGATCGGGAGCAGGGACGCGATCGGGGTTCCCGCGCTTCGTTGAGTGTCCATGGCGGACAAGATAGCAACTGGGGCGCCTGCTGATAAGATGGGGCAATTCGCATGGAGCAGTGAGTACAATTCAACAATGCGACGGGAAAACCTCAACGACCTATTGGCCTTCCTCGCTGTAGCGCGAGACCGGAGCTTTACCAAGGCCGCTGCGAAGCTCGGGGTGTCGCGGTCAGCGCTGAGTCATACACTTCGAGCGCTCGAGGCGAGACTCGGCCTTCGATTGCTGACTCGCACGACAAGGAGCGTCTCGCCTACCGCCGCCGGTGAACGACCCGTCGAGGCCGTCGGGCATCGGATCGAGGAGATAGAGGGGGAGCTCGAGGCGCTGAGCGAGCTTCGGGAAAAGCCTGCCGGCACCATTCGAATTACGGCGACCGAGTATGCGACCGCCTCAATCCTATTACCGAAACTCGCGAAGCTCCTGCCGCAGTATCCGGACATTAAGGTCGAGATCACCGTCGCCTATGGCCTGACCGACATCGTTGCCCAGCGTTATGACGCAGGCGTGCGCTGGGGTGAGCAAGTGGCGAAGGACATGGTCGCCGTACGTATCGGGCCGGACATGCGGATGGCGGTCGTTGCTGCGCCGTCGTATTTCGGGACGCGATCACCACGGAAGAAGCCGCAGGACCTCACCGGTCACAACTGCATCAACCTGCGTCTGCCGACCCACGGCGGGACGTATGCGTGGGAGTTCGAAAAAGCCAAGCGCAAGCTCAATGTGCGCGTCGATGGCCAGCTCATTTTCAACAGCTCCACGCAGATGGTCGATGCTGCGCTGGCTGGATTAGGTTTGGCCTGCGTGCCGGAGGGCGCGATCGAGCGCCACCTCGCTACCGGTCATCTCACGCGCGTACTCGAGGAATGGTGCCCTCGGTCTTCGGGCTACCACCTCTATTACCCAAGCCGCCGCCGGTCGTCACCGGCGTTTGCGCTGCTGGTGGATGCGCTGCGCTACCGGGGGTAACGGCGGGAATATTCGTTCGCCGATAACGAGTGATCGGCACGGTCGTCGGAATTGTAGATCGGTCGGACGGCTTTGCTCGCGCCGCTTTCTCGTCCATACCAAAGTGTTTGCGGATCGAGCTCGGAGGTGTCTAAAACTAGCCAGCTGCCCGCGGCGCTATTGGCTTGTATCGGTGGATAAGTTCAGAACGAACTGCGCTCGAGTTTGCAACACAACCCAGTAAGGAGCCGTTAGCCGACGAGTTTTTCATACTCATCGTGCGCGCCGATCCAGAACCAAACCAAACCGTCGGCGGCCTCCACCGCTACGGCCCGATGGTGCAACCCGACGCGCGCCGACCAGTAGCGCCCAACCTTCTTGAAGTGGAGCGACGGATGCTGAGGGTTTACCTTGAGGAGAGCAAACGACTTGTCCGCCAGCGCCCGTACCTCAGCAGCCAAACCTCGGTAGCAGGACCAAAAATCGGGGGAGGCCCGATGACTCAAAGCTCGGTAGATCTGCCAGCTGCGTCGTCACGCAGGGCTTTCTCCGCCAGCGCATCCAGCTTCCCCGCTTTGACGTCGGCCTCGAACTGCCGATCCCATACTTGGGCGTCAAATTCGGCATACCACCGACGGAACTCAGCAAGCTCGCCGGCAGACAACTGCTCGATCTGTTTTTCCAACTCTTCAACTTTGCTCATGACACACCCCAACGGATTCTAGCGAAGTATACCCCTTCGGCTGTCCTCCGCAAAAATCGGGATCACGTGCCAGCTGGCGCCAGTGAATATTCGTGATCCTGCCTATCAAACACCGTGTTCTGCGAGCATAGTCACGACTTCAGAAGCGAGCGTAGATTTGCTTCGGATAGAGGGATCATCCAGTCGAGGCACGTTCGCCGGATTGTGCCATCAGAGTTAAATGCGCCAGCTTCTCGATGCGCGACTTTTGCGCGACTTCGTTGTAC
>JBKPEE010000005.1:0-16760 GCA_046728235.1 Acidobacteriota bacterium
CCTTGTTACTAAAATTGAGGCGGCGACCGAAAGCGGCGAGCTGCAGTGGGAGCGTCAGGCTGGTTCGGCTCACCGCTACGCGCGGCTGAACAATAATTTGCTGATACTCGGCCCGGCAACGCCGATTAGCCAGAAGCACGTGCCGCGTTACCTCTTTATCACGCCTTTCGACTCGCCTGACTGCATTGAGATCAACTCTGACGACGCTGAGCTGGGATCTGAGGTTATGAAACTGGTGAAGGCAGTCGAACAAGCCAGCCAACGCGAACCGGCGACCGATCCTTTTGCGATCACCGAGCAGTTGCTCGAACGGCTTGAAAGCATGTAATCATCACGCGGGTGCATAATTTCCATAAAAGAGGACTAATGTGATGGCCCCAGAACTGAACAATCTGAGCGACGAGGCACGCAGCCTGGCGCGCGTTCCGCTCTTCAAACGACTCGAAGCGCATGAGCTTGAGCACCTGGCTGGGGAAATCGACCAGGTGAACTACCAAGCCGGCGAGACGATTTTCAATGAACACGATCGCGGCGACGCGCTCTACATATTAGAGGAGGGCAGCGTCCGCATTTGGGTGTACGACGAAGATGTTAAGGAAGTGACGCTGGCGGAATTGAAGCCCGGAGATTTCTTTGGCGAGCTGGCCGTGCTGGATCGGGGCGAGAGATCAAGCAGCGCTACGGCCATCACTGATATTCACCTGCATCGGCTGAGCAGCGACGACTTTCAGAAGTTTCTGATTGAACATCCGGACGCGGCGATCGATGTGATTTGCGAGATTGCCCAGCGCATGCGCCAGACAAACCTGCTGGTTTCGCAACGCGCCTCCCGCAATATCAACGTCACCATGGAAGAAAACATGACCGTTGGCCAGCGCGTTGCCGACAAGGTGGCGGCGTTCGGCGGTTCATGGACCTTTATCTTCATTTACAGCGGTGCGCTCCTTATATGGATGGCGGTGAACACCTTCATACTCGCCTATATGGGGCGTGGCGAGAACGGCGCGCAGTTCGATCCGTATCCTTACATTCTCCTGAACCTGATGCTTTCAATGACGGCGGCCATGCAGGCGCCGATCATCATGATGTCGCAGAACCGCGCGGCCGAGAAAGATCGGCTGGCCGCCGAGCAGGACTTCAAAGTGAATCTGAAAAGCGAGCTGATGCTGGAAGAATTGATCCGCAAGCAACGAGAACGCGATGCGCAGATCGATCAGCTCAACGCAGCTTTAAAGACGTTGCGCGCGGCAATTGATTCTCATCAGACTTAGCAAGCCGCACATTTTCCTCATTGCACACTTGCGGTTTGAGGATTCAAGTAACGCCCGCGACAATGGCCCGCGTTCTTTAAATCGAGCATTGAGTGCCGAAGGCGCCGATCCGTTGGCGTCGGTTCCCCTGGGCTTTGCCTTAAATAGTAGGCGTCGTATTTTTGAGCAGGTGAAGGAGTCGAGTCAGTACCGGGAGCGACAGCGACCGGGTAACTGATTGTTTACCTAAAGCGATGGAGTCGAAGATACTTCCTGGTTCTTGAAGAGATGGACCCGGTCGCTACCGCTCCCGGTACTGACTCCATTCCGTCTGAGATTTGTCTTTACCGAACTACTTTTGAGGCAAAGCCGTTCCCTTGTTCCCATCCGCTCACGCGGATGGTACTGACCCGTGACGGAAAGTTCCGCTACGGTCGCCGTGGACTGTTATTGTTTGCGGGAGGGGACCCGGTCTTGGTCGCCGGCTTGGCGGCCGTCGTGCCGGCGCTCGCAGTCCGGCCCGGGCGCGTCAAAGCGATCCGGCGATCGGCACTGGCCGGCTGGGCCACCGTAACCTTGATCGCGCGATAACCGCCGTCATGCGCTTTGTTGGTTGGATCGTAGGCAATCACGTACTGAGTGCGCAGATCACGCACAATCTCGTTGGCGATCTGAGGCAGTTCGGCGATTGAATTCGGGAAGAAAGCCCGGCCGCCGGTTTCGCTCGCCAGCCGGTTCAGCAGGTTCACGGCCTTTTCTTTTGAACTCTTCCGAATCAAACCCTTGTCGGTATCCAACTCGTTTACAAATCCGACCACGTAAATCTGCACGTCTTCTTCGCGAAGCTTCGAGAAAAGTTGCGCCTCGTTGTAATAGCTCTGCCTATCTTCGCCGTCAGTAACCACGATTAACGCGCGCCGCCGCCGATTATCATCGGCGCCCTTCTGGTATCCGGCCACGTGGTCGGCAGCGAGGTAGACACCATCGATTACTGCCGTCTGGCCACCTTCGATGTAGAGCTGATCCAGGCCGTCCATCAGGTATTCCTTGTTCGCAGTAAAGTCCTGGATGGTTTCAATCTTGTCGCTGCTGATAAACCGCTCGAGAAAAGTTTCATCACCCTTCTTATTACTGTTAATGATTGTTTTAGCAGCGCTAATCACCTGTTCAAATTGCGGGCGGAGCGAACCCGAAGTATCGACGGCCAGACCATAGATGACCGGCACTTCCTCTTCCGTGAATGAAAAGATGGGTTGCGGCACGCCATCTTCAAGAACCCTGAAGTCTGCTTTACTGATGTTATTGATCGGACGGTTGTTGCGATCGATGACCCGGACGTGAAGCGTTACCAGATCAGTATTAATTGTCAGCCGCTCGTTTTCCGTGATCTCGGCGCCGTTCGGATCGGGTGGCGGCGTGGCCTTCGGTTTCAGGAGCGGGGCGGGCGGTGGCGCGCCCAACTGGGGCGCAATCCGCCGGCCCGGGCCGGTCTGGTCAACGGGTGTAGGAGTCGCCTGGGCGGTCCCGGTTTGGCGCGCCCGAGCGTCAGGTTGTTGCGCCGTTGAAACGCCGGCAATCAACAATGAAATGGCCGCAAAAGCCAGTGCGAAAGCGAGAATCGTGGTGCGGCGAGTGACGCCGGAGCTGTAATTCTTAAATCTCATTACCGGTAAACCTTGTCTTAAGAAAGGCGCAATGTCAATCCAATTTCGCTGACCGAAAAGAGTTTGGCCGGGGATAGAGATGCCGGGGAGAGCGCGAGCGTTGCTGAGGTGATCTCACTTTTGGAGTGCGGCGGCTTGACGCCGCTTTTCCCGGTGGGAAAAAACCCCGGGCAGCAGCCAGGAATAACCTTTAGTTCCGGCTTGATCCGGTCGCTAACCGGATTCATCGGGATTCTGATACAAACCAAAGCACCGGCAAGCCGACGCACTCCAAAATCATTTTGGATTCGCGATCGCGAAGTAGCCTTCTTTGCTGCGCACGAACAGGCGCGGCAGGCCGCGCGGCGGCGAGACCTTTACTTTGATCTTATGCCACTTGCCGTCGAAAGCGGGCGGCTTGTAACCAATTGAGTATTGGTGCCGCAGCTCTAAGGCAATCTGTTCAAAGATATCATCCATCTCGGCGCCGCTGCGCGGATAAAAGGCCTTACCTCCCGACACCCCGGCGAGTTCGTCGAGAATGCCCTGCCCTTCCATACCCAGCGCGCTGCCAACATCGCTGCCACCCAAAATCCCAATTGCATAGAGCACGACGTCCGATTCCTTTAAAACGCGCCGCAGTTCATTGAAGGTGTAGCGGGAATTGTTGTCCTGACCGTCGCTAATCAGAAGCAACGCGCGTTTCGGATGGGTCCCGCGCTGCACGCGCTCGACCCCCAGATAGCAGGCGTCGTAAAGCGCTGTGTTGTTTTTGGTCTGAACGAATGTGAGCTTGTCGAGCACCGCCTGGCCGTCGCGAGTACGGTCCATCAAAAGCTGGGCACGGGAGTTGAAGCCGATCAGAAAATACTCGTCGCGATCGTGACTGGTTTGAATGAAGTGGGCCAGCGCATCGCGCGCGCGCCGCACCTTGTCACCGCTCATCGACCCTGAGACATCGAACAATATGCCAACCGACACAGGCGCGTCTTCATCGCTGAAAAAAGTGATGTCCTCCAGCGACTTTTCGTCAAATATACTAAAGGCGTTTTTGCTCAAACCTGACACGAAGCGCCCGTAGATGTCGGTTACCGTCACATTGAAACTGACGAGATCGGTGTTCGTAAGGATCGGATTCTTATCGTCGACGCCACCTTCCGGTAACTGAATCTTCGTGGACGGCTTCTGGCCCTGATCGGAGGAAGCGTTGGGCGGAGTCTGCGAAGCGGCCGGCTCGACGGTCAACAATTCTTTTTTCTCTGGCTCCGGAGTCTGTTTTTCTGCAGGCTTATCCGGCTTTTTTTGGGCGATGGTTTTGGTGGTAACGGCGATTGACGCGGCGATAAGCACGCCGGCAATGATCAACGTGAATCCAGGACGACGAGGCGACGTCATGATTTTCCCCCAGGCTCTGAATCGGTTGTGGATGGTTCGAGGGATTTAGAAGTACACATCTCGCGCCTACTCGGTAGGAATGCGAGTCGCCGTTGAATCATAAACGGAAAAACTTCCGCCTTCACTGATCCACTCTTCCCTGCGCTTTCGAAGACTAAAGAGCCGCAGATGAAACTTCCAAACCGATCGTTGCGGGGAGACGCTGTGCGCGCCTGACAGTCGAACTGATGCGCATTGTAGGACAGCGCCAGCCGCCGTGGCAAGGCAAACTGTGAGGAGTAACCGTCACATTTTAATGGCGGCGGACCTCAATCGCCGTTGTGGGAGGTCGCGGCAGCAGCGCCTGCATGAGCGGCCATGCCCGCGAGCGCGGCGAGGTCACCGGTCATTAGCTCGAAATGATTGGGTCCCAGATTAATCCTGACGTTTCGCGCCGACGACATGCGCAGAAATGATTTGAAAGAAAGGCGCACAGTCACAAACTGGGCGACGGTTTTTTCGGCGCCGGCGGCTTCCTGGGGCATCAGTTGTGCCGGGCCTTTCACCGCCAGCTTACCATGATGGCCGCCCTCTTAAATCGCAGGTTCATGATGTCGAATTATCGACGGTCCGCTCGAGATTCCGCTTAATCCTGTCCGCCGTTTTTGGACCAATCCCGTCTACCATCTCGAGGCCGCCGCCGGCGGCGAACTTTCGCAGATCCTCGAGCGAAGCAATCTTAAATTTCTGGTGAAGCATCGCGGCTGTCTTTGGCCCGACGCCCGGCAGGTCCAGCAGATCGAGCACGGTCGCCGGCGTCTCAGCCGTCAGCCGTTTCCAGGCTTCAAAGGTTCCTGTATCAACCAGCTCCACGATCTTTCCGGCCAGGGCTTTACCGACTCCCGGAATCTCAAGTAGGCCCGCGACACCCTGATCTCGCGAGATGTCTGCCATCGGGGTGGGCCACGTTTCGATTGCTTCGGCGGCCATGCGATAGGACCGGATGCGAAAAGAATCTTCGCCGCGCACTTCCATGAGCGAAGCCATTTGATTAAAGCGGCGGGCAATCTCTTCGTTTGTCATTGACCGATAAATACTAAATGGTAAATCGTAAATGGGGGAACGGTAAACTGCCGTGGCGCGCGCAACTTGCGCGTGCTTTCACGGCGGCCGCCGGTCGGGCCAGACGGCTTCACTATTTATCATTTACGATTTACCATTCAGCCGCTTTCAGGCATCCAAAATGGATAGGAGAGGCTCTAAAGATTTCTCCTCATCCCAATTGCACATCGAGGTCACCATGAGATTCAGGAAATTTGTGTGCGCGCTGGTCGTCGCGCTCTTCAGTTTACAAAGTCTGCAATTCACCGCCTTGGCGGACGAGGGCATGTGGCCCTTCAATAACGTACCCCGCGCGGAAATCAAGAAAAAGTACGGGTTCGATGTTACCGACGAATGGTTGAAAAAAGTGCAGCTCGCTTCGGTCCGGTTTAATAGCGGCGGTTCGGGTTCCTTTGTTTCGCCTAACGGTCTGGTGCTGACCAACTATCACATCGTCGAGGACTTTGTCGGTGAGATGAGTACGCCGCAAAAGGATTATGCCAAGGAAGGTTTCCTCGCCCAGGCTCAGGCTGACGAGAGAAAGATCAATGACCTCGAACTGAACGAGCTGATCAGCATCGAAGATGTGACTAGTCGCGTAAATGGCACCGTCCAACCGGGAATGTCCGATTCGCAGGCTTTGGCGGCGCGGCGCAAAGAGATCACCGCCATTGAAGCCGAGTCGACTAAAGGTACCGGCTTGCGATCAGACGTGATCACTCTCTACCAGGGCGGGCAATACAACCTTTATCGCTACAAGAAGTACACGGACGTGCGACTGGTCTTCGCGCCGGAATTTCAGGCCGCCTTCTTTGGCGGCGATCCCGACAACTTTAATTTTCCTCGTTTCAATA
Source organism: Acidobacteriota bacterium (assembly GCA_046728235.1). Lineage (GTDB taxonomy): Bacteria > Acidobacteriota > Blastocatellia > Pyrinomonadales > Pyrinomonadaceae > UBA11740. The sequence continues at coordinate 6,223 of JBKPEE010000005.1, forward strand.
TCGACATGGCGCTGGTCCGGGTATACGAAAACGATCAGCCTGTGCATCCGGAGAGCTATCTGAAATGGTCTACGGCCGGCGCCAAAGAGGGAGACCTCGCTTTCGTGATTGGCAATCCCGGTTCGACGGCGCGGCTGAATACGGTGGCGCACTTGGAAGACTTGCGTGATACCAGCATCCCCATCATTCTCCGGCTGCTTGAGCGGCGCGAGGCGATGCTCAAGAAATACATGAGCCTCGGCGAGGAACAGACACGGCGGGCGCAGAATGAATTGAACGGCGTACAGAACAGTCTCAAGGTCTATCGCGGACAGCTCGCCGGACTAAAAGACAAAAGTCTGATGGATCGGAAGATGCGCGATGAAGCCGCCCTGCGCAAATCGGTGGCTGCCGACGCTGAGCGACAGCAAAAGTATGGCGATGCCTGGGACGCGATCGCCAGGGCGCACCAGGGCTATGCGTCGTACGCGCGTCAAAGACGAATCTTCGATCTTGCCGGCGGCTTCAATACGACGCTGTTCGGCTATGCCCGGACGCTGGTGCGACTGGCCACGGAAAAAGAGAAGCCCAATGCCGAGCGGCTGCCGGAATTTGCCGACGTGCGACTGCCGGCGCTGCAGGCCTCGCTGGCGGCAGATGCTCCATTCTTTGCGGATTTTGAAAAGCTGAAGCTGGCGGACTCGCTCACGTTCATGATTGAACTTTTGGGTCCGAACGATCCGCTCGTCAAACAGGTCATGGGAGACAAAACCCCTGAAGCGCGCGCGGCCGAACTTATCGACGGTTCGAAGCTCAACGACGTCGCGTATCGCAAGCAACTCACCTCGGCGAGTCGGACCGAGATCGAAGCCTCAACCGATCCCATGATCGTTCTGGCTCGCGAAATCGATCCGAAAGCCCGCGAGTTGCGGAAGCGCTATGAAAACGAAGTCACCAGCATAGATCGGGCAAACTACGCCAAGATTGCCCGCGCGCTTTTCGATACCGAGGGCACCAGGCTTTATCCCGACGCGACGTTCACGCTGCGTCTCTCGTACGGGACGGTCAAAGGCTACACGGAAAACGGTAAGCGCGTCGCGCCGTTTACTACCCTCGGCGGATTATATGACCGCGCGGCAAGTCATAAGTATGAGTTCCCATACAATCTGCCGCCGCGATGGATGGAGAAGAAGTCGGCGCTCAATGCCGGTACGCCTTTCAACTTTGTCAGCACCGATGACATCATCGGCGGCAATTCCGGCTCGCCCACCATCAACAAGAATGGCGAATTGATTGGCCTGATCTTCGACGGCAACATCCAATCGCTGGTCGGCAATTTTATGTACGACGAAACCGTGAACCGCGCGATTTCCGTCGACGTGCGCGCGATGACTGAAGTGCTGCGCAAGGTGTTCGGCGCGAACGAGCTGGCCGATGAATTGACGAAAGGGTGACATTTCGCGGCGGCGCAAGTCACCGCGCTAAAGCGCGGTGAGAATTAGACTTTGGATCTGTACCTCTCGATCACCCTTGCTCGACTGCAAGGCTTCGATCTAAGCTATATTTCTATCAATCTTCCCCTCTACTCTCCTTCGCAGAACGTGAATCGGATGGTTCACCGAAAACTGAATCGATTGAAAGGAGCTGATTATGAAAAAGATCATCCTTGCCTTAGCGATCGTCATCGCCGCCGTGAGCCTGGCCGCCGCCGACACCATTTACCTGCGCGACGGGCGCACGATCCACGGGACAGTGCTCGGCTTCGTTAATGGTCGCTTCGTGGTGCGCGTTGAGCCGCGCTATTCGGCAGCTAACCCTGATGCAAACGTCTCGCGCAGTCGCAACCCCGAAGGCGAAATTCAATACTTTCGCCCGGAAGAAATCGATCGCGTCGAAATTGAAGGGCGCTCGCTCGATGAAGGACGAATGGAAACGCGCGACGTGCAAGTGACCCTGGAATCCAACTGGATCGACAGTCGTGTTTATGTGCGGCGCGGCGAGCGCGTTCAGGTCAGTGCGTCAGGCGTGATTACAGTTGGCCGCTCACGCATCAGCCCGGATGGCCTGCGTTCCACGGATCCAAACGCACCGCTGCCCAGCGCCGCGGAGGGCGAATTGATCGGCGCGATTGGCAATGACCCTGGCGCTCCGATAATTGAACTCGGCAGTAATCGCGAATTCACCGCCGATCGCAACGGCCGGCTGTTCCTGACGGCAAATCGCAGCTCGTTTGCTGACGCGCGGGGCGCTTTCAACGTGCAAATCAAGCGCGAGAGGAATCTTACCGCCCGCGATACGTATGAAGATCGTGACACGGGAATTCGTTCGCGGGGATCAGACACCGGCGAGCGGCCTAACGACCGCGGACGCGGTCAGCGCGAGCATACAGTTGACGTGCCCGCCAATAGTTCGCGCGGAGTAGACACCGGTATCGACGTGCGTGCCGGCGATCCGATAACGATCGCGGCCAGCGGAACGATTGTCGCCGGCAACCGCGTAGGCCAAGTCGGACCGGACGGTGCGCGGACCAGCGGCTTCGGATCGGTCGTCAGCACCCGGCCGGTGCCCAGCGCCGGTGTGGGCGCGCTGATCGCCTATATCCGGATGGCCAACGGACAGTTAAGTCCCCCGTATTTGGTGGGCAGCAATCTGTCTTCCAGTGTGCCCATGGATGGCCGCCTGATTCTGGCGATTAATGATGACAACTTTAACGACAACAGCGGGAGCTTCAGCGTAAGAATCAGATACTGACACCGTGTCAGTACCGGAGCGTTGGCGACCGGATCAAGCAAACCCGAATACTCACCAGCGCCGTGCGCGAAAGCGCCCGGCGCTTTTCTCTTTTCCATCCGCGTATCCCGCGGTGCTAATCTGCCGCGAATAGTCTGATGAACTTTCTCAGAACACCTTGCGATATTGGCATGATGCAGTCCCGCAGACCTGCCACCACCGCCTGCGGCCGACTCCAACGTCGCTGGACCCTGGTAGCGACCATTCTCGGCTCAAGCATGGTCTTTATTGACGGCACGGTGGTAAACGTGGCCCTGCCCGCATTGCAATCGAAGCTCAACGCGACTGTCACCGACGTACAGTGGGTGGTTGAAGCATACACACTGTTTCTCGCCGCGCTCTTACTGCTGGGGGGTTCGCTTGGCGATCGATTTGGCCGCAAGAAGATTTACGCGCTCGGTATCGTGCTGTTTGCCATGGCTTCAATTTGGTGCGGTCTTGCGCCGAATGTCGGGCAACTGATCATTGCTCGGGCGGCCCAGGGCATCGGCGGGGCGCTGCTGGTGCCGGGAAGTCTCGCGATCATTTCCGCGACATTCTCGGAAGCCGATCGTGGCCATGCGATTGGGACGTGGTCCGGCGCAACAGCCATCACCACCGCGCTTGGTCCGTTGCTGGGAGGCTGGTTGATCGAACATGTTTCCTGGCGCGCAGTTTTCTTTCTCAATGTTCCGCTCGCCCTGGCGGTGATTGCCCTCGTGCTTTTGTTTGTGCCTGAGAGTCGCGACGAAGAGGATGCGGGCCGGCTCGACCTGATGGGCGCCGCGCTCGCCACTCTGTCTCTGGGCGGCATCGTGTTTGGCCTGATCGAATCATCACGCCTGGGATTTCACAGTCGCCCGGTGATCGGCACTCTGATTGGCGGTGGGGTACTTGCTGTCATCTTTGTTTTGGTCGAAGCGCGCCTCAAGAGTCCGATGATGCCGCTGTCATTGTTCCGCACACGCAATTTTGCCGGCGCCAATCTCCTGACGTTATTCTTATACGCAGCGCTGTCGGGAACGCTTTTCTTTCTGCCGCTGGACCTCATTCAAGTGCAGAAGTACTCAGCGACCGCCGCCGGCGCGGCGATTCTGCCTTTCATTTTAATCATGTCCGGTCTGTCGCGCTGGTCAGGCGGCCTGGTGAAACGTTATGGTTCGCGCCTGCCCTTGGTGGTTGGTCCAATTGTTGCGGCAATCGGATTTGCGCTCTTTGTTCGTACCGGAGCAGGCAACAGCTACTGGACCGCCTTTCTGCCGGCAATAATCATGCTGGGACTGGGAATGGCAATCAGTGTGGCGCCCCTGACGACCACCGTGATGAACTCAGTACGCGAGAGCCGCGCGGGCATTGCGTCGGGAATCAATAACGCCGTCTCGCGCACGGCCGGGCTGCTCGCGATTGCCGTGCTCGGCCTGGTGATGTTTCATGCTTTTGATAATTGTATGAATCAACGGCTGGATCAAACCGGCGCTCCGCCTCAGGTACGCCAGGCTCTGGACGATCAACGGGTGAAGCTGGCGGCTGCCGAATTGCCGCCAAACATTGACGAACGAACCCAAACCGCCATCAGGCATGCAATTGAAGAATGCTTCGTGAGCGCGTATCGCCGCGTCATGCTTTGGGGCGCGGCGCTGGCATTCTGCAGCTCAGTTGTGGCGTGGCTGATTATACGCAGTCGTTGATCCGGGACCCGGCCAGTCCATCAAGTAGCGGCTCGGCGGTAATTGCATTCCACCAGGAGGACGCGCTATTTTATTGGTCACGCCCTTTCTGACAGTTTCCCCCCGTACTGAACAGAATCTCACTGCATTTAGACCACTGTTCTTACGGAAAGGGAAAGTCAAATGGCCAAACGTGATACTCCGTTAATTCTCGTGATCGAGGATTATCCAGACACACGCGATCTGCTGTCATCTTTGCTGCGGGCCAAGGGTTATAAGGTAGTCGAGGCCTGTGACGGCAAAGAGGGCTTACGGCAGGCAAATCGAATAAAACCTGATTTGATCCTGATGGACCTGGCGCTGCCCGCGCTCGATGGCGTGGAAGCAACGCGCCAGATCCGACAGCGGGATAAGCTTTCGCAGACTCCGATTTTCGCCATCAGCTCTTTCGCCACCACAGAAGTGGCCCGCGATGCGATGGCTGCGGGTTGTACCCAGGTCTTCCGTAAGCCGATCGAGATCGAACCTTTTCTGGGAACGATTCGGGCAGCGCTGAACCGGTAGGAAACGCAGAGGTCAGAAGTAAAAGATCTGAGATCTGAGATCTGAGATCTGAGATCTTACTTCTGACCTCTTACGTCTGACGTCTGACCTTGGGACTACGCAGCGGCCCCGGTCGTTTCTGATTTGGTTACCAATTCTCGATCAAACAGCTCGTTTGGCAACCTGCGCGCGTGTCTGAGAGGACGAGCAACCAGCACCGGACATGGCGCTTGCCGCAACACGCGATCAACGTTCGATCCAAACAGCGCCAGAATTCCAAACCCGGCGCCTTGCGCACCGATGCAAACCAAATCGATCTCGTTTTGTTCGGCGTAGTGAATGATTTCGCGATAGGGCTGTCCTTCGCTCACTACGTTTTTGATCTTGCACCACAAGTGCGCTTCGTCGGGCACCGCTTTTTGTAACCGCCGAGCGGCTTTATGATACACACCTTCACTGCCGAGCGGATACCAGGAGATTTCCGTCTCGTTCAAAGCGAATGGTGGCAGGACGTGCAATAAATGAAGCTCTGCCTGATATTCCTGCGCAATCAGCAAGCCCAGCTTCAGCGCCTGCTCAGAATGGTCGGAAAAATCGAACGCGACCAGTACACGTTTGAGTCCAATCTCGTGACCGCCGTCGATCCAATCGCGTTCGTCTGAATGGACGACCATCACCGGGCATGGAGCCGTGCGGCTGACCGACTCAGCTACTGAGCCGAGCAAAGCCGCGCGATGCGGGCGACGGCGCGAACGCATGATGATCAGATCAGAGCCATAACGCGAGGCTTCCCGGGTAATACAATCGCCGGGATCGTCGCATTTCACCACTTTGGATCGCCACTGCCATCTCTCAATTTCCCTGGCCGATGCATACTTGTGCAGGGTGGCATCCATCACCTGACGCGGGTCAACACCGACGTTCGATTCCGCCGGAGACGAATCAGATTCGCAATACATCATGACCAGTTGCGCGTCATAGGCACGTGCCAGCGTTGCGGCGTAGCGCAGCGCGGCTTCTGAATCCGCCGTGAGATCAGTTGGACAAAGAATGCGTTCGATTCTCATAAGCCATAACAGAGCTTTGGTCTCTCTCTGCCTCGCCGATGATGGAGCAACGATTGTGCCGATGCGCTCTGTTCGGATTACTTCAGCAGTTTTCGCCGTCAACACTGCGAATGAACCAGGAGTGTGGCCTTTTCCTCAGCCCATGGGAAACTTTGCTCAAGGAATCCGAAACAGGCCACCGTTCACCCTGCCGGCATCAGTACCCGACCTGCCACATCTTTCTATCAATGTTCTGCGCCAACGTATCGGCGTCTGTGACCGGCGCCAGATCCGATTTTTGCGCTTCGAGTGCGACCGCCAAGGCGACGCTGCGCGATATATCTCGCACTCGTTCCAGCGGTGGATAGAGCGGCGCCTTCTCGTCACGCGCGGCGGGCGCGAACCGGCTCAGCACTCGTGCCGCAGCGACGAACATCTCGTCAGTCACCCGACGCGCCCGCGAAGCAATTACGCCCAGGCCGACGCCCGGAAAGATAAAAGAATTATTGCATTGTCCAATCCCCAGGACTCCACGGGAGGTCTCGACCGGCGGAAAGGGGCTGCCCGTGGCCACGAGCGCGCGATCGTTAGTCCATTTGCAAAGGTCGCTCGGGGTAGCTTCACTCCTGGAGGTGGGATTTGAGAGCGGAAAGATGATCGGCCGCTCAGCATGCTTGGCCATTTCGCGCACGATCGGTTCAGAGAAAGCGCCGGTTTGTGCCGATGTGCCGATCAGAATCGTGGGACGAACGTTACGGACCACGTCGGCGAAAGCGATTTCCGAACTCTTATCGATTTGCCAGGCAGCCGTCCTGCCAATCGGCTGGGCATATTTTTGCTTGAACGGTTCGTCCAGAGCTCGGCCATCGTGGACCAGGCCCTTGCTGTCCACCAGCCAGATTGATTTCTTTGCGTCCGCGAGCGCGACACCTTCAGTTTGCATAGCGGCGACGATTTGATCCGAGATGCCGTTAGCGGACGACCCGGCGCCCAGAATTACGACCCGATGATCTGAAAGCCTTGTCTTTGTGGCTTGAGCCGCCGCCATCAGCCCTGCAACCGTCACCGCGCCCGTCCCCTGAATATCGTCATTGAAGGTGCACAGTCGATTACGGTATTGCTGGAGAATGCGCGGCGCGTTGTGCTTTGAGAAGTCCTCCCATTGCAGCAGCACCTGCGGGTACTTACTCATCACGGCCTGCACGAAGTCCTCGATGAACTGATCATATTCGGGGCCGCGGACCCGTTGGCGCCGCCACCCGAGATAGAGCGGATCATCCAGCAACTCCTGATTATCTGTGCCCACGTCCAGCATGATCGGCAGCGTCGTGGCCGGATGAATTCCTGCGCACAGCGTATACAGCGAAAGTTTGCCGACCGGAATGCCCATGCCGCCGACCCCCAAATCACCCAGACCGAGAATCCGCTCGCCGTCAGTCACCACGATACAAGCGACTTTCTCGTTCGGTGCATTGTCGAGCAAATTGCGAATTTCGTGGCGATAGGGATACGAGATGTACAGCCCGCGTGGCCGCCGAAACACGTGACTGTAACGCCGGCATCCTTCGCCTACGGTTGGCGTGTAGATGATCGGCATCATCTCAGTAATGTGCTTTTGCAACAGCCGGTAAAAGAGGGTCTCGTTACGATCCTGCAAAGCCGTGAGAAAAATATATCGCTCCAGATCGTTGTTCTTGCGCTGATAGTTCCCGTAGACGCGAACCAGTTGTTCATCGATTGTCGAGCAGTGATACGGAAGCAGCCCCAGCAGACCGAGCCGGCGGCGATCTGCCTCAGGAAAGGCGCTGCCCTCGTTAAGTAACGGATGATCGAGCAAAGAATGCCCGGTCAGGCCGGCTCGGTCGACTCCAGCGGATGATGTCGTTGACATAATTGGCGCGCTCATAACACTCACGCCTTTGCCGTTTCGGTTTTGCCGTTGCGGATGGCCAACGGCTCGTACGCGCGGGTGCGGGCGCCGAGATAAACCTGGCGCGGACGCGCAATCTTTTGATCCGGATCATCGAGCATCTCGGCCCATTGCGCCAGCCACCCGGCCGTGCGCGGAATTGCGAACAGCACCGGAAACATGTCGACCGGAAACTTCATCGCTTGATAAATGATTCCGGAGTAGAAGTCGACATTCGGATACAGCTTGCGCGATACGAAATAGTCATCCTCCAGCGCGATGCGTTCGAGTTCGAGCGCAATGTCGAGCAAAGGATCCTTGCCGGTTACTTCGAATACCCGATAAGCATTCTCTTTGATTATGCGCGCGCGCGGGTCGTAGTTCTTATAGACGCGATGGCCGAAGCCCATTAAACGGAACTCGCCGGCTTTAACGCGCTTGATGTATTCAGGAATGTTCTTGACCGAACCAATTTCCCGCAGCATGCGCAGCACCATCTCGTTCGCGCCCCCATGCAATGGGCCATAGAGCGCGGCGGCGGCGCCGGCCAGCGCTGAGAACGGATCTGTGTGCGCGCTGCCGATGCTGCGCATCGCGTTGGTGCTGCAATTCTGTTCGTGATCCGCGTGCAGAATGAAGAGCACCGTTAAGGCGCGTTCCAGCACCGGGTTGGGTTCATACTTTAACTCGGTGGTCTTGAACATCATGTTGAGGAAGTTGCCCTCATAGCTCAGATCGTTATCCGGATACGCGTACTGCATGCCGATGGCATGCCGGAACGCGAACGCCGCGATCGTAGGCACCTTGGCAATCAGCCGGTAGATCTGTTTCCACCGCGAATCCTGGTTGAAGATATCCTTGGCGTCCGGATAGAAAGTTCCCAGCGCGCCCAGCGTGGAAATGAACATGCCCATCGGATGAGCGTTGTAGTGAAAGCCATCCATGACCTTCTTAATGCTCTCGTTGATGAAGGTGTGATGGGTGATGTTCCAGGTCCATTCTTTCAATTCATCCTGGTTTGGCAACTCACCATGCAGGAGCAGGTAAGCCACCTCCAGATAGTTGCTGTTTATGGCCAGTTCCTCAATCGGAATGCCACGATATTCGAGGATACCTTTGTCGCCATCGATGAAGGTGATGCGGCTTTTGCATGACGCGGTGTTCATGAAGGCCGGATCGTAAGTCATTAATCCAAAGTCATCCTCGGCGGTCTTGATCTTGCGCAGATCGAGGGCCTTGATGGTGCCGTTCTCGACCGGCAGTTCATACTGTTTGCCGGTGCGATTGTCGGTGACGGTCAGGGTGTTGCTGCCCATAATAGTTCTCTCTCTTTCTAACGCCGTTGGGGGAACGGCGGCCTGGTGTTGCCGTGCGATGTCGAAAAGTCGGAAACGGTAGCGATCAGATCATGGACCAGCGTCAGTGCCGATCCTGTCGCCACCGTTCCCGGGGTTTCGGACATGTAAGCACTGACGCGCCGGCCCACTCCCAATCTCGAATGTGTTGCGCGCGCTTACTTGGTCAGCGGCACCATATGGGCTTCGGCATCGCCGCTGAATTGGTATTCACGCAACTGCGTGACGCCGGTGATTAATTCAGTACGCACGATGAAGCTGTCGACTTTCTGGCGTTGTACCGGCGTGCAATGGAAAGAAACAACCAGTTTACTGGCAATCTCGGCCTCGCCTTTGTAGACGAACGTGCAAGCTTCGCCTCGCGCCATCGCCGCATCGTCATGCACAAATAGATACTGCCCTTTGAGCGTCACGCCCATCAGTTGCACCGGCTCATTGAACAGAACCACGGATTTTTGCTTTTTGGCCGGCGCCGCTGCCTTACTGGTGGCAACAGAACTGCTGCTCAGAGCTACAGCGAAAAGCAGCGCGATAAGTAACAAAAGACTCTTCATGATGATCTCCTCTTCATTTCGGGATTAGGTGCGAATACAGGCACGACCGCGCTTGGAGCAATGCTTGTGCCGATGAATCCCCTCTCAGATCTCCAGCAAAATGGGCCGTTGTGACGCGGGTCACCTGCGCAAAGTTTCGCAGGGCCCAAGAGAAAGGTCGCAGTGCCCGGGACCCCGATCCCGCAAGAATGGGCTGATTACGTGCTGGTTATCAGGGGAATGACCTTTGCTCAAGATGCGAATGCCTTCTTAAACCGGATTAAGAAAGCGAGGTCATTATGGAAGGGCTTTTTCTTCAGACTGTCGAAGGTTTGGGTGAGTCGCCTTTCCCGGGCTACGCCGGCGAATGGTGGGAATTACTGCAAGCAGAAAAAGAAAATATCACGTATGAAATCGTCGCTGATGGGCCACTGCATCACGAAGCGATATTAGTCAACGAGTGCGAGCCGGAGGATGACGCCGCGGAAGATATGCACCGGCGGCATCGCAACCAGCTTGAGATGCGGCTGCGCGACCTGAACGATGCGCAGGATCGGCTCATCGATGGCGGTTTTGGCCTTTGTGCCGACTGCGGAAAACGCATTAGCGAGCAGCGCCTGCATTTGGATCCGGCCGTCTCGCTTTGTGTTGAGTGTCAGCAGATTGCGGAAGGCGAGCTGCTTAGCCGCGCGTCCTAAGATGGAAGAGCGAACTTCAGTGCTGCAGCGACTTTATGG
>JBKPEE010000006.1:0-9457 GCA_046728235.1 Acidobacteriota bacterium
CGCTACCGCAGGCGGGTCAGCCGAGATTGCCCGCCCGCTACCGCAGGCGGGTCAGCCGAGATTGCCCGCCCGCTACCGCAGGCGGGTCAGCCGAGATTGCCCGCCCGCTACCGCAGGCGGTTCTGACGTCTCATTCTGGCAATCTCATACCGCGTGTTATCAATCCGCTCCTGCGCGTCCGGGTGATCTGCAAACAACGAACCTAATAAGTCTGACTCGCGCTCTTCGATTCGCTGAAGCTTCTGAAACATCGTGATCATCCCCTGCGGATCGAGGCCGGCGCCGGGCATCTCACGCACACCCAGAAAGTCCGCTTCGCGTTCTTCATCCCGTGAGTGGATCGTCAGCATGCCGGCGCCCACCATCTGTCCCAGAGTTACGCCGAGGTCATGCGCGATGCTGCCGGCCACGCCGGTAATCTCGCCCAGCGATTTCGCAATATCGTCATATTCCTTCGATTTCTTGAGCGTCTTGAGGCTGTGGCGGGCCACGAGGTGGCCGACTTCATGACAAAGGACGGCGCCGAGCTCGTTGTCATTCGCCAACCGCACCAATGCGGTGGTGACGTACACATGGCCGCCCGGGAGCGAAAAGCCGTTGATCTGACGCCCCTGAATCACATGAAATTTGTAAGTCAAATTAGGGCGCAGGCTCGCGCGCGCGCAACTCTGGCCGAGTCGATCGACTCGATCCAGGCCGGCGTCAGTCAGGTTGTATTTCTTCGTGACTTCGCGATGAAGCTGCATGCCCAGCTTGATCTCGTCGCGTTCGCTCAACAAGCCGGCATTTGAATAGCGTGTATTGCGAAAATCAGAATACGGATCATCGAATTGCGCGAACCGGGTCGTCGTGGAGTTGAGTTGCCTGTTAACGACAGCTCGCCCCGGCGCGCCGGACGAAATCGCAATCAAGACAATGGCTACGAGGGAAAAGCGAGGGATGTGTTTCATAGATTCTCGTGCGAACCTCTCGACGGGCATCATAAGCGAGTCGTGAGTAAAGTGAGAAGTGTCATTATGGGCGTCGTGTGAAGATTGTTGATCGCCGGCAGATCGTCGCGGAGCGACGCATGATTTTAGCCGGACCTTTTAAGGTCCGGTACGAAGGTCGCGTTTCCGACCACTCGTCGCGTCAGCGACGATTGAAATTAAGCTTATTGGTGTGGTTTTTGCCGATTTCATTCGTCGCGGACGCGACGTAAACATGTTTTCCTGCGGTGACCCGTGGCTTAAAAGCCACAGCTAACTTCATTTCGCCGCTGCGCGTCGAAGGCGCCCTCTTTGATCACCAACACCAAAATGGAGCACTACCTTTAAGACGCCTTTTTGTCAGGCCTGCTGATGATCCATTAATATGCCCCGCCATGCCAACACTTTCATTCTGGGGTGCAGCCGGTACGGTCACGGGATCGAAGTATTTGGTGGAAACGGATCGCGCGCGTGTGCTGGTTGATTGCGGCTTGTTTCAGGGTGGTCACGACCTGCGCGATCGCAATTGGCAGGAGCCGCCCTTTGATGCGGCGTCCGTCAATGCCGTGATCATCACTCACGCGCACATCGACCACACCGGCTACCTGCCGCGCTTTGTCAATCACGGATTTCGCGGTCCTGTCTATTGTTCTGCCGGCACCGCTGACTTGATGAAGATCCTCCTGCCTGACTCAGCGCGGCTGCAGGAAGAGGACGCCGACTATCGCAATCGGCACAAAATCACCAAGCACCTGCCGGCCTTGCCGCTGTACACCGAAAGAGACGCGCGCGAGACGCTGAAGCTCCTGCAGGTCGTGCCCAACACCGGCGCAACGGTTCGGATTGTCAAGAATGTTCAAGCTGAGTTTCGCATTGCCGGACACATTCTTGGCTCGAGTCAGGTATTGGTCCATATGAACGGCGACAGCGATCCACGGAGCGTCTTGTTCTCGGGCGATTTAGGGAAATACGACCAGCCAATCATTCGCGATCCAGCAGCGCCGGCGGCTGCTGATTACCTGCTGGTTGAATCGACTTACGGTGATCGTTTGCATGATGTGGAAGCGCCCAAAGCGGCCCTGGAAAGGATTATCAAAGCGGCCGTGGCGCGCGGCGGAGCAGTATTGATTCCAGCATTTGCGGTTGGGCGCGCCCAGGAGATCGTCTATTTCATTCGCGAACTGGAAGATGAAAAAAGAATTCCCGTGTTGCCCGTCTGTGTCGATTCGCCAATGGCGGCGGCAGCTACTGAAGTCTATGCGCGCCGCACTGAAGAGCAGGACGATGAATACGCCGCCGCGTTGAAAGCCAATCCGACACCACTGCGCACGCATAACATGCTCGCGTGCAACAGCCGTGAAGATTCGAAGCGCATTAATTCCATGGACGGCGCGCGCGTCATTATCGCCGCCTCGGGCATGATGAACGGCGGCCGTGTCTTACATCATGCGCTGCGGTTATTGCCGGATGATAATGCGACGGTGGTGTTCGTTGGTTATCAGGCGACGGGGACTTTGGGCCGGCGGGTGGCTGATGGCGAGAAGCAGGTAAAGGTTTTGGGCCAATGGGTTGCCGTCAAAAGTGGGATTGAAAAGATCGGTGGATTTTCGGCGCACGCAGATTGGAAAGAAATCGTGCGCTGGTTGGAAGGGCTGCCCTCTGCCCCTCGTCGAGTTTTCATTACGCACGGAGAGCCCGACGCGGCTGAAGCCATGCAACGGCATATTCGCGAACGCTTTGGCTGGTCAATTGAAGTGCCGCAGTACGGCGAGAGATTTGAGCTGGCTTAAACGATTGATTCATTAGCTCATCGGTTCATTGATTCATTGGAAAAAATCCTGACGTCGTGAATGAATCAATGAGTCAATGAACCAATGAATCAATGACAGCTTCACGCTGCCGCCATTTGCAAAACCAATCCGTCGCTGGCGATCCTCTTGTTGATATTTACTTCCAGCGCACCGCGGAGTTCTTCGATTGCTGATAACCAGGCGGCCGCCTTCTCAGTACTTAATTCATCGGCAATCTTTTGCAGGTCTCTTAAGATGTCGCTGTTCGTGATTGTCTCCGCCGGTCGCCCGAGGTGAAGCGCCCAGGTATCACGAATCAACGTTTCCAGAACCGCCAGACTCTCTTCGTAATCGGCGCGATCGCGGGCAGCCCCCAGCTCTTCCGCCGCTCGCAGGAGTTGGACTCGATTGCCGGTAATGGTCAAGGCTTTCAACACTGAAAGCATGGCATTCCGTCTTGCACGATAATCATCCACATCCGCGGCGCAGGCGCGGCCGATGCTTCCCTGTGACGTGCGCGCCAGCAGGGCGGCGTCGGCGCCCCGCATCTGTTTTTCGGCTACCAGGAATTTTTCGATTTTCTCCGCGGCGATGGGCGCAAAGCCAATCACCTGGCAGCGTGAGCGAATAGTTGGCAGCAACGCTGTCGGATTTGTGGTGGTAAGAATCAGATGACTGGTCGCGGGCGGTTCTTCCAGGACCTTGAGCAACGCGTTTGATGAAGAATCATTCATGTAGTCCGCATCTTCGATGATGAAAACGCGCGCCGCGCCTTCGAACGGTCGGAAGTTGGCTTCGCGCTCCAATTCGCGAATAGGTTTCACGCGAATGATCTGCTTATAAGGACGTACCATGGCTACGTCGCCGTGCTCACTCCAAATCATCCGGTCTTTGTTGTCATTGAGATCTGAAAAAGGCGGAAATGTTGACTTGGCGATTCTCTTACATGAAGAGCATTCGTCACATGCCTCGACTCCGGCGCGATTCCGGCAATTGAGCGCCTTCGCCAACTCGAGCGCAAAGAGTTTTTTGCCGACACCTTCGTTCCCCGTAAACAGCAGCGATCCGGGCATGCGCCCACTTGTGAGCAAACGCCGCAGCGTCTCTTTTACTTCTTCGTTACCGATTAGGTTTGAAAACATAGTGCGCTAAGGGCAAAGGGCTAAGGGCAAAGAAGCAAGAGCCAAGAGCTCGCGGTTTGCGCTTAGCTCTTTGCTCCCAAAAACGGAATTACGATGTCCATAACCAGGCTGTGCGTTTGCTGGACTGAGCCACGCGCGTCGACCACGCGGACCCGGCCGGAATTTGCTTTGGCGATTTCCAGGTAGGCGTTGCGCACGCGCTCATGAAATTCTACGTCCTCGCTATCGAGCCGGTCACTGCGCTTTGCTGCCAACCGCCGGCGCGTTCGCATGGCCGACTCTCTCACAGTCAAATCGAACAACAACGTCAAATCCGGCGTGAGTCCATCGGTGGCGAGTTGCACGATTTCCTTAATCAACTCAGGCTTGAACCCTCGCCCCGAACCCTGGTACGCAACGGTAGCGTCAGCATAGCGATCGGACAAAACGATCTTATCCTCGGCAAGCGCGGGCCTGAGCACCGTGCGGACGTGTTGGGCGCGATCGGCGGCAAACACTAAAAGCTCAGCCAGCGGATCGACCTGCTCTTCGACATCAAGCAAGGCGGCGCGCAGCCTCTGGCCTAAGGTCGTGCCGCCGGGTTCACGTGTCGTCAGGACCTCGAAGCGCCGTTCGCGCAGCTCGGCGGCGAGCAGGCGCAGCTGCGTCGATTTTCCGCAGCCATCAATTCCTTCAAAGGTGATAAAAACACCGGCCATTTTCTGGGATGAAACAAGCGACGGTCGATTAGGCGGCCGGCGGTTCGTGAGACTGATCCGATGGACTTTCGGTTGGAATCGTTGAGTGGCGCAACTCGCCGGTGGCACGCCTCGCTTGTGAGATGGTTGAGATGGCGTGTTTGAAAATCAATTGGTCCTGCGCGCCGGTCTCCAGCAGCAACGAGAATTTGTCGAAGCTCTTAATGCGGCCCAGCAACTTGGCGCCATTGACGAGGTAAATTGTTACGGTAGTCTTCTCGCGCCGCGCCAGATTCAGAAAACCATCCTGGATATTTTGTGGTACTCCCTTTGAATCCACTTGAGGACGTCTCCGGCTGTGGTGTGAAAAACGGACGCTCAGAGTATAACAGCGAATCCCACGTTACAAGCATTTTCTGCGGTAAGTGGTTGGTGATCCCACCGGCACATCTCGGTGTGTTTGAGCGGGCGCTCCATGAAAGCACACGAACAAACACGAAGGCCCCTCTTCTTTGTGATTTTTCTGTGGTTTCTGACGTGGCACGAGCTACAAATTTGGAGTGCGCCGACAACGGCGGCGCCTTGGATTTTCTTTAGCATTCTTATGAACAACCCGAGCCAAAGCGGCCTCGCGCTACGACCACCCAGCGCAGATGTCATGCTGGGGACGCCGGTGCTTGCCGCCGCACTCCAAATTTGTTTTCTATGAGAGAAGCGCCTCCACCCGGGCCTGTACTTCCGGATCGTCGCCAAAGCCTTCGATCCACTCGACTCCTGCCTCGCGGCGAAACCACGTCAACTGCCGCTTGGCGTAATGCCTGACGTCGAGTTTTGTCTGTTCCACGGCACTGTCGAGTGTGCGTTGACCGTTAAGGTGTTCGACCACTCGACGATAACCATGCGCCCCCAGGGCGCTGGAATTCGGCGGCACACCCGCCTTGAGGAGACGCCGAACTTCATCAACCAGTCCAGCCGCAAAATGGTTGTCAGTTCTTTCATTGATGCGCGCGTACAGGGCATCGCGCGGAGGGTTCAGGGCAAAGATTCGCAGGCGCGCCGCCAGCTGAGGCGGCGCAGGCCGCCAGGGTCGATGAGCCGAAATCTGCTCGCTCGTCTGTAGATAGAATTCGATAGCACGTTGGACTCTGGGCCAATCGCGCGCATGCAGAGTTTCTGCTTCGGCGGGATCAAACTTCAGCAAGATACGATGAAGGCGCTCGGGGCCGTAACGCTCTCTGATGCGCGTCAGCCGATGGCGCAGCTCTTCATCAGTCGCCGGACTGGGAAAGAACGGTTGCCGCAGCGCGCGCAGGTAAAAGCCGGTGCCTCCGACGAGCACCGGCACCTGACCGCGGGATTCGATTGTGTCGATCGTGTGAAGTGCGGCGCGCGCCCAATCGGCAGCGGTAAACGTCTGATCCGGCGAGACGAAGTCGATCAGATGATGGGGCACGCCGCGACGCTCTGCGACGGGAACCTTGGCGGTCGCTATTTCGATCTGCTGATAGATCTGAACCGAATCGCAGTTGATAATCTCGCCGCCGATTCCGAGGGCGATCTCGATGCCCAGCGCACTCTTGCCGGAAGCAGTCGGGCCGACAATGGCGATGATTTGGCGCGAGCTGTTAGTTGCCGCTGGTTCAGCCACAGCAATCAGACAGGATTTACACTATTGACAAGATAGGAATCAAAAACGGCCGCAGTCTCTTTTCCAAATCCGGTCCATAGTGTCCAGCCTGTCCATCTTGTCCATATCCTTCTACTTCGCGATGATAAGACGAATTGCGATCACGAGCCAGATGACGGACAGCAACAGGATCGCGCCAATAATTTGATTGCGGGAGAAACGCATGCCATCTAGTAAAGTTTCGTCAGTTCGATGCCGGTGTAGTAGGTCTTGAGGATCTGTTCGACGTTGAGTCCCTGCTTGGCGAGGCCGTAAGCGCCAAACTGGCACATGCCGACGCCATGTCCCCAGCCGCGACCTGTGAAGATGAAAGACACGACGCGATCGTTTTCGTTGTAGATGCGGTCGATGACAAACAACTGTTCTTTCAATCCCAGGGCAGAACGAATCCGGCCGCCGCGAATATGCGCAGTTCCCTGGGTGCCGACAACTTCCAGATCGATGACCCGGCGCGACGAACCCTGGCGGGCAATCCGCAAATCGGTAATGCTGCCAACGCCGCGTACGGATCGGCCCAGCCTCGCCTGTACCGCGCCGATGGTCATTTGCGCCGTCCAATTACTCAAAGATGAAAATCGATCCGCCGCGGCGCCGTTGTTCGCCGGTTTCACTTCCAGGTAATCGATCTGGCCCATGGCGCCGACGTGAAAAATGACCGGCTCGCCACCCACTAATGCCAGCGATTTCATCTGATGAAGATTTTCGCCAAACTCCCGGAACAGGAACGCCTGGTTGCTTACGACCACCGGCATGTCTTTGCCCTTGTTCGAGCGCAACATCATGATGCCGCCTGAAGCCGGGCGCGAAGTTCCTTTTTGCAACGCCAGCAGGCTCTTTGATTCGAGTAGATGGGCGATTGCATGCAGGGCCCGCGATCGCGGCATGGCCTCTTTTGGTCGCAGCGTGGCATCGGCAAAAAGTGAAAGGGCACCATCACGCAGCAGCATCGCTACATCGGCGCGATAAGCCGGCGGAACGTCCTCGCCATCACGAAAGCTCAAAAGATAATCAGCGTCGGCATTATTCAGTAGCGTGTCGGCCCGGCGATCGGCGTAAACCGCCGCCATCAGAGCGCTGCTGAAGGCCGGCGCTTTGGTAACTTCATCCGGTGCTTTGAACGCAGGGTTGCGTGACAAGCGCGCCGCCGCATTCAGCCAGTCGCGCGCTTCCGATTCCGAGATATGCGAAGAGAGCCACGAGCTGGAAATTTTATCGACCGGCAACGGCAAACCGTTTACGGCGAGCAGGGCGACATCTTTGGCATAGACGAGATCGCGTTCGTCCTTGATTTCGAAAAGATCTCGCGCGCTTCTGATGGTGAACGGCGCGAAAGCCGATTTCCCTTCGACGGCGCACTCACGGCCACGAAGGTAGGGTATGGCTTCGTTGAAAATGTTCTCGGCATCTTCGGTGCGGCCGCCGCAGGTCGAAGTGTAGAGCGCGTTGATTGGCTCGCCGTGATAGGTCGCAATGACACCACGGGTTTGATCGACTGCCTGCGAAGTGAGCGAAGTTTCACTGCTTAGGCCGCGATAGACCTGCGAACGCGTGGTTGGCAGCAGATCAAAACCTTCAGAGATGAACTGGCCGCGGTTTTTCACCGCGTAAGTCCGCGCCGCAATGGTCTGGGCCTTCAAAGCTTCCAGCGCGGGATAAGAAAGTTCGTTGGGCACGACCCCGCGGACGTAGTCTTCCAAACCGATTACGTTAACCACAGTGACACTGCCGTGCGTATTGGCGAATACTTCAATCCGGCCGCGATAAGGCTTTTCGTTGAAGCGCATCGGCGAATTTTTTTCGTCGCTCGAAGCAAAGACGAGTGGCGCGCTCGATCGAAACGACGGCGCAGACCCGCGGGCAAAGGCCACCAGTTCGCGACTCGGCGACGCCGCGCGGGCCGTGTACTTGATCTTATTGGCCGCGTTCAACGTCGCCACCGGCGCGGAACTGTTCGCCCGCACCGAGTCGGGTGTTTGCTTCTGAACTTCTTTAAGCGAGACTATTTCAAAACCAGCGTCGTCCAGTTTGGCCCTGCTCTCTTCGATTTCAGCGTTACTCTGTTTTTGCAGAATTACTTTCCACTTGTCTGAATCCGAAACGACTTGCGGTTGCTCGTCCGCATTCTGCCGGACCGACTCGCTTAACCGGTCGGCCTCCTCGCGCGACAAGCGATTGGCAAGGGTCAGTTCGAAAAAACGATCGTTCGCGACGCGGGCGGGCGTGAGCATGCGCGACTCAACGCGCACGCGGGTGGTTTCGAGCGCCTGAGTGGTATCCGGGGTGTCGGAAACATTCAGCAGTTTTGCGGTGGTCGAGATCGTGACGGCGCTCGTGCCGGTAGACAGGGCAATGCGCATGACGGGCTCTGCGGACAGCGTAATGGTGCTGTCATTCTCACCAGCCCTGGTCGTCACTGATTTGGAATCGGTGGGCCAGTTGTTCTTTTGAGCCGATACCGAGCGCTCGCGAGTTTCTTGTGCTATTACGAGCCGAGTTGGCAGAGACAGCCATATCGTGGCCAGCAACACGATCGCGATAACTCTTGCTGAATAGATCATCGAAGCAGTTGGCGGGGAGCAGGAAGGCCGGGGCTATCTTACTACAAAAAAAGAGGCATTAATATAGTTTCAATTAAGAATTGCCGACAGCGCCAACGGCGCGAAATGTAATAGCCCGGCCCAACGGGCCGGGTCTGTTCGACAACGCGCCAGGAAGCGCTGAAGGCGCGCGATAAATTAGTTTGTAATGTGCATTTGGAAACAACCTATGTCGCGCCTTCAGCGCTACCACTCTGTGATGGCGGCTCGTGACCCAGCCCGGTGGGCTGGGCTATTACATTTTCGCGCCGTTGGCGCTCCTGATTTCTGAACCTGCAAGGATAAGCCAGCTGATCTTCATGATTGCCTACTCCTTCATCAGGGACGGGCTATTTTGCAAAGCTGCGGAGGCGATTTCATGAAACTGGCGGCGCACGCCGTTGATGTTGGCGAACGGCAATACCCGCGCGTGCGTGCGATTAGTTAGCAGGATAAAGACGCGTTCCGCCGCCGCGTCAATCCAACAGCTGGTCCCGGTGAAACCGGTGTGACCAAAAGCATCCGGAGGTAAACTGTATCCCGCAGTCGAGTCTTTTGTGGCGGCGAGTTGCCACGCAAATGATCGCGCTTCGTTCAAGCCCGGCGTCAGGTTCTGG
>JBKPEE010000007.1:0-12069 GCA_046728235.1 Acidobacteriota bacterium
AGTCAGTACCATCCGCGTCAGCGGATGGGTTAAGGAGCATCATTATCCCGCTAATGCCGGTGCTACTGATCTCACTGCTTCCGGCCTCTGACTCTCTGATGTCTACCTGCTGCCATAAGCCAAGTCATCCATCATCTCGGCAAACCTGCTCCACGCGATGCGTTTAGATTTATGCCGGCTGCGTCCATACCAGAACAGAGAGCCCCGACCTATCTCCAGCGTCCCAATCTTCTCTTTCGACGCATAGATCTCCAGCTCAATCGACGAACCAGCCTTCGATAATTCCGTCACGCGGAAGGAAGCTTTAACTGAGTGTTTCCTGCGTGATCTTTTGCGGGGCATTTGCGAGCCTCCCGTTGATCTGAGGGTGGAAGGATATCACCCCCGAGGCCTTTGCGTACCGCTTATCTGATTGCGTGGCTACCAAGAGCTTGGTCCACGCGCTGCACCCCGCATCGTCCGCGCAGCGGACTTTGGAGTGCGCCGGCCTCGACGGCGCTTTGGATTGTTTCTGTTCATGCCTTGATTTCACAGTTTGTGACCTCAAACGAAACCGCCCTGAACCGGTCACAATTTGTGACCGGTCCCCCAGGAATTCGCACACTCGGGTCAGGGCTGCGATTGTTGCGTTTCCATGAGTTCTCTTGCAAGAATATTTACCTCGACGTCGGTGTTATATTTTTGCAATGTCC
Organism: Acidobacteriota bacterium; assembly: GCA_046728235.1. Lineage (GTDB taxonomy): Bacteria > Acidobacteriota > Blastocatellia > Pyrinomonadales > Pyrinomonadaceae > UBA11740. The sequence continues at coordinate 693 of JBKPEE010000007.1, forward strand.
GAGAATTTAGCTCTTCAAAAAATCGCGCCGCTGATTCATGAAGTACACGGCCAGCGCGTCATTTTGGATGCTGACCTCGCTCGGATCTACGGCGTTACGACGAAACGCCTGAACGAGCAAGTTAAGCGAAACTCAGATCGATTTCCCGAAGACTTCGCATTCCAATTGTCCAAGAAGGAATACGATCGTTTGAGATCACAATTTGTGAACTCAAATTTGGATAACTTTTCTGACGCGTCGCGGTCTGCTACCGACAACTTGAGGTCGCAAATCGCGACCTCAAAATCACCGGGGATTGCGAACCGGTCGCAATTTGCGACCGGTCCTCAAAAGCATCGAGACCCGCGTTATCTGCCCTATGCCTTCACCGAGCACGGCGCGATCATGGCGGCAAACGTGCTCAACAGCAAGCAAGCAGTTGAGATGAGTGTCTTCGTCGTTCGCGCCTTCGTGAAGCTGCGCGAAACATTGGCAACTCACAAAGAGTTATCCGATAAGCTCACGGAATTGGAGCGGAAAGTCGGCACGCATGACAAGGCCATTGTTTCGATCATAGCGGCTATCAGGGGATTGACGGAGACCCCGAAACGGCGGTCCCGCGCGATCGGTTTCCGCGCGAAAGGTGACGCACAAGCCGGCGGGACACCAAACCAGCACGCGCGACGCGCGCGGAAGAAATAGCCGATTATGACCGAGAATATTTGCGGTAATCTCCAGGGGACCTCAAGGGCGTCATCATGTATCGCTCGCTGAGAACGTGAAAGATTGACATGGCATTCGGTTATGGAATAAAAGCGTGGCAAGGCAGCGCATAAGGAGAATCTCATCATGAGTCTCTCGTTCAACGATATGTGGGACCTGATACAGGAGAACCAGTCTCCGACTGTGTTTTCCTGCGAACTGTTGGTAGGAATTTTCTGGGAAGAGACAATGTTCACTAATAGACGCCAGCTGCACGGACCGGCCGTGGGCTTTGGACAGGTTGAACCTGCCACGATGAAAGCGGTGAACGACTACTACGGCACAAATTATTCTGAGTCTTTGATTCTGATCGACGACGGGACTAGCGTCGCAATTACGGGTGATGTCTTAAGCATGTTCAACGACAAAGGGTTATCACCGACAGGAGCTTTGAATGCATATGCGGGAGTAAAGGCACGGCCCGCAAACCAGAAGAAAGTTTACCAATGGCTCGCGTGTGAACGCATCCTGAAAGGCGGCGGCACGGACGACAGCGACAATGTCCGCAAGGCATTAATGGCTGCCGAACCGCATCATGGAGACGCAGTTGATTCTGTACTATGACAAGAACCGGCGGCTCGTTTCACTTTGGCGCCGCCAGCGCCGGCAAATCCTTTACTCTGCAGTTGCTGATTAAATGCCTGGCAGCGTTTGCTTCCTAATAGCCTGCCAGTTGTCTTGTAAAGTCCGAGCATCCTTAAAAACATCTGGCGCAGCCGTTTTTTCACGTGGCGGTTTAGTCTGGTGAGACTAGAGTGATCATTTTTTGTAGATAACCTATATCCCCGTGTTTATTGCGCTTTACAAGTAGTGTATAGTGTCTCGCGACACTCGACTATGTATATAACCATCGATGAACTGGATGCGCGGCCGATCTATCGGCAGGTGGCGGATGAGATTAAAGCCTTGATTGCGCGCGGCAGTTTGAGTGAAGGAATGGCGCTGCCGCCCGTACGGCAGGTGGCCGACGATTTGGGTGTGAATCTCAATACGATCGCCGCGGCGTACCGTGAGTTGCAGAAGGAAGGGTTATTGAAGGTAAGGCATGGATCGGGAGCAGTCGTCTCTTCCCGGCGGCTCACGCAGCAGAGCGATGCGGATTTGCGTAAAGGGCTGCGGGCAAGCCTGGCGCATCTGGCGCTGGCGGGTCTGCCCAAATCGGAAATCGTAGAGATCGTTAATGAAGAGATTCGTGATCTGTATCGTCGTGAGCGGTGAATGACCGCAGATTGAAAGGAAGGAGCCGCCGGCAAGTCGGGAGACGTGCCTCATCGGTATGGCAGAGACATGCGCGGTCGAAGACTGCTTGAATTTTCAGGGGTCGACGTCCGGCAAGTCAGAGACTTGCCGCGCATCAGCATAGCAGAGCCGTTCGGGATGATGGAGTTCGTTCTAACAGTTCGTGGATCGGTTTATCGCAAAAACCAGGAACGATCCACGAAATCACACGAAACGACACGAAGAAGGATTCACGAAGTTACGCGAAACGGCAAAGAGTACGTCGCGAAAACACGAAGGGGGACGACGAGTCGTCCCCCCCTTGCAACCTCAAACTAAAAGACTATCTCAGTTAATCGGCGGCTTGATCGTATTGATCATGCGGCTACCTGAGTCAGGATCGCGCGGGCCGGCCATCGACGGCGTGCTCGGCGGCGAACTGACGCTCGGGGGTGTAGGAGCTCGGTAGCCACCGCTCCCGCTGCCACTCCCGCTGCCGCCACTGCCAGAGCCGCCCGACGTACCACCGCCCGGATAACCACTCGAGCCGCCACTGCCACTCGAATTATTGGTGATGATGCCGCCGCCGTTGTTCCCGTAGTAACCGCCTCCGTAATAGCCGCCGCCATGATTAAAGTACGCGTCGTAATAACTACCGTACGGACTGCCCCAACCATAATAATAAGGAAGGAAGGTATAGCAGCTGGCGAACGGACTCCAGGTCCAGAGTCCCCAACGGCTGAAACCGAAACTTCCATATCCCAGGCTGCCGGCCATCAGATAGCCATTAACCGTGCGCGGGTTCAGTTTCGTATTCGCGCGCGCCAGGGTTTGTCCTCGGGTCTTGCTCCAATCGTCGAATTGGTCTTTGTCGTCCTTGGTAAGTTTCGCGACTGTTTCGCCTGAGGATGTTAAGGTGACTTTCTTTCCGCCTTTAACACGTTCGTTTGTGCCGTTGAGTTCGACGCGGCCCTTGCGGACGATCAATTCAGTGGTGCCCTTTGCCACATTAAAACGATAAACGCCGGCGCGAACGATCGTCATCCGTGTCTGGTCAGTAATCACCGGAATATTCAACTGGATTTCATCGGGGCCGGTGGCTTCGATAATCACGCTCCCTTTCGTCAGACGCACCAGCAGGTTGTCGAGTGCAGTATCCGCCATCACGAATTCGCTGTTTTCGGCCAAACGCAGGTACGTGCCCGGATTAAGCAGCACTTCAACCTGGCTGCCAAGGCCGGTACTGACTATGTCGCCCGAGGCGAGATCGTCCTGGCTGGTCAGCAAACGCTCCGCCTGATCCTTCGTCTTAACCATGACCTTGCCGCTGACTGCGTTGACGCCGCCCGCCTTGGCAGAAATTCCAAAGCGCTCGCGGTTTTGTGCTTGTGCGAGTGTCGCGCAAGAGATCAAAGCGACGAGGGCGAGAACCGTTTTGTACAGACTGAATGAGGTTTTCATAGATCCTCCTAAGCAAGTCGACGGATAAAGGGAAGAGTTCTGGCGTGATTATACGCCCCGATCGATATATGTCCAATGAAATCTGGGGGGTTTCGTGTGGTTTGGTGGGGATTCGCGAAGCGTCTCTAAACGGGGCAGGAGCACGATCCGCGAATTCACACGAAATACCACGAACAAGTCGGGACAAATGCAGATCCGACCGCTGACTCTCGACTAATTCCTTTTCCATGCCGCACCTTCGGCACTACGGATGGGAAGTGGCCTCGCGCGCCAACACCCAACCGCTTAATCCCCTTCCCGCGAGCGGGGAGGCGAGACCGGAATTTCTCTTGCCCGGATCTCGACACGTCAAGAGATCACAGCAACGGATCCAGTTTCGTTGCCGCCTGCGTGGGATTGACGTGAATGGCGTTGGCGGATGAGTCCAGATAGAAGTGACGGCTGCCAGTCGTCGGCGAAGTTTCGGTGACTTGCGGATCGGCATTAACGGCAAACTGGCTTTCATTCGCGGTCATTGAAAATCGATATCCTCTGAGGTTGGGAGTCTCGCCGGCGAATCGCTGATCCAGGAAGCCGAGTTGCACCAGAGTATCGAAGCCGGCGTACGAATTGCGCATCGCCTTCGCCTGCGTTTGCGCTGACGCAATAGTGCGCAGCGCCTGAATAGCCGAACCTTCATCCGCCGCCCCAACGCTCTTTGGCAGGACCGTCGGGCCTTCGGGGGTTTTGCTTCCGCAGGAGGACGAGAGCAGGGCGACGCAGCAGAGTAAGAGCAGTATGGGTGCAGTTAGGATGTGATTACTTGTCATTGATTGCCTCAAAACAATGCCGCACCTTTTGACGCTCATCGTTTATTGATCGGGTGATCCACAGCACAATGTTCGTCATTCCTTCGTCTCGTAATAACCGCGCTTTGAGCGAACCTCCAATTCCGGGTGGCCAGGCAACTGTAACGTCACCGTGTGCCAGGCACCATCATGAACACGATTCGCTGGGCGATAACCAATGCTGTAGACGGTACTTAAATCACGAATCACTTCCGCATAGACCTGGTTCAAGTCGCGGAGCTTGCTCGCGTGGTACATCGTGTTGCCGCTCTCCGCCGCCAGCATGGCCAGTTGGTCGCGGGCCATTGAATAGGCGCCGGGCGGAGTGCTGCGCGGGTTGGCCTCCTTCTCCGTGTCGAGGTAAACCGGCATTATGATGGTGTCGAGCCGGCGCACATTCTCGAGCAACTGATCGAAGGTGGTCTTTGATCCGTCGCCGTACACACCCGGAAGAGCGTTATCGACGCCGTCGGTCATCACGACCACAGCGCTGCGCCGGCGTTCGACGCGCGATTGAATCGTCACGTGGTCCAGCACAAACATTAGCGCATCCCAGAAATTCGTGCCCCCGACCGGCTTTTGAATCCCGTCGATGCTCTGCTTCAGTTCCGCGCGATCCTCACTAAGCTTCGCAACCACCTGCACGTCGGCTGAGAAAGTTAAGACGGCAATCCGATCCTCCGCCCGCGCCGCGTCGACGAATCGTTTGGCGGATTTGCGAATGAGTTGAATCTTCTTCGCGGTCGATCCGGAAAGGTCGAGCAACAACACCAGGTCGAAAGGCGATTCGCCGGAGGCGAAGAACGAGATCTCCTGCGGCGCGCCGTTATCAAGGACGGCGAAATCTTTCTGTTCCAGTGTCTTCAGGTTGGAAGATTTGTGATTAAAGACACTGACGTTCAGGTTTACCAGGTCGGTATCGACTTTGATGACATCGATCGGTTCGGGAGACTGGGCGAAGACAGTAGGCAGAAGGCAGAAGGCAGTAAGCAGCAAGAACGCGATCGAGGTCTGCTTTTTGATGACGTATCTACACGACGTCACGAAAGAGCCCGCGGAGCGGGCGTCAGCATAAAGCCCGGCGCGCAAGCCCCGGGATCGCATGCAGAACGATTGACCGAGCCCGCGAAGCGGGCGACAGCACTCATGAATAATCCACTCTTCCGAAAGACCGAACGATCGCGACATTTTGAACGTCCCGTAGTTCCGCTAAGGCTGTCGCCCGCTCCGCGGGCTCGAACTATTTTCGCCATTGATCCTGGGGCTTGCGCCCCAGGCTTTACGCTGACGCCCGCTCCGCGGGCTGGTGTGTCAACTATATCAATGCCCAAATGCCGGCGCACTCCAAAGTGGCCGCGCACACCAATTGCCGGCCTTATTACTTCGCAAAGTATCCGCGCTTGCCGCGCGCTACTGTATTCGGGCGGCTCACCGTTACCCGAATCGCGCGCCAGGATCCGTCGCGGACCTTATTGGTGGGACGATACGCCAAAGTGTAAAGCGTGCCAAGGTCGGCGACGACGCGATCGTACGCACCGGCGAGGTCTTCCAACTTTTCACATTCATAGAACGCGCCGCCGCCGGCGTCGGAGAGCTCTTTCATGCGATCATGCGCCAGATCGAAGGTTTCCTGCTGAATATCCAGCGGACTCAACGGCTCGTAAGTCTGCGTGTCGGTCCAGATTGAATAGATGACGCCGTCAAATTCCTTCGCGCGTCGAATCATCTCTTCATAACTGAGGGTCGATCCTTCGCCGGTGACATTCGGCAGCACGCTGTCCAGGCCATCACTGATGACGACGATGGCATTGCGGCGCGTGTCCCTGGATTCACGAAAGACCTCATCGATGGCATAGGCAACTGAGTCGTAAAGTTTCGTGCTGCCGTCAGGCTTTTCAATCGCGCGGATTCTTTGCCGCAGAGCCTCGTGATCTGTCGTAAGTTGAGACACGACCACCTGGCTGCCGGCAAAGGTGATTACGCCAATGCGATCAAAGGGACGGGCCGCGTCGACAAAATGAAGCGCTGCCGACTTGATCAACTCCACGACTTTTGTAGTCGAGCCTGAGAGATCAATCAGCAAAACCAGATTGAAGGGAGCCGACGCGGATTCGAAATGCTCAATCTGCTGCTTCGCATTGTTTTCGTAAAGCCGGAAGTCGGCTTTAGTGAGATCATTCACCCCATGATTGGTGCCGCGATCGACGACGCTGACGTTGAGCCCTACCAGCTCAGTATCGACGCGAATCACATCGCCTTCGGAAATTTCTTCCGGCCCGGTATTGCGCGGCGCGGGGGTCCCGGCGGGGACTGCTCTGTTATCTGCACCGGCCAGCTCGGGAGGCCTTACCGGCGGCGGCCTGTCAGTCGCCTCGCTCAGCGGAACCGTGCGCGTCGGCGCGACTGAATCGGTGCGCGCGGCCGTCGTCTGTGACGCTACTCCAATGCTGATGTTACCTGCCTGCGAATAGAGCTTAACTGAGCTGCCGCCCGATCCGAGTCGCCCCTGCAATTGCGGGCTGGCGCCGCGATTTGGCGATAAGGAGCCAAGAGATGAGGAAACGTTTCCCGTTTTCGAATCGGCGACCACCGAGGCATTGGCGTCTGCCGCCACGTCAAGCGAGATTTCGCCGGAAAATGTCTGGACCAGCAGCGCTGCCGGCACACCCTGAACTTCGACTGCGCCGTCGGCGGTCTGAATGGCCAGGTGAGCGCGCGCGGGAACGTGCAACTGAAGATTCGTGCGCGGCGCGTCCTTTGGCCCGCGCGGCAGGCGAATCGAAAGCAGCGCATCACCGCGATCGACGACGGGCGCGGTGGCACTCGATTGTCCGCTGTCACTTAAGGCGCCGACCGAAACATAATCTTCCGACCAAACCTCGACCATGACCGCGCCGCGCAGATTTTCAACCCGCAGGTTTGCATTGCGCGGCAATTCAAAACGCAGGTCGCCGCCGCTTTGATTTGACCGCGCCGGTACTGCGGCCAGCGACGGCACGAGCGCAAAGGCGGCCAGTAGGCAGACGAGTTTTTTCAGGATTGAAATTCGGGAGAGTACAGTCGATACGCGATAAAGCATTAAGTTATTAATGGAGTCAGTACCGGGAGCGGTAGCGACCGGGTAAACGACATTCTTAAAAATGCACCCGGTCGCTACCGCTCCCGGTACTGACTCCGTTGCGCCGCTGAAACACTCAGCCGCTCACCGTTCGATCATGTCCAGGATCGAATCTGACTTAGGCTTGGACGGTGGTTGAGCCGGCTTGGCTTCCGGCCGGCCGCCGGCGCCGAATTCGCCCAGCCGCAACAGAAGATTTCCCTGGTTTGAGGCATAGGCCAAACCGTCATCTTTGTTAACGGCGCCCGCGCGAATCATCCGCTCGATCTCACCGTCAAAGGTCTGCATGCCTTCGACGCCGCCCTGTTCCATCGCATCGGCAAGTGACTTACCTTCCGACTCGCCGCGTTCGATGTACTCGCGCGTGCGCGACGTTGCTTTGAGAATCTCAATCGCGGCGATCCGGCCGCTGCCGTCCGCGCGCGGCAACAAGCGCTGGGAAATTATGTAGCGAAACGATGCCGCCAGGCGCGTGCGGATGATTTGCTCTTCGTTTTTGGGAAAGACACCGATGATGCGTTCCACAGTTTTGGCCGCGTCAATCGTGTGCAGGGTGGAGAGCACGAGGTGTCCGGTCTCGGCGGCTTCCAGCGCGACTTCCATGGTTTCGCGATCGCGCATCTCGCCGACCAGGATGACCTTGGGCGCCTGACGCAAAGCGGCGCGCAGCGCGAGCGCGAAGTTCGGCGTGTCCGAATGCAGCTCGCGCTGATGAATGGTCGAGTTCTTATGCGTGTGCAGAAACTCAATCGGATCTTCGATGGTGACGATGTGATAGTACTTCGTGTCGTTGATCAGATCGACAACTGCTGCCAGGGTCGAGCTCTTGCCGCTACCGGTTGGACCAGTCACGAGCACGACACCGTTCTTAAGTTCGACGATCTCGCGCATCTGTTTTGGTAACAGCAGACTTTCAAAAGTGGGCGGGCGCGTGGGAATGACGCGCATTACGATCGCGTGAGTGCCGCGTTGTTTGAAGATGTTAACGCGAAAGCGGCACAGCCCCGCCACGCTGAACGAAATATCGGCTGAGCCGAACTTGTCCAGACTCTCATAAGCGCTGGTGTTATCGCCAATCATGATCTTGGCGATGCCGAAGGTTTGCGCCGGCGTCAGTTTTTCTATGCCCGCGTTGGGAACGGGTTGCAGCTTACCGACCAGTTCGACCTGCGGCGGGCGGCCCGGCGAAAAAATCAGGTCGCTGACTTTGTCTGACACTGCCAGCATCTGTTGCAGCACCTTTGCCAGGTTCATCGGGGCTGCAGTTGAAGGTGATTGAGTTGGTGGTTCGGCGATGGCACTCATATTATGGGTATGCTGATAACCTCAATTAAGAATTAAAGAGCTTTAACGATAAACAAGGTCACATCATCGTGCGCGCCCTGACCTTCGGTCCACGCTGTCAGGTCGCGATGGATGAAATCGATCATTTCGCGCGCCGGCTGGTCGCGGCATTCACGCACCGCAGTAACCAGACGATCGCGGCCGTACTCTTCGCCGGTGGAATTCATCGCTTCAGTCACACCGTCGGTGTAGAGGACGAAGAGCTCGCCCGGCTCGATGGTTTCGAAATATTCGTAATAGCGGCTATCGCGGAACATTCCGAGCGGCACACCGCCGCGCTCTTCAAAACGCGCGGTGCCGTCGACTTTCATCAACAGCGCCGGACTGTGGCCGGCGTTGGCATACGCCAGCGTGCGGTTCGTCGCATCGAGGATGCCATAGAACGCCGTCACGAACTGATTGCGCTCGATCGATTCCCACAGCAAGTAGTTTACCTTGGACATCGAAATGTGCGGCGCATATCCGATGTGGGTGGCGGCGCGCAGACTCGCGCGCAGAAACGCCATCAACAAAGCAGCCGGCACGCCTTTGCCTGAGACGTCAGCGATGACCATTCCGATTTGATCATCATAGATGCGCACCCAGTCGTAGTAATCACCGGAAACTTCTTCCGTGGGAAAGTTGTAGGCGCTGATGTCATAGCCTTCGAGTTGCGGATCGCGCGGCGGCAAAAGCTGCAATTGCACCTGCCGCGCAACTTCGAGCTGAGTCTCCAGCCGCTGTTTCTCGATCAGCTGATCGTGCAGCATCACTTTCTCGATAATGATCGCGACCTGCGAGGCCAGGAGCATTAGCACTTCCAGATCGTCATTGGTGTAGGCATCCAGCTCGTCACTTTCGAGATCAAAGACGCCTATGACTTCATTATTGGAAACGATCGGCGCCACCATTTCTGACTGCGTGCGCGCTCGCGCGTTGATATAACGACGATCGCGGCGCACATCATGCGACACGTAAGGCTTGCCGGTGACGGCGACGTGGCCGATCAAGCCTTCACCCATCTTCAGGTGGAGCTCCTGCAAATCATCGATGTCATAACCGCGCACGGCCTGGGTGTGAAAGACGCACGTCTCATCCGGCTTGCCATCCCATTCAGCCAGCGGCTGCGAACATTTCACCAGGTAGATTCCCGCCGCATCGTACGGAATCAGCGAGTCGAGGGTATCCATGACGAGATTCAGCACCTCATCAAGATCGAGTGACCGGCTGATGGTCTTGGTGATGTCGAGCAGCATGCGCAGCTTGTCGATGGTCGACAAGCCGGCGACGCTTTTCTGGATTGCTTCAGGCATGCGATGAATCTTACTTCGAGAGATTTGGTGCCACTGGTCTGAAGGTGCGCCTCATAGCCTGTCTGATTATACGTATTGTGGTCGAGAGGTAGAAGCACGTTTATATTCGCTCCAAAGATGCGTGACTTTGATGCGATATTCGACCAGTTGCCGGCTGACGCGAAAATGGCGGGCAATTTGCGCGGCATTGCGGCCTTGCATCACAAATCGCCGCAGCGCGGCGTAAGGAACCAGGGCGGCCGCGCCGACGGCATAAGCGGCTTCTTCATCGTCGTGATTGTAATCGCGGGCGGCGGTGTCGTGAGATCCGGCCGGCTTTTTGCTGATGATCGCCAGACGATTTGGCGTATGGCCCAGGAAGACGTGCGCGACTTCTTCCATCAAAGTGGCCCGATTTCTCTGTTGGCCGTGAGCGGGATTGAGGATCACCAACTTCCAGCCATTCGGCAGAGGGCGCGCACAGGCGCCGCCCGACCATTCATCCGCAGCTTCACCCAGCAAGTGCGCGCGAGATTCGGGCGACAGGCCTTCGATGCTATCGAAGTCCACGACGAGTAGTTTCGCGAACTCGGCAAGCGCAAACGGATCGAGCGGTTGCTCGCCTTTGACGCCCGCGAAGTCCCGCAAACCCAGAGCGCGCAATTCAAACTGTTTTCGCTTTTCGCTGGGAGGCAAAAGATTCAACACGACAAATTATAACCTCGGGAGGCGCCGGCTTGACTGGAGAGCTGCAGCTTTTTTGGAGTGCGGCGGCTTGACGCCGCTTTTGTCTGTTTTGAGAACCGGCCGCGGACGCAAAAGCGGCGACAAGTCGCCGCACTCCAAACTATTTCTTCTTACCTGACGTCGCACTGAACTGTGCGTACGCGACGCGAAACAATTCAGAAAGGGCTTTGGCGGTGTCAGGGGTCAGATGCTTATCGGCGCGCAGGTGTGCTTCTACTATTTCAGGAGTTGATTCATGCGGGTAGTACACCACGGGGTTAGGATCAGATGCGCCGCGCGACGAATGATGCATGACGCGTTCAATCGGCATATCAAGCCACGAGGCCAGCCGCGCAATATTGTCGGCGTCCGGTTTGCCGGTACCGTTTTCGATTCGCGACAGGGTCGAGGCAGACACACCCGTCTTATCGGCCACGTCGCGCAGGCTAAGTCCCAGCTCTTCGCGTCGCCGCCGCACCGCGTTACCCAATTCCGAAGTATTGATTCCAGTTTTCTTCATCATGGGAACTCAGTTTATCATCATCGAGTTTTAGCTGCAAGACTTTGTTTTACAGCCGCAACAAAGGCGACAAGTAACCCTCAGATTGAAATCTCTCAGGTCAGGAAGGCGGGCTTGCCCCCGCCTGTTTTAGTCAATACAAGAGCGGGGG
>JBKPEE010000008.1:0-29967 GCA_046728235.1 Acidobacteriota bacterium
GCCGACGATAGTGAAGGCCCGCCCGCTACCTCAGGCGGTTCTGACCTATCCGCGAGTGATTACGACTTCCAGCCAATACCTTCTCAGCTTGTCGCGATTCGCGGCCCGGTATGCAGGATAGTCACGCGCGATGCCGGCATCTGACCGCGCAAAGAGAATAAACGCCTCCAGCAAACCAGCCTCGTTCAGTTTCACGAGTGAATCGAGTGAGGGTTCGAGCGTCTTCACCTTGCCCGACTTAACGTCCTTCCCGACGGCTTCAGCAACCATCCGCAGCGCCGCCACTTCCTCTTTCAAGCTGTGGCGATAGGCCTTTTCGTCCGGATAGTTTTTGTAGAAGTCCGTTTTCTGCCAGGCGATTCGCGTGAGGTCATACATCAGCCACTCATTTGAGCCGTCCTGGCTGTCGAGTGTCCGCGGATCGACGTTCAAAGTCGTATTAGACCCTTCGGTCGTCCTTGAGTTAGGCGGCACGATCCGAGGATGGCCCAATTGTACGTTATGCCGCTGGCCCCACTGTGTCAGCCCAACATACGAGCGGCGGCTATATGGCTCGGCTACAATAGCATCAACGAATTTTTCGCGGGCCTCGTTAGCCTTGCCTTGCGCGTCCAATGCGTCACCCCAATACCGGTAAGCGGTTTCGACGTTCGGATTGATGGCGATTGCTTTGGCGAACCAGACGCCGGCCGCCTCGAAGTGGTCGCTGCGAAATTGCGCATCGTTAGAACTCATCGCCTTCTTGAATTCCGAGTCACCCGCATACAGCGCTGCGTCGTACAACTGCGGGTCCGCTTCCAGCGCGCGTTTGTAAGCGGCAATGGCCTTGTCCATCTCACCATGCATGAATGCAGTCTCACCCTCGCGGATCGCGGCCTCGGCAGACTGAATCCTGGAAAAGGGAATTTGACTCGTGTCGGGCCCGGCTAAAGCATCGACGGTCATCCTGGTGAGATTGCTGTTGTCACCGAGCGATTGCGACTTCATCAACACCGAACGCGCGCGGGTTCGCATTTCCTGTCGCGTCGTCGCATTCTTCTCGTCAATCGAGTTTGCGTAAAGCGCGAAGCCGAGACGTGACAGCACCACGGGATCGTTTGGATATGCAAGGGCGACTTTTTCCAATAACGGCAGCGCTGCGACCATGTCCTGTGACTCGTACACATCCAACGCGTGCTTGCGCTCGGCAGGATCCTGCGGCCGGCCGTGAACTATCAGCGGCAAACCGATCAAAAAGATGGAAATCAGGCAGACGCCAGGCAGGATTCTTTTTTGAGTTAAGGTAGAATTGCGCATGATGGCTTTTGATCTCTGATTGGTTGCGAAGTTGTCGGGTTCGCCGCCAGTCTATTGCCAACTTTTGAATGGTGTCAACATATTGCCGGATATAACATCCAGAAGAGCTCACCCGGTGACTCATCTGCTCGAAGTCAAAGATCTCTGCACCTACTTTCAAACGCGCGAAGGACTGGTGCGCGCCGTCGATGGCATCAGTTTTTATCTCGATCGCGGTGAGTTGTTGGGACTGGTAGGCGAAAGCGGCTGCGGCAAGTCGATTACTGCGCTCTCGATCATGCGCCTGGTTGCGCCGCCGGGAAGGATTGTGGCCGGCGACATTCTGTTTGACGGTCGCGACCTGCTGAAGCTGTCAAATGCCGAGATGCGCGCTGTTCGCGGCAATGACATTGCGATGATCTTCCAGGATCCGATGACGTCATTGAATCCGGTTTTCACCGTCGGCGAACAGATTGGCGAAGCTTTGCGGCTGCACCGCAAACTATCGCGCCGGGAGGCGCGCGCCGCTGCGGTTGAGGCCATGCGCGAGGTAGCGATCCCTGATCCCGCGTTGCGCGCCGATGATTATCCACACCAACTGTCGGGCGGTATGCGTCAGCGCGTGATGATCGCAATGGCGCTGGCGTGCGATCCGCAAGTGCTGATTGCCGACGAACCGACTACCGCTCTCGATGTAACGATTCAGGCGCAGATGCTGGAGTTACTGGATACTTTGAGGCGGACCCGGGAACTGGCCGTACTCTTAATCACACATGATCTCGGCGTAGTGGCCGAAGTGGCAGATCGAGTTGCCGTAATGTACACCGGCCAAATTGTCGAGCAATCGCCGGTTGATGAACTGTTCGCCCGCCCGAAGCATCCGTACACGGAAGGTTTGTTGCGCTCAGTTCCGAAACTGACGACGGCCGCAGTCGAACCGGACGCGCGTTTACAAACAATCGAAGGAACTGTGCCGCGACCGACGGCCTTGCCGCCCGGATGCCACTTCGAACCGCGGTGTCCCTATCGCATGCCGCGATGTCGCGAAGAAAAGATCCCGCTGTACCCCGTTGGCGAAACGGTTATGGCACGATGTGTATTGTACGATCCCGCGGCTCACAAAGCGGCCAATTCACTGGAAAACGTACGACCGAGCAACGAATCATGAAAGATTAGCGTATTGACTTCAGCAGTTGACCAAAACGACTCGCTGGTTCGCGTCCGCGAACTGGTGAAGCACTTTCCCGTCGAAGGCAGCGACGACGTGTGGCGCGCGGTCGATGGTGTCTCTTTCGATATCGCTACTGGTGAGACCCTGGGACTGGTCGGCGAATCAGGTTGCGGCAAGTCGACGACTGGTCGTTGTATTCTGCGACTGATCGAACCAACGCACGGCGACATTCAATTCGAAGGGCGCGACGTGACGGCCATGAGGAAGCGCGAGTTGCGCGAATTGCGTCGCCAGATGCAGATCGTCTTTCAGGATCCGAATGCCTCGCTCAACCCGCGCATGAAAATCGGTGACATCGTCGCCGAGCCTCTGGTCATTCATAAGATCGGCAATAAAAAAGAGCGGCGCGAGCGCGTCGCGTGGCTACTCGGCAAAGTTGGGCTCGACGCCGATTACATGAAACGATACAGCCACGAATTTTCAGGCGGGCAATTACAGCGTATAGGGGTCGCCCGCGCGCTGGCGTTGAACCCCAAATTGATCGTCGCGGACGAGCCGGTTTCGGCCCTCGATGTCTCGGTCCAGGCACAGGTAGTGAATCTTTTGCAGGACCTGCAGCAGGAATTCGGGCTGACGTACCTCTTTATCTCTCATGGCCTCGCGGTCGTTGAACACATCTCCACGCGAGTAGCCGTAATGTACCTCGGCCGTATTGTCGAGATTGCCGACGCAAAACAGCTCTACCTCAACCCGTTGCATCCATACACAGTAGCCTTGCTCTCGGCAATACCGATTCCGGATCCGAAACAAAAACGCGATCGCATCATTTTGAAAGGCGACGTGCCGACGTCGCGCAATCCGCCGTCGGGGTGTCGCTTTCGCACGCGCTGTCCCATGGCGATTGATGATTGCGCGCGAATCGACCCCGAGTTGCGGGAGGTTGCGCCCGGCCACAATGTCGCCTGCATTCGGGTCGACGGTTATTCCGGAGCTCCCGGCGCCGAACCCGTTCACCAAAGTGAAACAAGATCGGGCGCTTAAACGTAAAGCCATTCGGTTTATCGCATTTCCAAATACGCTCACGCATCCGCTGTCTGGGCGTTTCGATTAACAGGAGGACATTCCAGGATGAGCGATCCAAATCAGGAGTTCCACGCGCCACCACCACCGTCCCAGGTCGAGCCCGAGCGCCGGCGCCCGACCTATCTGTTGTGGGCTGGTGTTGCTCTCGTGATTGTTGGCGTCGTGGTAGTCGTGCTCGGCATTCCCGGCATTGCGCTTATCGTCGGCGGGATCGGAACGGGGGCGGCTGTGTGCGCGCTGGGCGTGCTTCTGTTCGCCTTCAGCTTTATCAGGATGCCGGCTGTCGATAATCCGCCGCCACGCATGTCGACGATCGGAACGTTGACCGGAATCTTCTTTGAACCAACCAACGCGTTTCGCAATCTTCGCGCGCATCCACAGTTTCTGGCAGCTGTGCTTTTGGCTGGAGCCATTAACGGCGCCTATAGTGTCGCCTTTACCCACCGGTTGACTCCTGAGCGCATCATCAACTACACGATGGACAAGCTCGAGGACAGTCCCATCAAACCTCCACCCGAGGCGATGGCCAGGGCCAGGACCGAA
This sequence comes from Acidobacteriota bacterium, assembly GCA_046728235.1. Classification (GTDB taxonomy): domain Bacteria; phylum Acidobacteriota; class Blastocatellia; order Pyrinomonadales; family Pyrinomonadaceae; genus UBA11740. The sequence goes on from JBKPEE010000008.1 coordinate 4,073, forward strand.
GGTGTTGAGCAGGCCAAGGCCGCAACCTATCAGGCGGGAGATTTCATTAAGAGAATCGTGGGCGCATTTTTTGCTGTCGCGGTCGTCGCCGGTCTGGCGCTGCTCGGCGTGCTGGTGTTCGGAGGCAGCATGCACTACTGGCAAGCATTTGCGGTGGTTGCGTATGTCACTTTTCCGGCCACGCTGATCCAAAAAGCGATCAGCTTCATTATTCTTTACCTGAAGTCGCCAGACGACATACATCCCCTGCTGGGACAGGAAACGCTGGTCTATGACAACCTGGGGTTGCTGGTAGCTGCGAAAGACCATCCGGTTTTGTTCGTGATCGCCACCTCAATCGGAGTGATCTCCTTTTACCGTCTGTGGTTGACGGCAACAGGCCTGCGGAACGGTGGCTATAAAGTCAGCTCATCAGCCGCGTGGAGTACGGCGATAACTTTATTCCTGATTTTCCTGCTCCTGGGAATTGCCGCTGCAGCAGTATTCGGAAGTATGTTTGGCTAACCGCAGAGCGCAAAGAGCGAGGGGCAAAGAGCGAAGAGCAACAGGGCAAAATACCTTTGCTCTTACCTCTTTGCTCTTTGCTCTTTACCGTTCGCTCTTAGCGCTTACCTCTTTGCTCTTTGCGACTGTTACTCGTACCTGAGCGACTCGATTGGATCCAGCCGCGCGGCCTTCCACGCCGGCCATAGTCCGAAGATCATGCCAATGCCGACGCTGGCGAAAAAGCCCGCCGCCGGCGCCCACAACGGCACGTAGGAAGGCATAATCATTTTCACCAACAGAGTGCCCAACCAACCCACCGCGAGTCCCACCAGTCCGCCAAAGCCGGTAAGCGTCATCGCTTCGATCAGGAATTGCCACAGGATGTCTCGGCGACGGGCACCGATGGCTTTGCGCACGCCAATCTCGCGAGTACGCTCAGTCACGGACACCAGCATAATATTCATCACGCCGATCCCGCCGACCATCAAGCCGACAGATGAGATGACCACCATCGCGATCGCAATACCGCCCGTAATCGCATGAAAGGAACTGATCAGCGATTCGGTCGTTTCGATTCCGAAGCTATCCGGTTTGCCGAACGAGACGTTGCGCCGCACTCGCAAGGTGTCGGTCACCTGGTCCATCGCCGCCTGCATCTGTCCTGGTCTCGCGACCGCTAAAAGATAAATGTCTTCCGAATTTGGTTTGAGCTTGCGCGCCACGTTAAATGGCATATAGACGACGTTGTTTTGATCATCTGAACCGCCACTGAAGAGAAATTGTTCCCGTTTTTGCAGGACGCCGACCACGCGGAATTCCTGTTCACCGACTTTGAGTGTGTCACCAACCGGCGAGCCATAGCGGAAGAAATCATCCGCGACCTTTGAGCCGATGACGCACACATTCTGGTTCTGGTCGTTTTCAAACTGCGAGAAGAAGCGGCCCTCGGCGATGACCTGGGTGCCGGCTTTCTCAAAATCAGGCAGGGTGCCCTGCAAGCCGACCGAGGCAGAGGTTTTGCCGCCGCCGCTCACGAGAATCTTCTGGCCGAAAAAGTTGTTGGTGATTTCGAGAAAAGGGACCGCCGTTTCAACGGTAGGTAATTTCGAGAGGGCGATCGCGTCGTCATATGTGAGCGGTTTGCGCATCCGCTCTTCGCGCGACAGACGACCAACATGAATTCCCGGATTAAACTTGCTGATATACATTGACCGGGTGCCAAACGATTCGACCTCCTTGGTGACCGCCGTGTCGACGCCGGCGATGATCGAAGCGATCAGCATCACCGTGACCACGCCGATGATCACCCCAATGACTGTCAGGAACGAGCGCAGCTTGTTGGCGCGCAGGGTGCCAAGGGCCATCCAGAGGTTTTCGAGAATGTCGCTACGGAAGATCTTCATGGGCGACTCCTCTTTTTGGAGTGCGCCGGCTTGACGGCGCTTTCGCTTCGCTAAGATTTAAAAGCGGCGTCAAGCCGCCGCACTCCAAATTACGTTTCCGCGCGCAGCGCTTCAATCGGATCCAGACGCGCTGCTTTCCAGGCCGGGAATATCCCGGCGAGAATTCCAAATCCGCCGGCGACGCCGATAGCTACGGCTACTGCGCCAACCGACAGGTAGGTTTGAAAGAACACTTGTGTCACGATCTTGCCCACGACCCAGGCCAGCAATACTCCCACCGCGCCGCCGATCGTGGCCATCGTGGCAGATTCCAGAAGGAACTGCTTCAGAATATCTTTCTGGCGCGCCCCGAGCGATTTTCGGATGCCAATTTCCTTGGTGCGTTCAGTTACCGACACCAGCATGATGTTCATAATCACAATCGCGCCGACAATCAGCGCAATGCCGGGGACTGCAATGGCGACGATAAAGACTGATCCAAAGATTCGATCACGCAAGCCGGTTATCGCATCCGGCGTGACGATGCCGAAATTGTCTTTTTCGTTGGGACCCAACTTACGGCGCGCGCGCATGAGAAATCGCGCTTCGTCCACCGCATCGCTAAAGCCCTGGTCTGTTTTTGAGGTCGCGGTGAAGAACAACGACCGCTGGCGAATCAAGGGTCCAAAATCCAGCTCATAAGTCTTGAGCGGAATCACGATGAAGCTGTCCTGCGGAATACCAAAGACAGTGCCTTTAACTGCTTCGACGCCGATCACGCGATAGGGCAATCCGCGAATTTCGATCTCCCCGCCAATCGGATCGCCTGCCGGAAAAAGATTCGTCGCAATATCCGCACCGACGTAGGCTACGCGCGTCGCGCTTTCGGCTTCCGTCTCAGTGAAAAAGCGGCCATTGTCGATAGTGCGATTGTCGATGTCAGCCGTGTTGGCGGTGGCGCCGGTTACAAACACGTCGTCCAACTGGTGATCACCGCGCTTAATCTGGGATGGGGTTCCGCGCGCCTTGGCCCCAAGCTTACCAATCAGAGTCGCGCGCTCTTTGATGAAATCATAGTCCTCCAGCGTAAGCTCTTTATTGCGGCGCTGAGCCGCGGCAATGGTGTCGGTGTCCTTAAAATCCTCGAACGGGTTGAAGCGCTGAATCGAGAAAGACTTTGCGCCGATGCCGGCGATCTTTTCATCAATGTAAACATTGAATCCCTGAATCAGCGACACCACCGTCACAAACGCCGTCACGCCGACGATCATCCCGAGCAGAGTCAGCGCCGAACGGAGCTTGTGTGCCCAGATAGCAGCGATAGCAACTTTTAGAACTTCTATTAACTTCACTGAGATTAATTATACGGGCCGGAACGCGATTTGGTTACTGCATGGGGCTTTGCCTCAAAAGTCGGCGAAGCCGACGAATGAGAATAGCCCACCGATTCATCGGTGGGGTTGAATGGATGCATAGACGTAGTCCGTGAAACGGACGGCTGAATCATAAATGTTCTACGTCCATAGGTTTGTCAGTCGTCCGCCTTGCGGACTGCCTGGATTATACCTAGTAACCCAGCGCTAAAGCGCTGGGCTATTCTCGCTCCGTCCGCTTCGCGGACGAGAATAAGACTAGTTTTGAGGCAAAGCTGCCGCATGGTGTCAGCACCGGCAGCGGACTCTACTCCCACCTGAGCGACTCGATTGGATCCAGCCTCGCGGCCTTCCATGCCGGCCATAGTCCAAAAATGATTCCGACGGCGGCTGAGATCCCGATGCCAACGCCGATCGCCCAGGGCGGGACATACGCGGGCAAAGGTGAATATTTGTTCGTCAGGAAACTAAAGAATTCCCCGACGCCGAGGCCTATCAAACCGCCGATCGCGGTCAGCACCACGGCCTCGATCAGAAATTGTGAAAGAATATTCGTGCGCGTCGCCCCGACAGCCTTCCGCAAACCGATCTCTTTGGTTCTCTCAGTCACCGAAACCAGCATGATGTTCATGACGCCGATGCCGCCAATCATCAGCGCCACAAACGAAATCGCTGTCAGCACGAGATAAGTCGCGCCTGTCAACTGGTTATAGACATCAAGCAGCGCGTCCTGTGAAGAGATGCCAAAATTATTGGGAGCGCCCGGCGGCACATGTCGTTGCTTGCGCAGCACATCGGTCATCTCATCAATCGCTGATTTTACGTAAGCACGCGAGACGGGCCTGACAATTATTGCCGAGATGATCTCAGGAAATTCGATGTCCGGGTAATACTTCTGAAAGGTAGTGATGGGAATATAGATCGAATTATCACGTGATTGCCCCAGGATTTGTCCCAGCGGTTCCATCACCCCCACCACGTGAAACTGATGGCCGGAGATTTTCAAGTCCTTATCGAGCGGGTCTTCGTTCGGGAAGAGCGCCCGGACCAAATCCATTCCCAGCACGCAAACGTTACTACGCGCTTCGACATCGAGGTCGCTTATGTACCGTCCGCGATCGACGTAACTCGAAGTGGTGAATTCATGATATGGCGTGACCCCGATCAGGATCGGGGTGTCGCTTTGCTTGTCCCCGTAGCGAACTGTCTCGTTGATTTTCCGGTAGAAGGGCGAGACGCTCAGTACCGACGGCGCGTCGCGACGTATGGCCTCAGCATCCTCGAGAGTTAGTTCCTTGCGATGAATCTCTTCGGAGGTCGGCTGGTGGCCGATGCTGGGATCGAACTTCGTGGCCCAAATCGTGTTCGAACCGAGTGATTCGATCTGAGCCGCAAAAGCTTTGTTCAATCCCTGAATAATTGAAACCATAAAGACAACCGTAATCACGCCCACACTAACGCCTAGAATCGTCAACGCCGAGCGCAGTTTATTGCTGCGCACCGTATCGAGCGCCATGAAAGCAGATTCGCGTATATCAACCAGGTTCATAACGGTTAGCCGTAAGCTACTCGGCTCTTAAGGCTTCAATCGGGTCCAGCCGGGCTGCGCGCCACGCCGGCCATAAGCCGCTCACGACGCCGACAATAGACGAAACTCCAACCCCCAGGACTGCTGACCAGATGCTGAATAAAAGCGGAAACCCAATCGCCAAAGCGATCAGCCAGGCCGTGCCAAATCCTGTCAGCACGCCGAATGCGCCACCTATTGCCGTGACCATCACCGCTTCAATCAGAAACTGCGTCAGAATATCTTTGCGGCGGGCGCCGACGGCTTTGCGAATTCCGATTTCTTTCGTTCGTTCAGTGACTGAGACCAGCATGATATTCATAACGACAATGCCGCCCACCACCAGCGAGATTGCGGCGACACCAACCGTCACCAGGTAGATATTGGACGTTGCCGCCGAATAAAGATTCAGAAATACTTCCTGAGTTTCCAGCGCAAACCCATCATCCTCGTCTCGAAAGGTCTTGCCGCGACGATTTCGCATGATTGTGCGCACCTGATCTTGGGCGCTCTCGAGTTGATCGGCGGTTTGTGTCTGAATAAAAACGACGAGCACGCCGCTCGGCGTAAAGGCCTGCCCGCTGAAGTCAACCCCAAACCGCTTCTTGTAAGTCGCGAAGGGAATGTAGACCCGATTGTCGCGCGAAATGCCGAGGATCTTGCCCAACGGCTGGAGCACACCAATGACCATGTAACGATGGCCGCCCACCCAGATGTCCTGATTTACGGCGCGATCTGCCGAATCGCCCGGGAACAGGTTCGTTACGATATCGGATCCGACGACACAGACATCGCTGCCGGCCGAGCTTTCGCTTTCAGTCCACAGGCGACCGGCATCAATCGTTACCCCGTCGAGATCAAACATGTGAACCGGCTCCATGCCACGAACCTGTGTCGTATCGACCTTCTGATCTCCGCGCTTCGCCGGTTGAATCGAGTTGACGGCCACCCCTGTCCGCCAACACGCGGTGCAGAGACGCATGATCGCCTCGGCGTCGTCGGGGGTCACGGGCTTCCGTTTGTTGAACTTGATGAAGTCTTCGCGGGAAGTTATTACCTGCGGCCGTTTCGACACCGTAAAAACGGTCGAGCCCTGCGAGGAGAAGGTCTGGGCCACCGTCTGGTCCAAGCCTTTGATGATCGTCACGACAGCGATGACGGCCGTAACGCCGACGACGATCCCTATGAGAGTGAGCCCAGTGCGAAGTTTGTTTTGTCGCAGGCTGCCAACGGCGACAAAGAAAGCCTCCCATATCGCCGCCAGGCGTGCCAGGCGGAACGCGCGGGCGCGGCCGAAGGGTAAAGACTGCTGGCCGATTTCCAAATCTGCGCGCGTATTGGTCGGCGCTATGCTGCTGGGGGACATCGCAGCATCCTACTTGATTTGCTCGTCCTTTTCGATCAATCCGTCGCGGATCGAGATGACGCGACGCGCCCGCGCAGCGATATCATGTTCGTGCGTAACGAGGATGATAGTATTTCCTTCTTCGTAGAGCTTTTCGAAGAGATTCATGATGTCATAACTGGTGGCCGTGTCGAGCGCACCGGTCGGCTCGTCAGCAAGCAAAATCGAGGGATGATTAACCAGCGCGCGGGCAATCGCGACGCGTTGGCGCTGCCCACCCGACAGTTCATTGGGCCGGTGCATCATGCGGTCAAGCAGATCGACTTCCATCAATGCCCGCTTCGCCATCTCGTGGCGCTTGGCGCCGGGAATACCACCATAGATCAGCGGGAGCTCGACGTTATGAAGCGCGGTCGCGCGGGCCAGCAAGTTGAATGTCTGAAAGACAAAACCAACTTCCTGGTTGCGTATGCGAGCCAGTTCGTCATCGTCCATCTCAGAAACGTTCTTACCGTTGAGCCAGTAAGCGCCCTGCGAAGGCGTGTCGAGACATCCGATCAAATTCATCAGCGTGGATTTGCCTGAACCGGACGGACCGGTGATCGCGACGTATTCGCCGCGGCCCACCTCAAAGGACACGCCATGAAGCGCGTGCACTTTCTCTGCGCCCATGTCGTAGGTCTTCCAGATGTCTTGCATGGCGATTAGTACTTGTACCTTGCCGTCGGACGAAGACAGCTCGGGCTTAATGAATACGCCGGCAGACGTTTGTGGCCTTTCGATAGTTGCTTCAGTCATTCTTCCTGGCTCGTGTTTCATCTCCGACGAGGATCGGAAATTCAAAAGTATTAGCTGCCGCCACTTGCATTGGCGTTAGCGTCCGGTTTCCGCGTTTGGCGTTTCACTTTGTCGCCGACCTTGAGCGTTTTCAGGACGCGACTGGGGCCGGTGACAACTTCAGTGCCGGCATTCAAACCACTTGTGACTTCAATATCAGATTCGCCGGTAATGCCGGTAGCCACTTCGACAAATTTAACCTTGTTGTCTTTATCAAGAATGTAAACGCCCTTTTGTTCCTTTGGTTTCTCGCCGACCGGAGTGGGCGCGCTGCTGGCGATTGACGGGCCCGGCGACGGCGCAGGCGGCGCTTTTTCAACGATCGCCTGCAACGGGACGGCAATGACATTGCTCTTCGTCTTGGTGGTGATGGTGGCGGTAGCGCTCATTCCCGGACGAAGCTTGTCTTTCACGTCATCAGTCAGGTCCTTAAGCTCGAGTGTGACCTTGAATTCCTTTGCTTCCTGGACGTTCACGCGGTTGTTTAGGCCGCCTGTCGTGTCGGACTTGCCTACTGCGAGTGGGTTCTTCTGCGTGACCACCGCGGTCATTTCCTTATCGCCGAGCGCATCCACTTTAACTTTCGCCTGCTGGCCAACGTCAACGCTCGCGATTTCGGTTTCGTCAACGTTGACCTCGACATTAATCGTAGACATATCCGCGATTGTCATTAGCGGTGTCGATGAAAGTTGCGAAACCGCGAACTCGCCCACGCGCGTGGGAATGTCAGCCACAACGCCGTTTAACGGCGAGTACTGGGTTGCTTTCTCGCGTTGGCTCGCCTGGCCGCGCAGTAGCGCCTGTTGCTGGCTGGCGCGCATCTCGCTGGATTTAATACTCGTCTGGGCTTCCTTGACAGCGACTCGCTGTTGGTTGGCGCGCTCGACTGATTCCTTGACGGCAAGGTTTGCCGAGTCAAGCTTAGCCTTGGCCTGATCGTAGCGGTCTTTGGCCGCATCGTACTCGGATCGCGATGCGACATTTTGCTCAACCAGGTTGGTTTCGCGCTTGAGTTCACGCTCGGCCGTACGCAATTCCAGTTCGGCGCTGACCACGCTTTGCCTGGCCTGAGACACACCCGACTCGGAAACGATTAATGCCTGCTGGGCTGAGGCCACTGCATTGCGCGCATTGGAGACGTCATTCAGTGACGCCTGCGTGGCGGCCCATTGGGCTTCCTGGCTCGACTGAAGTTGGGTCGGATCGACCCTCACCAGGGCCTGGTTTTTCTTAACGATGTCGCCGGGATTAACAAAAATCTCGAGGATACGACCAGGAACTTCGCTGGTCAGCTTAATGTACTGGATCGGCCTTACCTCGCCAGAGGCGGTAACCGTCGATTTCAATTCCGGTCGCACGTCGACCTTTACGGTCGTAACTTCGGGCTCGTCTTTACGGGTAGCCACGACGCTGATGACCACCACCAGCGCGAGCACGACGAGGGCCGACACACCAATAATTATTTTCTTTTTTCTACTGAGGGCCATTTAGCTTCAATTCCTTATTTAAATTCGCCGGGTTGAAAGCCTTACCAGATTAGATGCCGGCCAATACGAATAGTTCACGGCTCGAGTTGGTTTTACGAAGATTTTCCGCGGCTGGTTTCAAAGAAATGGCGCGCAGAACACGTAATTATAGATGAGCCGGGAATTCATAGCGAACTTGGTTATTTCCTAGGAAAAGAGGGCGGCGGCAGATCTCAAAATCGATTGGCGCAGGCTGTGATTTCGCGCTAAGATGTTTGGTTGGTGAACCTGACCTGCCACGGCTTCCGATGATCGTCTGCGATAAATGTAGCACGCACAACCCCGACACTTCGCGATTCTGCGACGTTTGCGGGACACCGCTTTGGCTGGCCGGCCGCAGCGCGAGTCTCGATAAAGGTAACGGGAACGGCTCGAACGGTAACTCGCGGCAATCCGCGCCGAGCCTGGCGACCAGCGGCGCTCACCTGTCGGCCGAGCACGTGTCAATACCGTCACTTCAGCCAGACAAGGTGCACGCAACCCTGGTGATTGAGCGCGGCGTTTCTGCCGGCAAGAAGTTCGCGTTGAGCAGCCAGGAATCAAACATCGGACGGTGGGATGCGGACGGCGGTGTTTTTCCCGATATTGATTTGGATTCGGACGATCCGGAAGCCAAGGTCTCGCGACGCCACGCCCGCATCGTGGTTCGGGACGGTAACTATTTGATCGAGGATTTGGGGTCAACGAACGGTACTTTTGTAAATCGTGGCCGACGGCTGGCCCCCGGTGATCGCCACCCTTTGAAAGACGGCGACGAAATTATCGTTGGCAAGACGTTTTTGCGTTTTCGCGTTGCGAAATGAAGGGTTCGACCAGACGGGTTCCAGACTTCCCCAGTAATACACATGGCCCTTTGTCATCAATGTGGCGCCGAAACCGGCGATGAAAAGTTTTGCGGAGTTTGCGGTGCGCGACAGCAGCGTGAAACGTCCGGCTCGGAGCTCGGCGAATCGACCGTGCCTCCCGCGGAGCCGGCGGACGCGCAACCACAGCAGCAGCGCGCGCGTGAGGATCGGCACACGTCCATGTCTTCACAACGCGGCACCGGCGAACTGGCAGAAGAGGCCGATCCGGCCGGAACTTCCCGCGCGAGTGGCGGGCGCCGCGGCAAACCCAAAACGCTCGAAGCCGGCAAGGTCCTCAATCATCGCTACGAGGTCGTTCGCCGTATCGGCGGCGGCGGCATGGGTGCAGTTTATCTCGCCAAAGATCGCAATCTTGGTGACGCACCTCGCGCGGTCAAGGAAATGATCGAATCGCATCTCGACGATGCGCAGCACGAAAAAGCGATTGCGGATTTCAAACGAGAATCTCTGCTGCTGACCGAACTCGAACATCCTTCGATACCCACGGTTTACGATTATTTCTACGACGACGTCTCCGAGCGCTTTTACCTGGTGATGAAGTTTATCCCCGGCAGCGATCTCGCTTCGCGGCTGCGCGCCTCGCCGGGTGGGCGAATCGACGAGCTGACGGTTACCGAATGGGGCGTGCAAGTCGCCGACGTGCTGCATTACCTGCACACGCGACCGCAACCAATTATTTATCGTGATTTAAAGCCGGCGAACCTGATGTTTGACAGCAACGTGAGCCGAATCATGCTGATCGATTTCGGCATTGCGCGCTGGGTGAACAAGAAAGAGAAGGGTGTCACGGCCGTCGGCACAATGGGCTATGCCCCGCCTGAGTTGTTCAGCGGCCAGGCCGATCCGCGCGTAGATATCTACAGTCTCGGCGCCACCATGTTTCATTTGCTGACCGGATCGGACCCGCAGGACAACCCGCTTCTGATCTTCGATTTCACCAAGAACCCGCGGCCGCGTCAGATAAATCCCCAGCTCTCTTCCGAGATTGAGCATCTGTTGATTCGCGCAGTTGAATACAAGCCGGAGCATCGATTTCAGTCAGGCGCCGAAATGCGAGATGCGCTCAGCTTGCATCTGGATAAATTGAGATCCGGCCAGGTGAGCTACGGCGCCCCGGCGCACGAACTCGGCGGCGAGACGCTGCGGGTGGCGATTGTCTTTTGCGGGTTCTGCGGCGGCCGGATCGCGGCAGATGATATCTTCTGTGCGCATTGCGGGTCGCGGCAGCCGATTGGCGGGGATTCCAGCTCGAGACTGGCCGCGCGGCCGACAGCAAAACTGGTTGTCGCCGGGACTACGGAACTGGATGCCTCCTTCAATTTGCAGAAGGACAGCAACCTCGTGGGCCGCACCGATCCACTTTCAAATATTTTCCCCGAGGTAGATTTGTCGCGTTTCGACCCGCACACAAAGGTCTCGCGCCGGCATGCGCGCATCTGGCGTGACGGTGAGGGTTATAAAGTCGAAGACCTGGGTTCGGTAAACGGGACCGTGATCAATGATATTATTCGCCTCGAACCGCGACAGCCGCGACCGCTCGACAGCGGGGATCGCATAAAGCTCGGAGAGACAACGCTACATTTTCTGGTCGGTTGATCGCTTTGACTCATCCCAAATCCTTTTCTAATCTAACGGCTCGCAGATCGTGAATACGATTCCCCTATGACCGCAGATATCGAAACCGCAAAGCCGCCGCTGATGGCGACGACTCATCGGCACGAATCGCACGTGCGCGTGCGTTATCGGGCGCCGTTTGCATTGCGATGCGGCGCGCTGCTGATCGACTACATCGTGCTGGCGCTGGTGCTGACTTTCAGCATTATGATTGCGCGTTTGATGGGCGGCGGCGCGCGCATGGCTGGGGGCACGGCAGAAAAGGTCGGACTGATTCTGACATTGATTGTGGCGATCGCCGACCTCGGCATCATGGCCGGCATCACCGGGCGATCAATTGGAAAATGGACCACGGGTTTACGGATTGAGCGCACTAGTGGCGGCCGCCCGGGAATTACTCGCGCAGTAATCCGGCACTTTATAGGTTATCCGATCTCGCTAATCCCCTTTGCGCTGGGCTTTTTGATCGCGGCGGTCAGTCCGACCGGACGGGCGTTGCATGACTATATTGCGGGAACAGTTGTGGTGCGCAGAGGCGGAGGGCCGGTGGTCGCGCCCGCGCCCCGAGTGAAGAGGTAGTTATCGGTTCATTTTTTGAAAGTGGTACGGGCGTCCCGCCCGTGAACCACAGGCAAGAAGTGCGTCCGGCATCAAGCTGAACCAATGCTAAGGTAAGGTTTAGGAGTGCCGTCTCACACTGGCGGACTTAATCTCAGCAAACTTCAATGGCTGAACTAATCGTCAAGTATCCGGATCGGGCCGCGGAGCATTTTCAGATCAGCCGGCTGCGCGTGACGATTGGGCGGTCCGCGCGAAACGATTTGTGTATCCCGGATCCGTTCGCGTCGCGGGTACACGCCGAAGTCCGCAATGAAGGCGACGAATATTTCCTTCAGGATCTGGGCTCAGCCAACGGCACTCTCTATAACGGCTCGGTCGTCGAGGCGCCGGTGACCCTCACGCGGGGCGGTCGCATTCAGATCGGCGAGACGGAGATTGTCTTCAATGACAGCGCCTTTCCGCTGAGCAGCGGCGCCACCATGATCACCGACAACTCGTCGTCCATTCCCGAGGCGACGATCGCTCTGTCATCCGCCGACCGCACCACGTCCGGATTATTTGAAGCGATCGAGGGCGCGCGCACCCGCGAAGACTCTGCGCCCCGCCCGGCAAAACAGATCGATCTCCTCGCTTTGATTAGTAAGGTGGGAGTCGCGCTGCTGGCATCGGTAACGCTGAACGAAACGCTCGAGCAGATTGTCGCGCTGGTCTTTGAAGCTGTGCCGGCTGATCGTTGCATGATCATGATGCGCGACGCGAAGAGTCCGGAACTGAAAGTCGCGGTGGCGCGTTTGCGCGATCGCGCCGGCGAGGTGGGCGAGATTCGCATCAGTCGCTCCGTGATCGACGAAGTCGTTACCAACGGCAAATCAGTTCTGACTTCAGACGCCCAGGCTGATCCGCGCTTCATGGGCGGCACGGTGATGTTGCAGGGGGTCCGCTCAGTGCTCGCCGTGCCGCTGGGTGTGGGCGCGAACGTCTTCGGAATCATCTATGCCGACTCGCCCTTGTCCGATAACCGGTTCACCGAAGATCACCTCAAACTTCTGACGACGCTCGCCTCAGTCGCCGCTATCCGGGTTGAGAACGCGCGCCTGACTGAAGAACAGATGGAGCGCGAACGCCTCGAGCGCGAGCAGCAGGTCGCCAGCGAGATTCAGCAGCGATTTCTGCCGGCCGCGGCGCCGCAAATCGAAGGCTGGGAATTGCAGGGGATCAGTTTTCCCTGTTATGAAATCGGCGGCGACTACTATGATTTCATTCAACGCGAGGACGGCAAGCTGATCGTAGCTCTTGGCGATGTTTCAGGAAAAGGCACTGCCGCGGCGCTTTTAATGTCTTCTTTACACGCTGCGATACATGCGCAAGCGAGTACACATGACTCGATTGCCGAGACGATTGGCGCCGTCAATCGTTACCTGGTTGAGAGCATCCCACCCAATCGTTTCGTCACCTTGTTTTACGCCGAACTCGACCCCCGAAAGGGAGCCCTCACGTTTCTCAACGCCGGTCACAATCCGCCGCTGATCGTTCATGCCGGCGGGACGATGGAGCAATTGGCCGCCGGTGGCCTGCCGCTCGGAATTATGAGCGATGCCGAGTTTCGTGAAGGGCGGACGCAGCTTCGTCCGGGAGATGTGCTGGTCGTTTATTCCGACGGAGTTTCGGAAGCAGTCAATCCTCAGGGCGAAGAATTTGGGCCAACGCGGCTTTACGAAGTAGTAGCGCGCAACCTCGATGCTTCAGCGAGTGGCTTACGCGACCGCATTGAATCCGCCTTGACGAAATTCTGCCAGGGCACGCCCGCCGCCGACGATATTACCCTGGTAATCGTCAAGCGGAATGCGGAAGCTGCTGAGATGGTGGCGGCCGCGAATTGATTGAATCCCCCGTGACGAAGTTCTGTCAGGGGTGCGCCAGCGACCGACGAAATTATCTCCGTCATCGGCCAGCGAAATGCGGAATCACACGAAGCGTGAGTCAGAACTGCGCGTTGACGGACACTGCCTCGGCTTCTATCATCGCGGGGTCCTCGCACATCAACGCGACGCACTTTCGATCTGAGGCTCCCAAAGTGAGTGCTCTCGAGCAAGCGATCTCAACCTATCGACATGCGGTCGAGGCGCTGGAGCATGCAGGTAAGGATGACTTTTATGCCGCCAGCCTGCATGCGCTGACCCTGCGCGACAAGATTGCCTTAGGCATGGAGCATGATTCCGACTTGCCTGAGGCGAGTCTCAAGAAATTGGTCCAGACCGATCGGCGGCTGACGGCCCTGGCCACGAAGATCGACTTGACGTTGGGGCGACAGACGTTGAAAGAATGGCGCCGGACGCGGAATCCTGACGATAAGTTTTGGTGGTGGAAACTGGACGAGGTGGCTGCTGCCGCGCCGAGCTTCAGCAATCGTTTATCAACAGTTTTCGCTCTCGTCTTTCTCACAATTTCCGTAGCGCTGGCGGCCGATACATTCAATACTCTCCGCAGTCTCGGAGCTAATCCGGTTACGACGATTGGGACCTTACTTCAGGGTGCGCTGGCATTGATCGCCGCAAGTGCGTTCACCGAATCCGGACGTAAGGTGCTGGTAGACAAGTTCTCTCATCCGCGATTCGGAAAACGCGAGTTCAAGGGTTGGGCGCGGGCGACACTCGGATTTGTAATCCTCGGACTCGCTGCCGTCACGTGGTTTTCCTTGCCGATGGTGGCCGCCGATTATTTTCGGCGGCAAGGCGAGAAGTTTTCGAATCGCGGTCTCACCCAGCAGGCCACCGCCTCGTACCAGCAGGCAGTTTCTCTGCAGCCGCTGGTGGTCGAGACACGCCTGGCGCTGGCCAAAGCGGAAGAGCAGGGCGGCGAGCTGACCAAAGCGATCGAGGAATACAAGAGCACTATCGCACTTTCCGAGCGCGTGGGTCCTGAGGCGTTGAATGACTCGTACTACAACGCGAAGATCAGCCTGGCCCGCTTATACATTCTGGAGCAGAACTATCGCAACGCCTTGTTATTGCTCAACGACGTGCAGGACAAGATCGCCCAGGTCTCGTCGTTGAACCGCAAAGAGCAACTTCATCTGGTGCTGACCTACAGTGGTTGGGCCAATTTGGAGCTGAAACACCTGGATGAGGCCGAAACTGATTTGAACGCCGCGATTGGCCAGAAAGAACAAGGCGCCGCCGCGCATTACCTCCTTGGCTGTACGTTGCAGGAACTGAAGCAGGAGCCGGCTGCAAAGCAACAGTGGACGCGCTTCATTCAGATCCTGCAGCAGTATCCAGAGCAGAAAAACGATGTGCAAATGGAGTGGATAAGCAACGCACAGGAGCAGCTGACGAAAGGAGCTCGGTCATGAACAAACTTCGTTCACCTTTGTTTGTGGTGTCCGCGATTTGCGCTCTGGGGATCGTGTTCGGCGCCGGTTGCCATCCTAACCCGCCGCCGCCGAACTCGAATGTTCCTGGAAATAGTACCCCGCCAAAGACCGCAAACAGTCCGGCTCCTGACAGCGAGATCACTCCCGTGAGCTCCACCGCGATAGCTGACGAGGCAATGATTCTTTCCGTCACGAACGACGTCAGCATCAAACGTCAGGGCACTGCATCATTTGTGCCGATACTGCGCAACGTCGCATTCAGGATTGGCGATCTGCTGCAAATCGGAAATAACTCGACGGCGAAAGTACTCTGTTCGGCGCGCGGAATTTGTCAGCTGGCAGTGGGAACGTATACCGCGTGCTGCACTGATTCCTGTAAGGTGGAGATTCAAATGCTTCGCGCTGGGAACACTGGTAACCCGCTGCCGGTCGTGAAGCGAGCCGACTTGCCTCCCAACGAAGCCGCGCAACTGAATCAATCCGAAAACAGCATTCGCCAGCTCCAGCTTGGCCCGGTCGCCACGCAATTCCTCATCACCAAATTGTATTCTGGCTGGAAATTGGAAGAGACCAAAGAAGAACTCGATCATCTCCAGAAGCAGTTGGCGAAGCCGGAAGCTCAGGAAGAGTTGAAGGATCTTTACTTGCCTGTAATTCGTAAGACCGGCGACATGCAGCTTAAGATCAACAACACCGGTAAAGCCAAAGAACTTTACGAGCTCAATATCAACTCCGCACAGCCGGATTCGAATGAAAAAGCGGCAGCCCACGAACGGCTGGGCCAGTTATACACACAAAGCGGTGACCAGAAAGAGGCGGTTCGCAATCTTGAGAAAGCTCATGAAATCTATCTCAAGCAAGGGGACAAAAACGCAGCCGCGGCAACTGAAAAGCAGATTGTGACTACCCGCGCCTTGGGGGCCGTCGAACAACCGAGCCCCGCCGGCAAGCGCGGCGTAGCGGTCAAGCCGCGGCCACAGTGACTAATTGACCCGCCTGCGACGCCGGCCAGTTCAACTGCCTGAGATGCAAAACGATCGGCTTTGCCTCAAAAGTCGGCGAAGCCGACGAATGAGAATAGCCCACCGATTCATCGGTGGGATTGAATGCATGCGTAGACGTAGTCCGTGAAACGGACGGCTGAATCATAAGTGTTCTACGTCGATAGGTTTGTCCAGTCGTCCGCTTCGCGGACTGCTTGGATCTATACCTAGTAACCCAGCGCTAAAGCGCCGGGCTATTTTCACTCCGTCCGCTTCGCGGACGAGAACAAGACTAGTTTTGAGGCAAAGCTCAAACGATCAATATACCTCACGGTGGGCCTGACTTCCCTTGCTCTGCAGACTAAAGCGCGGCTCGAGTCCTTCGGTTTGCCCATTGATTCTTGCCGCGACATACTCGCCAACCGCGGGCCCGTGTTTGAAACCATGACCTGAACCTCCGCCGGCAAGCCAAACGTTTTCGAACTGCGGATGTCGATCGGTCAGAAAGTCGCCATTCGAAGTATTTTCGTATTGACAGACTCGCGATTCGACACCCGGTGCGTCTTTCATCGCCGGCACTCGGCGGGCAAGATACTTGCGGGCCGCAACCAAACCCTCACGGCTCGCCATCCGCTCGCCCGTATCCGGATCGAATGGTTCGCCGTGGCGATCAATTGCGCATTTGATTCCGCGGCCATCTATGTCCGGCAAGCCGTAGGCCTCGTCTTTGAAGTCAATCCAGGTCGGCATTGCCGGTGGTCTAAAGCGATCGTCACCGGCCGGCGTGCCGAAATAAAAAACTTCCTGACGTGTTGGTTGAATTCTTTGCGCCAGCAGATCGGGAAACAGCTTTGGCAGCCATGGCCCGCAGGCAAATACAAAATTCTTTGCTGCTATCCTCCGACCGTTCACGGTGACAATCTCATCCGGCCGTTTGGCACCGTCCAGTGGCCGAACCGCGTCCTGCAAGTATTCGACGCCGGTACGAATAGCCTCACGGACGACTGCCTGAACGGCTCGTCGCGCGACTAAGACCCCGCTCTCGGGTTCGAGGAGCGCCCAGGAAACTCCGTCCACCGCGAACTGCGGATACCGGCGCGCGAGTTCGCTGACGGTCAGCCCTTCGCATTCAACGCCAGCCTGTTGCAGCGTCTCGAACGTTCGCAGAGGATAAGGATCGTCTTCGTGGGCCAACCACAAGACACCTGTCCGGCAAAAGAGCGGCTCGCTGGTTCGCGCAAACAATTCCTGCCATGACTGAAGCGATCTGACGGCCGAGCGCGTGTAGATCTCGTCCGCGCCGTAGCCCATGCGCATGATGCGCGATTCGTCGCCCGAGCTTGAGAGACTGTTGCCGGGCCCGTGTGCATCGATGAGCAGCACCTGCCGGCCTGAACATTGCATGTGATAGGCCGTCCAGGCGCCGAATACTCCCGCGCCGATCACGACCACGTCATAAATATTCGAGATTCTGGTTGATGCCATTCCTGGCGGTGACTACGGGAATGCTGCGGCCCGTGTCATTTCTCGTCCGGCCAAAAGCCCTTCTTGACTCAACGCCCACGTCTCACTTAGGCTTGGGGACTTCAATCCCATCGATAGATTATCAGAATTCCTGACAGGAATAATTCCGGAGCAAATGATCAAAGACGACATCATTAAACTGATTCAAGAGAAGCGCGTGCGCGTGGGAGTTATCGGACTTGGCTATGTCGGCCTCCCGCTGGCGACCGAATTCGCGAGTCGTGGATTCCACGCCGCCGGATTCGAAGTCGACGACAAGAAAGTTGCGGAGATTAATGCCGGCCGCTCCTACATCGGCGACGTGGCGGCCGAAATGATCAAACAATCGGTGGCCGCGGGAAGATTAACCGCCACCGTCGACTTCAATCATCTGAAAGAGTGCGACGCGATTATCATTTGCGTGCCGACACCGCTGCGCAAGACCAAAGAGCCGGATGTCTCGTTTATTCTCGCCGCCGCGGAAGAGATCAAACGAAACCTGCGTCGCGGCCAATTAATCATTCTTGAATCGACGACCTACCCGGGCACAACCGATGAAGTGCTGTTGCCGATGCTGGAAGAAACCGGACTGGAACTGGACCAGGATTTTCTGCTGGCATTTTCCCCCGAGCGCGTCGACCCCGGGAATCCGCAGTTCAAAACTCATAACATTCCGAAAGTCGTCGGCGGCGTAACCGCGGATTCAACGGAGGCCGCGGCCTCTTTGTATTCGCAAATCGTGGACCAAGTCCACGCCGTCAGCTCTGCCCGAGTCGCGGAAGCGGCGAAACTTCTCGAGAACACTTTCCGCGCGGTAAATATCGGTATGGCCAACGAGATGGCGCGGCTTTGTTATGCCCTCAATATAGATACCTGGGAAGTAATTCGCGCGGCCGCGACCAAGCCTTTTGGTTTCATGCCGTTTTATCCGGGCCCCGGAATTGGCGGGCATTGCATTCCGCTCGACCCGCACTACCTGTCATGGAAGGCGCGGCAACACGGTTTCGATTCGCGCTTTATCGGACTGGCTGAGGAAGTCAATTCGCGCATGCCGGAGCATGTGGTCCAGCTCGTCTCGGACGGCCTGAACGAGGATCGCAAGGCGATGAACGGCGCGCGCGTACTGGTGCTCGGCGTCGCTTACAAGAAAGACATCGATGACGTGCGCGAAAGTCCGGCCCTGTCAATTATCGACCGCTTGCGGAGCAAAGGCTGCGAAGTGCGCTACCACGATCCTTTTGTGCGCGAGCTGCGTTTTGACGATGCGCATACGGAAGGTAGTGGCGATCCCTTGAATTCGATCGCCTTAAGCGACGAAGAGATCAAGGCCGCCGATTGCGTGGTGATCGTCACGAATCACAGCAACATCGACTACCGGCGAGTACTAGATCAGGCGCCGCTCGTCGTCGATACTCGTAACGCGTTGAATGGTGATTTGCGCAAGGAAAGCCGGGCGCGAATTATCAGGCTCTAGTCAATAAACGCCCTCATCCACAACTCCAGATTCAACAACTGAAACACCTGCAGGTTGTAATCTTCCCGGCCCGAAAGATTCGCGTCGATAATGCGTTTTACTTCTTCCGGCCGAAACAATTGACGGCGTTTGATGGTTTCTTCCGACAATAGATCGTTGACCATCGGTCTAAGGGGACCACGCAGCCATGATCGAATCGGGGCGCCGAAGCCGGCCTTTTTTCGCCAGACGACATCGTGCGGCAACAATTTCTCGGCGGCCTTCTTGAAAATGTATTTGCGCTTCAGACCTTTGAGCTTAAGAGACGGTGGGATGCGCGCCGCAAAGGCGATCATCTCTTTATTGAGAAACGGCACGCGCACTTCAAGATTGGCGGCCATGGACGTCTTGTCGGTAGTCATGAGATTCAAGCAGGGCAAGAACGTTTTCATATCAACATACAACAATTGATTGAGCGGCGCCGCCCCCTTTGCCCGCTGAAAATAACGGCGGTGCGCCGCGTAAGCGTCGAGTTCGCGCGTCGCGGCCCGCAAATGGTCAGCGTACAGGCGCTGCTTGGCTTCGTCCGTGAAGTAGGTCTGATAACCCAGATACCGATTCTCGAAATCCAGGGCCGCGCTGCGGGCAAACTTCTTGGCGTTGCGCAACGGCGCAGTCAACTTTCCCGGCAGGCCACCCGGCAAAGCATATTCAATCGCTCGCATCACGGGGCGGCGCAGCAACTGCGGCACCGGATCAAAAGCCCCGGCGATCTTCATGGCCATCTGTCGCGGGTAACCGGCAAAGACCTCGTCGCCTCCCATCCCCGAAAGCATCACCCGCAACGTTTCGCGCGCTGCCTGCGAAACCAGGTAACTTGGGATTGCCATATCAATCGCCGGCTCGTCCATGTGATAGACGAGTTTCGGCAGTAACTCAACGACGTTCGGCTGCAAAATGATCTCGTGATAGTCGGTCTCGAGTTGCTGATTAACTTTGCGGGCCCACTCCACGTCATCGGGAATGATGTCATAGCGCAAGTCCTCAGCGGCCATTCCTATTGTGTATGTCTCGAGTCGGCGGCCGTTGCTGTGGTGCTTCATCATCGTCACGATTGCAGATGAATCGATGCCGCCCGAAAGAAATGACCCCAGCGGCACGTCAGCCACCATTTCGAGATTGACAACTCGATCGAGGGTTTCCAGCAGCCGCTCTTGCCACCACGATTCGCTTTGTCCCTCGTCGACGTCTTCAAAGGACACATCCCACCATTGGCGAGTCTTTACTTCACCATCACGCCATTCGATCAGCTGACCGGGCAGCACGGTCTTGATTTCGCGGAACAGTGTGTTGG
Source organism: Acidobacteriota bacterium (assembly GCA_046728235.1). Taxonomy (GTDB): domain Bacteria; phylum Acidobacteriota; class Blastocatellia; order Pyrinomonadales; family Pyrinomonadaceae; genus UBA11740. The sequence goes on from JBKPEE010000008.1 coordinate 24,296, forward strand.
GATCCGGCACCCAAAGAAAGGTGAGGAACTGATGCAGTGATTCGTGGTTAAGTTCAGCCCTGATTAGTCGGCTCGCGAGGATCGCTTTGACTTCTGACGCAAATAGAAACGGTAGTTGCCCTTCCTGACGGTCGGGCTTCTGACCCTGCGCGTAATACAGCGGTTTTATGCCGACATGATCGCGCACGAGGAATAACGCGCGATCTCTTTCGTCCCACAGCGCGAAGGCGAACATTCCGTTGAGCCGATTCAACGACACTTCACCCCACTCGCTCCAGGCCGCGAGTAATACTTCGGTGTCGGTTTGAGTTCGAAATTTATGGCCTTTGCCGGCCAGTTCCTGTCGCAGCTCACGATAGTTATAAATTTCGCCGTTGAAAGTGATCACCAAACGGCCGTCCGATGAGATCATCGGTTGGTGGCCCGCGCTGCTCGTATCAATGATCGACAGTCGCCGGTGTCCGAGACAGACCCGTTGCCCGTCATGGTTAATCGCGGTTGAGGTCCACACACCTTCGTCGTCTCGTCCGCGATGCTCGATTGCCTTGAGCATTGCGCCGATTGGCGACTCAGGTTGGTGGTCGATTAAGCCGGCAATACCGCACATGATGCAAACATGATGACAGCAATGAATAAAATACCGTTAACGGGCTTTGCCTTAAAAGTCGATTAAATGTGTTAATGAGTTTCCTGTAGTTCGTGTGATTTCGTGGATCGTTTCCGTTCGTTCGGGAAACAAGGACGATCCACGAAATCACACGAAACAAAACGAACGAAACACTTCTGACCAGAGAGATGGATCTGACTTTTGAGGCAAAGCCCCGTTAGCGCGGCTTTGCCTGTTTAGTGTGAATCTGGTACACCTCGCTGAACTAAAGCGAGGTGTGAATGAAATCAGTTGGTACTAACGGCCAGACGACTGTTTACCCTGCGTTCTCACTTTCGACACGCCTGGCATTCTGCGCGTTTATCTTCCTGCTCGCCTTCGCTGTTCGCGCTCTCACCTGGCATGATACACGCCTTGAGGTAGGAAAAGTACAGACCGCGGTCGTCGCCGATTACCAGCGCGTCGCGCGATTACTGCGTGAGGGCGGCGTCAGATCGTTCTTCAGCCAATCCTCGCCGCTGGCAGACTTGAACACTCTGGGACACCCGCCCGGTTACTCAATACTCATCGCCTCAATTTATTCCTGCAAACAGTCTGAGGCTGCGGTTCAGTTTGTGCAGATCGCGCTCGACGCTTTTTCTGACGTGCTGATTTTTCTCATCGTCGCAGAGTTATTTCCGCTGAGTGCTGCCGTGGTGACGGGTTTACTCGCAGCGTTCTCGCCGCAACTCGCCTGGAACTCGGTGCTGCTACTACCTGATTCGATCTCCGTGTTGCCAATCCTGCTGGCAGTCTTCTTACTGGCGCGGGCGCTCCGGAACCCGCGGTTCTCTATCTTCATGGCGGCCGGGGCGCTGATCGGCATTTCCTGCTGGCTACGCGCCAACGCCATGCTGCTAACGCTGTTTTTTGCGGCTGCGGTGCTACTGGTCTTCAAAGGAAGACCTGCACATCGTCCAGCGAGAAGGTTCGCCCTGGCGGTGATCTGCGGAACGGCGCTCGTCGTCCTGCCTCTGTCAATCAGAAATGCGATTGTGTTTCATCGATTCATTCCGTTGTCGTTGGGTGCGGGACAAACGCTCCTGGAAGGCATCGCCGACTATGACAAAGAAGGCAAGCTCGTCGTCCCCAGTACCGACATGGGCATTATGAAACAGGAGGCAGAGGCTTATCAGCGGCCGGATTATCACGGCACACTCTTTAATCCTGATGGTGTCGAGCGCGAACGCGCCCGACTCTCGCGCGGCCTTGCAATTGCTCTTGCGCATCCGTTTTGGTTTGCGGGAGTGATGGCGCAACGCGCGGCATCGATGCTGCGGCTCGAGCGCTCGCGCTTAATTTCGACGGACGCGCCCGTCACCCATTCAATCGATACGATCGATCGGATGCAACCTGCTTGGTCAGGTACGCCGTATGACTTGTTCACCCGCGGCTATGTCTTATCTCCGGAAACAAACTCTTCTGTGGTGGCTGACAAGGAGAGCTGGCTGACTCTGACTGGAGATGGTTCGAATTACGGCGAACAATTCAGGGCCGCGAGCCTGAGTGTTATCGGGAATGTCGATTACGTTGTCAGCATTCCGATCATCGTCACATCAGGTCGAATGAAAATTGCTGTCAAAGGTTCAAGCGGCAAAGTCTATTCAGCAGCAATTGCTGAAGCTCTGGAAATGATCCCCTTGGACGATCAACCGGTTCAGCAACTCCGGTTGCCGTTTGTCTCGCCGTTGGGCGAGCAAGTTCATGTAGTTTTCAGCAATGAGGCTTCGAATCCACCTCATCCTATGGTGCGGGTCGGCGAGATGAAACTTTACGAACTCGGACCCGCGCGATATGTCTGGACGCGCTACCCGCGATTCATTATTCATGCGATTCAGAAAACGTTTCTTACCGCTGTGATTCTGCCGCTGGCGATCGCTGGCTTATTGATCGTGGTCTTCCGCAAGCAAAGGATGGCGTTAGTCATCTGCTCGATTGTTCCCGTCTATTTTTTCACGGTGCAATCGGCCGTGCACACTGAATACCGGTACGTCCTGGCCGTGGATTATTTCTTGTTTGTGTTTGCCGGAGTAGCAATTGCTTACAGCGTGTGGTTCATCAGTCTGAGGATAAGCAGCTTCTTTGGTAAATCTCGGGCGTGGAATGTGAATTGTTAGTGTGTTTCGCGGTACTGGTGCAGTTTGACTTGGAGAAATACCTCGACGCGTAGCGTCGACATGACTATAGCCCAGCTCTTTAGAGCTGGGGACCACGTCAATAGCATTACCGCGTCGCGTCAGCGACGCCTGAACTGCGTCATTGTTCAGCTGTCGCTGACGCGACCGGACGACCTAGGGACCAAGGACCCGGGGTTAAAACCCCGGGCTACAGTCATGCCGACGCTACGCGTCGAAAGCGATTGAGCAATCCAAGCTGAACCAGTACGTGTGTTTCGTGGTCCCGATTTCGTGTAACTTCATGGCCTGGTCCTCTGGCCGTGAGATAACCAGGAACCACATCAGGTACTGGAAACCGCTCACGAACGCACGCGAAGAGATCGCTCAATCAATCCGCTCACCCATTCGGCTCTCGCGTCCCAGGTTCCATCGCGTACGGCGTCTTGTCGCGCGTTCGCTTGCTGCCCGCCTGCTTCATGCAAAGCCTCGTCGACGAGTTCGAGAAACTGATCGCGGCTGCGGCCGATTCTGAGCACCGCACTCATAGATTCATATTCCGGCAGGGGAGAGATAACCACCGGTTTGCCGCAAGCGAGATATTCACGGACCTTGATGGCCGAACCATAGCTGGTGAATGGCACTTCGGTGTTCCACGGCAACACGCAGACGTCGAATCCGGCAGCGTAATGAGGTAGCTCCTGGTAAGAAACCGGCGGCAGGAAATGGACGTTCGACAGAGTCTCGATCTCCAGGCCTCGCGATTTGTTGCCGATGAAGATCCAATTCCAGTCTGGCCGCTCGCGCGCCGCCTGCCGGATCAATTGCTGATCGATCAACCAGGGCTCGATGGCCCCGAAATAACCGAGGCGCGGATGAGGGATGCGATTCACCTCGTCCGCCACAGTAACTTCTCCGCGGCGAATGCGCGACCAGTGATCAAAATCCACGGCCTGCTCGAGCAGGTGCGACTTCTGGCATGCCTGGTCGCTTTCGGCATACAGTTTTCGACTGGAATAAAAAATCAAATCAGCCGCCTCGAGCGCCCGTTCGTGAAGTTTACGAATGAACAAAGGGTCCGTCGCATGGTCCATCGTGTTGGCCTCGTACTTGTCCGACACGTGATAGATGACCAGCTGTTCATCCAGGCGTCCCACGACATCGACCGCGGTCGGGATGGCGATCCAGAGAATAGGGTTTGTCAGACGGCGACGTTTTGCCAGTGACGCAATCTGCGCCGTCAGCAAACTACGATTCGCGGCCGCCACTGCGCGGCTGCCAAAGAAGGGCACCACCGCGGGAGAGACCACGGTGATTCCCTCTTCGGTGGTGCGGGCCAGTTTGGCGTAACTTTTCAATTTTCTTTTGATCCGGGGGAGCACCTCGCCGCTTTTCATCGGCGCCAGCCCCATCGAAATCGAATTGACAAAGATCACTTTGTTACCGGCGCGCGCAAACCTCCGCATCAGATGGTTCTTCGAGTGCGGGTGGTGATACCACCAGTCCTCGCCACCAAAACAGATGATTGATTTGCCGCGCAGCATCTCTGGTGATAGTACAATATGCTTTGACTTGCAGCACAAACTGTTATTTTGCGCGCCAACAACTTCCGTTACAGATCATGACGCCAACCATTTACCTCGCCCTAACTCACGACTGGGAATTGCGCGGCGACGGCTCTGGCGACATTGAAGAGATTCAATTCCAGCCTATGCGCCGCCTGCTGGCGATCTACGAAAAGTTTGGCGCGCGCACGACCTTTCTTCCCGACGTAATGCAGCAGATTACCTTCAGAGGTTTGCAAGCCGAACATAATGAGCTCAAGCAGTACGCTGACACCTGGGATGAGTATGTCATCGCAGCCTATCGACAGGGTCATGACATTCAGCTGCATCTGCACTCACAATGGTCGGATGCGCAATACAAGAACGGAAGATGGAAATTGCAGGGTGACTGGTCGTTACTGAAATATGATTGCGAGAGCGCGGCGCGAATGATCGTCTCATGCAGGAATTATCTGAAGAATCTGCTGGCCCGCGTCGATGCGCACTACCGTTGTGTCGCTTTTCGTGCCAGTGCGCTGGCGCTGGCGCCGTCGCCCCACCTGCTGTCATCGCTCGCAAACCTGGGCATCGAAATTGATGTGAGCATGGCGGCCGGGGTTTTCCTGGACAACGACACACTCAGACTCGACTACCGAAACTGCCAAGAAGGCTTTCTCCCTTATTTTCCAAAGATGGATGACGCTCGACTGCTTTCCCATAAGCCAGAACCGATAGTCTGTGTCCCGTTGAATCATTTTTATGGATCGCGGCGAGCGGTAACCAGACGGAATCTCCAATTGGCGAAGTCTCGCCTGACTGGCGCCGGCAGTGTGCGACCTGGTGGTCAGAGCGCGCGGCTCGACACCCCGACCAGGGGGTTAGCGCGCGTCTACGAGAAGCTGATCGCCCCGACGATCAGACGAAAGCACTTCGTCGCTGATACAGGGCGGCTGAATTATCCATTGATGCGAGAAATGCTGGCCTCAATTCGCCGGCGCGCGGCACTGAGCCGCCGGGCGACAGTTCCGGTGGTGCTGACAAATCATCCTAAAGATATTCGCGATTGGGAGGCGTTGGAGAGATTTGTTGGCGAGTTAACGGACGCGCCGGATATCCGGTTTGTGACCTTAACTGAAATCGTGGACAAAATCAGGAGCGGTGAGTTTAACGTTCGCGCCGGCGACAAGCAGTCAGTGTCAGAACCGCCTGCGGTAGCGGGCGGGCCTAAGTAATCTGGCCCGCCCGCTACCGCAGACGGTTCTGACGCGGAGGGAAAGCTACTGGCTGCTGAGCGCTCCAATTACTTTCGCACTGACCTCGGATAGACGATGATGTCGCGCCGGGCCAGTTCCATCATCTCTTTGAAGA
>JBKPEE010000009.1:0-98947 GCA_046728235.1 Acidobacteriota bacterium
CTGCGGCCGGTCGTCGAATTCTTCAACTTGCTGAACACAACTGTGTTCAGCTTTGGCAGCGAATTCATCGACTTCAACGCACTGGGCCCAACATCGTCGGACGCGGCGCGGAAGGCCTTCATCGATTCGTTCATGGTGCCCACACGCACCATGCGGCCGAGAGAGATCCGCATCGGGATGAGAATGGATTTCTGATTTGGAGGGCAATTTGGAGTGCGCCGCCAGAGCGAAGCGGCGACGGCGCTTTGGATCAGCATGACCGCCCCTCAGAAGATCACCTGGCCGCAACGCACCGCTTCATGAACTATCAGCCTGTGGTACGTACATCGTAACCGCTGGAACCTACAAGAAGAATCATCACTTCCGAAATCGCGACCGACTGACGGTGCTGCAAAAGGGCTTGCTTTCTGTCACCCGCGACTTTGGCTGGCACCTCGAAGCCTGGTCCATCTTTTCGAATCATTATCACTTCGTCCACTCACCGGATGAAGGAGCCGATAATCTCTCTCAAATGCTCGGCTTCCTGCACGAGAAAACTGCAAAGTGGATCAATCGACTCGATGATAGTCAGGCCGCGAAATCTGGCATAATTTCTGGGAAACTAGGCTTACTCTTCTAACATCGTATCTGGCCCGGCTAAATTACGTGCATCAAAACCCCGTTAAGCACGGCTTGGTTAAGGTTGCGAATCAGTATCCGTGGTGTTCGGCGGGTTGGTTTGAGAAAACGGCGAGGCCGGCGCAAGTGACAACAATTTATGCTTTCAAGATCGACAAACTGAACGTATTCGACGACTTTGAAGTAGTGAGTTACTTGTAGGTCCATCCAAAGCGCCGTCGCCGTCCCGATAAATCGGGACTCTGCCGGCGCACTCCAGATAAGCGAAATGTCGAATCAATCGATTCTCGTCATCGGCGCCGGCGCAGCCGGATTGGCGGCGGCGCGCGACCTGGGTCGTGCCGGCCGTGATGTCATCGTCTGCGAAGCTCGCGATCGCATCGGTGGCAGAGTTTTTACTCACACAGATCCAGACTCGCCCGTGCCGATCGAACTCGGCGCAGAGTTTATGCATGGCAAGCCTCCGGCTCTTTGGCAGCTGGCGCATGCTGCCAATCTCAAGCTTTATGAAGTCAGCGAGCGGCACTGGTACTTTGAGAAAGGTGAGATCAGCAGGTCGCATGAGTTCTGGAAGAGCGTCGAACGACTCATGGATCAGATGAAATCGGCCCGTTCTGATCAATCGTTGAGAGAATTTCTGGACCGCATACCGAACGACGAAGATACGGCCCACGCGAAAGCAATGGTCACGAGGTATGTCGAAGGCTTTCATGCCGCCGATGTCAATCGCATTGGGATTCGCGGTTTGGTAGCAGCCAACGAGGCTGCCGATTCGATCGACGGAGACACGGCGTTTCGCTTCGAGCGCGGCTACGGCTCACTGACCGAAGCCTTGTGCGCCGAAGCCGAGAGTTACGGCGTGCTGGTTAACTTGAACACGGTTGTCAGAGAGATTTGTTGGTCCGGCGGAACCGTGTTGGTGAACTGTGAACCCGCCGCCGGGGATGCGGCCTCGGGTTCACACCCGCCTGTTGATTTTTCGGTTGCGGCAGTCGTGATTACCGTTCCGCTGAGCATATTGCAACTGGACACACACGGCGGCGGGATACGCTTTGTTCCTGAGTTGCCCGTTTCAAAACAAGCCGCACTGCAACGGCTGGCGGTCGGCAATGTGATCAAAATCAATTTGCGTTTTCGTGAACCCTTTTGGGAAGAGACGAAACTTTGGGACCAGGATGCTGAGCGCGTGAGCTTTCGCGGTGCGGCGTTCTTTCATTATCCGGACGCCCCTTTACCGACGTGGTGGACGCAATTACCAATCCGCGCGCCGTTGCTTGTCGGCTGGACGGGCGGGCCGCGAGCGGACCGAGTCAGAGCCGGGAGCGATAGCGACCGGGCCAGCTCTGCTGGTGGGCCGGTTCTGGCCCAGGCAATTCAATCGCTCGCCGGCATCTTCAGAATTCCCGCCGGCGAAATCGAGCGGCAACTGGAAGCTACCTACATTCACGATTGGGCCACCGATCCATTCTCTCGTGGCGCTTACAGCTATGTTCCGGTTAACGGACTCGAGGCCCAGGAGGTGCTCTCGCAGCCCCTCGACAACAAGTTGTTCTTTGCAGGCGAAGCTACCTGTAAGGGCCACATCGGCACAGTGCATGGTGCGATCCAGAGCGGCGAACGCGCAGCCGCGGAAATATTGCAGGCCCGCTGAGGCACGAGATGCTCTTAAGTCTTGCGCCAAACGGCTGAGTACCGCCACAGTAGATGTTTCCGCACAACTACGCCGGGAAACGTGGATGAATACGTGCCGTGCACTTCGTTGATCGTCAAATAAGAATCACGCTGCCCGTGCTCTTCCCAGGCGGCACGCACGTCTGGCGGCGGACGAAAACGCCCGTTGTACATCAGGCCCAACGTACAACTCGTTCCCATCGCCACGAGATTAAGAAAAGCCTCGCTCAAACCTTTCGCAGTCAGAAGGTCTCGTTGCGGCTCATAAAGATCAAGTACTAGCAGGGTGCCGCCCGGCGTGAGTGCGTGCTTCAGTTTTACGAGGGCTGCCTGCGTGGGCATGTGATGGAGCGTCGCGATGCTCGCGATGCAATCGAATTGCGCACCCGCAAAGTCGTACGCCATTAAATCCGCGACTTCAAATCGAATATTTGCAAAGCCGGAGGATCGCGCACGCGCCACGCGAATCATTTCCAATGAGAGATCAATCGCCGTCACGTGTTGCGTGCGACGGGCAAGCCGACGCGAAAAAGTGCCGGTGCCGCAGCCAATTTCGAGGGCGTTTTCGCAGCCCGGCTGAACATTGTGCAGGAGGAAATCGTGGTAATGATTGTTGCTCGTCCAACCTTCTTCGTCAAACTGCGCGAGCCGATCAAAATCTCGTTCAATCGCAGACATCGCCGGTAGCAATTATACGTGAAGCGGAAGGCTCAAAAGTTAGATCTAGCTCTCTGGTCAGAAGTGTTCCGTTGATTACCGCGTCTTTAGCATTCCTATGATCAGCGCAGCCAAAGCGGCGTCGTTCCTGACAAATCGGGATTGCCGCCGCACTCCAAATTTGTTTTTCAGCAGCGCTGCCCGCGGATATTGTCACTAAGCGCCAGCCGGCGCAGCCGCGGTTGCAAAAGCTTTCAATTGCACGAGTGCCGGCGGGGCTTCAGCCAGCCAGGTCGTCGGACAGACGCCGCAGCGGGTGCACTGATTCACTGAGGGACAGGGAGCGGTGGAACGAGCTTCATGGGCGCGCTCGTCTTCGCGTTGCATAAAGTCACGGGAGATGCCTGAGTCAACAATCTCCCACGGGAGGATTTCGTCATACCCGCGACGCCGGCTGGTGTGCGCGTATGGATCGATTCCGGTTTCACGAATGGCCGCGTTAAGATCGCCTGTGAAACGCGCCGTGGCCTCAATCACTTGCGCGATGCGGCGATCGCCTGACGACAACAGCGCCTGTTCGTGCGCAATGCGCGCCGACATCGTGCGCACCTCAACGTTGGGAAGGCGCGCCAGGTTCTTCGCCACCCACTTTAAACGCCGCTTTAATTCCTTCTCATCGCAAATGGGTTCCCATTGAAACGGTGTGTTCGGCTTGGGTACAAAGCCGTTCAGAGAGGGAATGATCTTACCCGCGCGACCGAAACGTTTTCCTGCTGCGAGCATCCGATTCTTAATGCGCTCGACGAGGACGATCATTTCTTTCAGATCCTCTTCGGTCTCTGTCGGCAGACCAACCATCATGTAAAGCTTGATCGTCAGCATGCCGCGATCGAAAACGGCGCCGCAAATGTCCACAATCTCGTCGTTGGTCAGGTTCTTGTTGATGACTCGACGCAGACGATCGGAGCCGGTTTCCGGCGCGACCGCGATCTGCTGATCGCGCGATTCGACCAGCGCGTCGAGCAGCTCATCGGAAATTTGATCGAGGCGCAAAGACGAAACTGAGATGCGATAATCCATGGCGCGCAGGCCCTGCAGGATTTCGCTGATCTCCGGATGATCGCAGACGGCAGTCGAGACTAAACCGATTTTGTCGGTCTTAACGCGCCACCGTTTAGCCTTCGCGAGAATGTCGCGCGCGGGCACCACGCGCGGTGGCCAGTAATTGTAGCCGGCCCAGCAGAAGCGGCAGCCCTGAGAACAACCGCGGGATATTTCCACGAGAAAACGATCGCCCATCTCGGCCTGGGGCGCGAAAATAGTCGTCGAGGGCGCAAAGACTTCCTCGCGACGCAGTTGTGCGGCGATGTCGAATTGGCCCTTGCGGATGGCGCGCCGCAAACTGCCTTCCTTCGGGTTCTCAGCGGAGATCGCGCGACCGACGCGGGCGGGGACACCTGCTTCAGTTGGCGTGTAGGCTGCAACAGTTCCGTCTTCGTGGTAGCTCACGAAATAAAGCGACGGTATATAGAAGCCGCGGCCCTCTCGCGCCAACGCCAGCAGAGTTTCATCACGAGTTTTATTTTCAAAGATAGCGTCGATCAGCTTGGGTCCGAGAATTTCGCCTTCACCAACGCTAATCACATCGGTGAAGTCCGCAATCGGTTCGGGGTTCAGAAACGACGCGGCGCCGCCCATCACGATCAGCGGATCGCGGGCCGTGCGATCCTTCGACCACACGGGCACACCGCTCATTTGGAGCATCCGCGCCATATTGACGTAATCCGTCTCGAAAGAGATCGAGAAAGCAATCACGTCAAAATCACGGACCGGAGTTTGTGATTCGAGCGAGAGCAGTGGCGTGTTTGTGCGGCCGTACTCACGAAGTTCGTCGATGGCTGCAAAAGTTCGATCGCGGGGGAGAGCATCGTAACCGGACGTGGCGTCAGCCCGACCAACCGGGGTCACTTCGCGGGCTGCCCGCGCGGAATGGTTGATACGGAGGGCTTGGTTGCGAAGCGAGCCCTTACTAACGCGCGGGCTTCTGACACGCTCGTTGGCCGAAGAGCCCTCGCTGACGCTCGAGCTTCTGGGACCATCCGGCAGGAACACTCGTTCGCAGGAAACTTCCGGAATGTTATTAAAGATCTCGTACATCGCCTGAAAGCCAAGATTCGCCATGCCGATCGCATAGGTGTTCGGGTAGCAAAGCGCGATGCGCAACTGCGCTCCGCGCTTCAGCACCCAGCCTTCTTCACTGGACAGTTTACGTCTGTAGCTTTCGACGATCTTGTTCATAAAGCGAACGTGTTCCCCTCTCCCATTGGGAGAGGGACCAGGGCTAAGGGCCTAGCTGGAAAGGAAAATAATTTTCTTTTTCTCCTTGCTAGGCGCTCACCCAACCCTCTCCCAAAGAGAGAGGGCTTTAAATTACCCGTGCTGCACGGTTTCCAGGAAAGCCTTGAGCTTCCGGGAGCGCGAGGGATGGCGCAGCTTGCGCAGCGCCTTGGCTTCGATTTGGCGAATGCGTTCGCGAGTCACGGCAAAGTGCTGGCCCACCTCTTCCAGGGTGTGTTCCGATCCGGTCGTGCCCAGACCGAAACGCATCTTGATCACTTTTTCTTCGCGCGGCGTCAGGGTCGCCAGCACTTCATCGGTAATCTCGCGGAGGTTCGACGCCACCACCTGATCGGAAGGATTCATGATCGATTTGTCTTCGATGAAATCCCCGAGATGCGAATCCTCCTCTTCACCGATCGGGGTTTCGAGCGAGATGGGCTCCTGCGCGATCTTCAGGACCTTACGCACTTTTGAGACGGGGATATCCATCTTCTTGGCGATCTCTTCACTGGTTGGCTCACGCCCCAGTTCCTGCACCAGCGCGCGCGAGGTGCGAATCAGCTTATTGATCGTTTCGATCATGTGCACCGGAATACGAATCGTCCGTGCCTGATCGGCAATCGCGCGCGTAATGGCCTGGCGAATCCACCACGTCGCGTAAGTCGAGAACTTATAACCGCGCCGCCATTCAAACTTGTCGACGGCCTTCATCAAACCGATGTTGCCTTCCTGAATCAGATCCAGGAACTGCAGCCCGCGGTTGGTATACTTCTTGGCGATCGATACAACCAGGCGCAGGTTGGCTTCAACCAGTTCTCGTTTCGCCTGGCCGGTCTGGTGTTCGCCGGTCACGATGGCCTGCAGGCAGCGCTTCACCTCGACAGGCGATATGTGATGTTCTTCTTCGACCATCTGCAGACGCTTCTTCGCGGTCGAGACGTGTTTCTTGTAAAGCTTGATGTCGTCGGCCTTGAGGCGCTTTTTCGTTAGTCGATCGCTGTAAGTTGACAGCTCGCGCTCGGCGGAACGGACTTCTTTCTGCACGTTACGAATCGCGTTGATGAGCCGCTGACGCGAACGTTCGGTGAGATTGAGGCGGCCAATCTCGTCAGAGATTTCAATCCGTAGCCGCGCCACTTTGCCCCGCAGCCGCAACAGCTTTCGGGTTTTCTTGCCACGGGTAATCTTGGTCTCAGTGCGGAGCTTGACGGATTCCTTCAGCGTGTTCTTGAAGATCCTGCTAATGTTCTCAATGCCTTCGACCGTCCACTGGCGATATTCGTCGGCCTTGTCCTCTTCGCCGGCAAGTTCTGCCTGCTCAGAAAAAGTGACGACCTCGCGAATATTCAGTCTTCCCTCCCTCAGTTCCTCGCCCATCTTGATCAACTCAGCAACCGCAATCGGCGAGCGCGAAATCGCTTTCTGAGTTTTGATCTGGCCACGCTCAATGCGCTTGGCGATCGCGACTTCACCTTCCCTCGTCAAGAGCGGCACGACGCCCATCTCGCGCAGGTACAGGCGCACGGGATCGTTGGTTTTCTCCAACGCGCCCGCGGAAAGATCCAGTTCCAGATCTTCGTCGGACTCTTCGTCGTCCGTAGCGATGGCGGCCGCCTGTTCAATCAGGCGCTCGTCCGAATCGGCGACGTGAATATTGGACGCGTCCAGTTTCTGGAGCACGTCTTCAATGTCGTCGGGGGAAACAACATTCTCAGGCAGTTCGCGATTCAGATCGTCGTAAGACAAAAACTTCTTGTCGCCGCCCAACTGGAGCAGCCGATCCATCACGTCGTCTCGGTCTTTTTCTTCAATAGCCACGATTGGTTCTTCCTGTTGACTTTCGGGAGCCGCTAACCCGCGGGCGCGCTCACTTTCTCGCATCAAAATAAAGAGCCCTCCCTATCGGCCACCCCGCGCGAGATGCTCGCGCGCTCGACCCCGGCTGGTTGGGCTACTGCCAGCCGAATTAGTTTGCAGCCTTCCCTTGCGGCAGGAAATTGCTGCGGCGTTTTGATAGTTCCAGCTTTTCCATCACCAGCCGATCGCGTCGCTCAGCCTCGCCGGCGCGATCTGCTTCCGCAATCTGGGTAGTCAATTCTTCGATGTCCCGATCCAGTTTCATCAGGCGCAGAGCGTCAAGGCAGCTATTCGCATCCGCCAGCGATTCGTCGAACGACTCAGCCGGCTCGTTTATCAAAATCCGCGGCAGAATCTCTGCGGCCCCTCGATCATCGGCCGTCGCCTCGCTCAACGCCTCGAAAGTAATTTCCTTTTCTTCTGCGCCCTGTTGCTTCAGCGCACGAAAAATTGCCGCCGTTGCCAAACCCTCGTAATCGGTCGGCTCGAGCCGCGGCAGAATGATATTTCGCAGCTCATCATTCGTCACCAGCAACCCGAGCAGCTTTTCCTCGGCGACCGTTGGCCGTTCAATCTTGACGAACACCCTCTGAACGGCGGTCCCGTCGGCGCTTGCGGCGCCGCGCACCTGCTGCCAAAGTTCGCGCCGCTGTTCGCGCTGCACGCGCAAACCGTCCATGGCAATATCAAAATATTCGCGCTTCTGAATCCGGTTCCGGACAGCACGAATGAACGGGAGCGTCTCTTCAACGGCCGCAGCCTTATCAGCCGGGCTGTTGAGGTTGCGATCCCGTAGTGCTTGATCGATCACAAATTGTATATGGGGCTGTGCCTCTCCGCGGCGTCGGTTATATTCGGAAACGCCGTTTTTTCGGATGAAATCGTCAGGATCTGCGTTGTCCGGGAGGACCAGAACCTTGACTTCGATGTCTTCTGCCAGGATCGTCTCGATCGCCCGCTTCGCCGCCTGCACGCCCGCTCGGTCACCATCATAGTTCACCAAAACCTTGCGCGCAAACCGGCCTACCAGCCTCACCTGCTCCGGCGTCAGCGCCGTCCCCAGGCTCGCGACCAGGTTCCGGACACCATGCTGATAAGGAATAATCAGATCGAGATAACCTTCGACCAAAATTGCGAATCCCTGCCGGCGAATTTCATCACGAGTTAGATGCAGCCCATAGAGATTTCGTCCCTTGACATAGGCAGGTGTTTCCGGTGAGTTCAGGTACTTGGGCTCGCCTTCGGGATCGAGTGTGCGGCCGCCAAAGGCAATCGGCTTTCCCTGCACGTCGAAGACCGGAAAGATCAGCCGGCCACGAAAACGATCGTAAGAACCTCCCTCATCTTTCTTTACGACCAGACCGCTTTTCTCGAGCTGCTCCTGGCTGGCACCCTTTTGCCGCAGATGCGTCGAAAGAGCTTCCCAGCTGTCGGGAGCAAACCCGAGCCGGAAAGTCTTTGCGGTTTCATCGCTGATGCCTCGGTCTTTCAGATATTGGCGCACCGGCGCGGCCGCCTTGCTCTGCAGTTGATCCTGCCACCACTGGAGTGCCCACTGGTTCAACTCGACGACCTGATCGCTGTCGCGCATCCGCGATTCAAAGCGATCATCATCGATCATCTTCGGCAACGGCACGCCCGCCTTCTCGGCGACCATTTTTACAGCTTCCGGAAAGGCCACGCGCTCCATCTCCATAATGAAGTTGAATACGGTGCCGCCTTTGTGACACCCAAAGCAGAAGAACATCTCCTTTGCCGGATTGACGTTGAACGAGGGCTTCGTCTCTTTATGAAACGGGCAGGGCGCGCGCCAGTTGGTGCCGGCCTTCTTCAGCGGGACATAGTCCTGCACGATACGGACGATGTCCGCCTGTCGTTTGAGATCTTCGATGAAGGTTGGCGGGAAACGCATCTAAGAATTCTTAAACTCGGCAATCACTTCAATCGGGCCAAGGATATTCTGATTAAACTCTTCAAGTTCTCCGGCGGGAATCCAGTACTCCTGGTGAATTGCACTGCCGACCGTTTTCGGCTGATACCGATCCAGAAACGATTTTCTTACACGAAAGCGCGTAACATAACCACATTTCGGCTCGTTATATTTTGCGTTCCAGTCGCGAGCAATTTTGAACGGCATACTAACTTTAAAGGTTATCACAGCCCGCGAGATCAGAGAGTGCGTCAAAGCTCGAATTTGACGTCTGATCTGCACGTTGCTGCGTTTCGTGACGGTTCGTGTGATTTCGTGGATCGTTGTTTTTTGGCGGCGTAACGAACGATCCACGAAACCACACGAACTAACACGAAGAAAAACATGAAGAGGAATTCGAGTTTTGACACGGGCTCATGAGCGCCGCGATCATTACGACCTTAGTTCCACGATTGTCGCGCCACTTCCGCCCTGATCCTGAGGCGCAGTCGAAAACCGTGCGACGTGAGGATGATCGGCGAGCAGTTCAGCGATTGCTTTCCGCAACGCGCCCGTGCCGTGGCCGTGGATTATCCGCACTTCCCTTTGCCCGTTCAAGAAGGCTTCGTCAAGAAACTTGTCGACCAGATCGACGGCTTCGTCCGTGGTCTTGCCGATGAGGTTGAGTTCTGAAGGGCTCTTGACTTTTGCATCTGCTGCTCGGGAATGCAGGTGAAGTTCCGTGGTCGCTCTTCGCTTCTGCAGGTCTGCCAAAGAAGCTTTGACCCTCCCGCTACCGCGGGAGGTACTGACTTCGTTTGTCGTGCGCGCATCCTGCGCATGACTCGAGACGCCCGGGCCACTTACAAGTTCAAGATTCGCGAGCTTCTCGCGCATATGCAACGTACCGATGCGAAGTTCGGCTTCGTCGCCTTTGATGCGATCGATGAGTCCGATTGAGCCAAGTGAGCGCGAGCGAACGCGATCTCCAACGCGAAGATCCCTTGGTTCGGTCACACGGACGTCTGATTCGGCGCGCAGTGAATCAGCGTTTGTATCAACCGGCTCCTCCTTACGCTTCAGCTCGCGGCCATCGCTAATGATCTCCCCATCGCGCACGACTTTGATCCCTTGCAGCTGCGGGGGCAAGCCCCCTTCCTTACTTTCGGATTTTCCACGTCGAGCCGCTGTCTCCGAACGAGCGGCTTGCGACATCGCTTGGGCCGCTCGGGCCGCTTCGCGCCTCAATTCAACCGCCCGGGCTTCCGCTTCGCGCTCGACCTTTGCCCGCACCGATCGATCCTCAATCCTGGTTAACAGGTCGCGACTGAGTTTTTCGAAATCAGTAATCGTCTGCTTGAGCGCCGCCTCAAATTCTCTGCGCCGTTCGGCCTCGCGGGTGTGAAACTGCTTGTCAAGAGCGGCAAACTTTTCGGCGGTCGCGACGCGTTCTTCTTCCAAAGCCTGTCGCTGCGCCTCAGCTTCCTCGGCTTCATGCTTGATGCGCCGCAAATAACCGGTCGCTTCGCGTGATGATTGGCTGACCTGATTCGCAGCGCTCTTGATCACTTGATCAGGGATGCCAAACCGCCGCGCAATCTCCAGGCCTGAAGACGAACCGGCCAGGCCTACCAGCAAACGATAAGTCGGCTGCAAGGTCTGCTCGTCGAATTCGACGCTCGCATTTTGCACCTCCCCCTCGTTCGCGGCGTACATTTTCAATCCCGCGTAATGCGTCGTCGCCATCACCTGGGCGCCACGCCGTTTGAAGTGATCGACCACGGCGACGCCCAATGCCGAGCCTTCTTCAGGATCGGTGCCGGTGCCGACTTCGTCGAGCAGGACCAGCGCCGGCGTCACGCAGGTATCGATCATGGTCGCAATGTTGCCGACGTGCGAAGTGAAGGTCGAAAGGTTCGCGGCGAGCGATTGATGATCGCCGATGTCGGCCAGGATCGATCGATAGAAAGGCACCCGCGCCGATTTCGCCGGGACCGGTAAACCGGATAGCGCCATCAATGCCAGGAGACCTGCGGTCTTTAACACTACTGTCTTACCGCCGGCATTCGCGCCTGAAATCACCATTACCGGGTGATCGCCATCCAACCTGAACGAGACCGGAACAACTGCGGATGCTGCGGCGCGAAGATTCTCTTCGAGTAGCGGATGGCGTGCGTTGATAAATTCGAGCGCGGCGAAGTCAGTACCGGGAGCGGTAGCGACCGGGTCGGATCGATGTCGAGAAGTGTACGTGTCAGTTATTATCCGGTCGCTACCGCTCCCGGTACTGACCTCATGAGTCTGTGCCATTACTTCCGGCACTACGCAATCGAAGCTCTCGCCAAAGGCGGCCTTGGCGTTGATAAAGTCCAGTTGGGCAATTGCGGCGGCGGCCGCTTCGATGGCCGGCAGTTCCCGCCGCAGTCGCTCAGACAGAGCAAACAGGATTTCAGCGATCTCGCGCTGTTCCGCTTCGCGCAGGTTTTGCAATTCGTTGTTGGCTTCGATGGTCTCCAGCGGCTCGATAAAAACCGTTGCGCCCGACGAGGACGAACCATGAGCGACTCCTTTGATCCGTGCCTGATGGTCAGAACGCACGGGAATGACAAACCGATCGTTGCGCAGGGTGACCAGCTCTTCCTGAATCGCTTCACCCGATCGCCTCATCAGGCTCTCGAGCGATCGCGTGATTCGCGAACGAGCCGTCGCCTGCTCGCGTCGAATTTTGGCCAGCTGCGGACTGGCGCGATCGTCCAACTCGCCCGAGGGCAGAATTTTTTGGGTGATGGTCGCCGCCAGTTTCCCCAACTCGGCCGGCAGTGAGGCAACGATCTCGAAAAGCGCCGGCGCCGCCTCGCGCTCAGCGAGGATCGCCGCGCGCGCCTCGAGAGCGCGCGCGCACAATCGCGCGACATCCAGGAACGCATTCGACTGGAGCGCCGTGCCTTCGATGCGCAGGCGCGAGACGGCCTCGGTTACATTGGCCACGCCATCAAATGATAACGCCGGGCCACGCCGGCGCAGCTCAATCATTTCGCCCAGTCGCTCGAGATCTTTTTGGAGCCGTTTGAGATCAGCTACCGGCTCGAGTTGCTCAATTACAGAGCGCGCGGATTCAGTTTGCGCTCTTCTCTGCACCAGTGCGCGCAACGATGGAAACTCCAGAATCTCAAATGCCTGCCGGTCCATTTCCTCAATCTTATCACCTGATGTCAGCTTATCACTTGATCCGAGCAAGAACGGCCGCACGCTCCGCACGTTAACGGCTGTGATCAGCGCGGGTCACCGCAATCAGTCAGTACCATCCGCGTCAGCGGATGGGATCAACGCGCACATGCGGCAAACTAGTCAGCTTGATCCCATCCGCTCACGCGGATGGCACTGACTTCATCTCGGTAGCGACTTCTTAGCGCTGCCACAACGACTCAACGTGACGCGGCGCACAGCGGGAAGGATGGCGCCGAGGTAGCATTCGGCGAGTTTCTATCTTTGCTCACTTGGAGGTTTTGACTTATATTCGTGGACTTCTCAAACCAAAAGAAAGGCAATAATCATATGCCAACCGTTCCTATTACCGTCGCGTATGGCGACGGCATCGGCCCAGAGATCATGGAGGCGACGCTGCACATCCTGAAGGAGGCCGGAGCTAAACTGGCAATCGAAAAGATTGAAATCGGTGAGAAGGTTTATCTCGCGGGTAACACCTCCGGGATCGATCCGAGTGCCTGGGATTCCCTGCGACACACTAAAGTTTTTTTGAAAGCCCCGATTACAACGCCCCAGGGCGGCGGCTATAAGAGCCTGAACGTGACGGTGCGCAAGACCCTCGGCCTGTATGCGAATGTGCGCCCGTGCGTTTCTTATCATCCGTTCATTGAAACGAAGCATCCGGGTATGGACGTCGTGATTGTCCGCGAGAACGAGGAAGACCTCTACGCGGGAATCGAGTACCGGCAAACGGACCAGGTTATGCAATGTTTGAAAATCATTTCGCGGCCTGGTTCGGAAAAAATCGTTCGTTACGCGTTTGAATACGCCCGGCGTCACAACCGGAAAAAGGTCACCTGCTTTACCAAAGACAATATCATGAAGGTGACCGACGGTTTGTTCCACAAGATCTTCAACGAGATCGCCACCGAATATCCCGACATTGAGAACGAGCACTGGATCGTGGATATCGGCGCCGCCAAGATGGCGGACACGCCCGAGGCGTTTGATGTGATCGTGATGCCGAACCTGTACGGCGATATTTTGTCGGACGTCGCCGCGCAGATTGCCGGGTCGGTCGGTCTCGCGGGTTCGGCCAACATCGGCGAAAACATTGCGATGTTCGAAGCCATTCACGGATCAGCTCCGCGCCGCGCGGGTCAGAATCTGGCTAACCCGTCCGGCTTGTTGCTCGGCGCAATCATGATGCTGGTCCATATTGGACAGACCGCCAGCGCGGAACGCGTTCACAACGCCTGGTTGCGCACGATTGAAGATGGCGTCCATACCTACGACATCTTTGACGAGAGTGTCAGTAAACAAAAGGTCGGGACCAAAGAGTTTTCCCAGGCCGTGGTTGAGCGTTTGGGTAAACGCCCGAATACCTTGAAAGCCGTGAGCTATAGACAGGAAGACAGCGCCGCCGAAGTTTACGGCGAAACGATTGTCAAAGAGCGATCCGACACCAAAAAGGAATTGGTCGGCGTGGATGTCTTTGTCGACTGGTTGAAAGGCTCGCCAGACGATCTCGGACAGGCGTTATCGAAGGTAGCACCCGACGGTCTGCAACTGGTGATGGTCAGCAACCGCGGCGTAAAAGTCTGGCCCGGGGGCAAGTCCGAGACGTTCTGCTCTGACCAATGGCGCTGCCGCTTCATGTCCAACGACAAGGGAGCCGTAATTAACCATCAACAGATCGTCAACCTGCTGGCCAATGTCGACGGCGCGGGGTTCGACTTCATCAAGATCGAGAACCTGTGCAACTTTGACGGCGAACGCGGGTATTCTTTGGATCAGGGAGAATAGTAAGCAGTCATTCAGTACCCGGGCATCAGCGGATATGACTGGAGCGCAACCGTCTCGGTTGCCGCGGGCCGGAAGACTCGAGGAGCGCAACCGTCTCGGTTGCCGCGGCGATAACGAAGCTTGCAAACGAGGATGCTTGCGCTCAAGTCATATGACGTTAATAACGAATCGTACCGATCAAGTTAAACCATGGAACAAGATAAACCGCTAGTTGCCGTCATCATGGGCAGCAAGTCCGACTGGGAGACGATGCGCGCGGCGTCTGAGACGCTCAGGAACTTTGGCATCGCCCACGAATCGCGGGTAATGTCCGCGCACCGAACACCACAGCTTGCCAGTGAGTTCGCCGGCAACGCTGATTCGCGCGGCATCGAAGTCATCATCGCGGCCGCCGGAGGCGCTGCCCACCTCGCGGGAGTCATCGCCGCGCATACGACCCTGCCAGTTCTCGGCGTCCCGATGACAAGTGCCTTGAATGGTCTGGACTCACTGCTTTCGACTGTTCAAATGCCCGGCGGAATCCCCGTGGGAACATTAGCGATTGGTAAAGCGGGCGCAACTAATGCCGCGCTCCTGGCAATAGCGATCCTTGCCAACAGCCGGCCCGAACTGAAAACGAAATTACGCGAGTTTCGCGCCGAACAGGAAAAGAAGATTAAGGAAACGACGCTGGATTAATGAGTGGCGTTAAGGCTTGAAAGCTTTCCGCTTCTCGTCGGCTTCCTGCTTCGCTTTCTCGACCGAGTCATTCTGTCGCTTGGACATTGCGTTCCACGCCGCCAGGTCCTCGAGCAGTATTTCGGGCCCGGCATGCGTGTCGGTCGGGTCGCCCGTCAGGCTCGCCGAAATTACAAATGCCTCGCAGCGTAGTTCCTTCTCCTGACTCTCGCCTTCTGCATCAGATGGAGCCTGCCATTGCGTGGGGAGCTTCAGCTTGCCGGCAATCGTTTCGACGAATTGATCGATCGATTCCCACTTGCTCGAATCGTCATAAGAAATTTGCAGATATGAGAGACGACCGTCGATAAATCGCATTTGAAGTTTTCGTACGCCTTTGAGGTCGGGAAACTTCGGGCCGTCGAGGACAAAAGCGCTGCCATCCGCCGGGGTAGCGGTAATGTCCGGCTGCACAGCTTTGTCGCGCCCGGAAGTTTTTATGACAGTGGATGTATCGATGATCGAGAGCCGCAAACGCGCCAGGCCATACTTATCCGGTTTCTCAATGGTCACGCCCGGCAGCCGGCGCAGCACCTGGTCCTGAGGCATACCCAGGCGAAAGCCTCGCAGCTCAGGAGATTGGTCCAGTTTCAACGAACATTTTGGCTGTTTGCTCTCGACGTTTTTCTGAGCCAATACCGGCGCGCACAGCACAATTGCGAGAGTGAGTAGGATTGCTTTTTGCATACAACTATTCTCAGGATTTCGGCGCGCCGCTCGTAAGCGCCGTTTCCTGCGCATCGCGAGCCAGCAGCGCCGCGCCGATAGCCACACCGTCAACGCCAAGTTGGGCCGCCACGATGTGCGTCGCATCGAAGCATTGCTGAAATGAGCGCTTGCGAGCTTCGGTGATGATCGGTTTCAGCAATAAATCGCCTGCGTCCAGAATGGCGCCGCCCAGGATTATTCGTTCCAGACTCAGCAGATTAATCATGCTGGCGACCGCGATTCCAATCGACCGGCCGGTGCGCTCAAGCATCATCACCGAAAAATCGTCGCCATTGTTGGCCTCGATCGCCATATCACCAGCAGTGAAACTCTCCTGCATTGCCAACCGCGATAAGGATGAGGTTGAGTCGCGATTTAACCGTTCACGCGCGCGGCGCACGATGTTAGGACCTGAGGCGATGGTTTCCAGACAACCCGTATTGCCACAGGCGCACTCAGCGCCTTCGGTGTCTATGGTGATGTGTCCAATCTCTCCGGCGCATCCCGATGCTCCCGTCCACAGTTTCCCGTCCAGAATGATCGCACCGCCGATTGCGTCACCGATGCCGATGTAGAAGATGTCGCGCGCGTCGCGGCCGGCGCCCGCTTTATACTCGCCGTAGGCAGCCGCGTTGGCGTCGTTCTCCAGCTCAAATCGCAGACCGGTTGCCTCCATCAATTCTGCATGAATGTGCTCGCGCGCCGTAAAAGGCAGACCCGTGGATACCAGCACGCGGTCCGTCTCGCGGTTGACCAGACCGGGAATTGCCAAGCCCACCGATCTGATCTCACCCGATGCTTGCAGGGCCGCGGTCAGATCGGCGACTGCCCTGATAAGGTTCTCAGGTTCGTAAGCCATTTCGCGACGATCGATTGGCCGGCCGGCCTCGGAAATCAACACGCCGCGCATGGTCTTCATCGCGACTTCGATTCCGGCAAAGTTCTGTTGAGATCTTTCAGGCATGCGCGAGACCATTGGCCACCAGGTTCCTGGCTTAGGGCAGGGATTTCGTGGCCATATTATGCGACGGTTACGGGGCTGTCAAACTGACGGCTCAGCGTGTAGAATGCCCCGCAACGAACATGACTGGATCGCCCGAAGTAACCGGCACGTCCGCATTGCAGCTACGCCGAATACTGCTGCCCACCGACTTCAGCGGTTGCGCGAATTACGCTTTGCCTTATGCCGCGGCCATTGCCCGGGCAGCAAATGCAACCGTGATCTGTGTCAACGTGGTCGAACCTATAGTCCCGGCAGTCGGCTATACCGGAATGGCCGAAGCAATGCCGATCGCCGAGATGAACGAGCAAATGGAGGACTCGGCTGAACGCGAGTTGCCCGATGTGCTGAATTGTGAAGAGCTCCACGGTTTGAAGGTGGAAGAAGTTATCGGCCATGGGGATGCCGCGGCCGAGATCGTTCGGATCGCCGATGAACGTCAAGTCGATTTGATTGTGATTTCATCCCATGGACGGACCGGCTTGGGCCGCATCATTTTCGGTTCTACCGCCGAGGCGGTTGTGCGCCACGCGCGCTGCCCCGTCCTGGTCGTCAAACCACCACCCGACGAGGAGGAAGAGAGTGAGTAGTGAAGACGGCGTTCGAAGTAACGCCTTCGGGCGGCCGGTTTTGCTGGCATCGCCGTCCCGCCGCGGGACTGAAAAAAAGAAGTTCCGCTGAATTACTTGTTTCTGCTCACTACTCACTGCAGCCTGCTCACTAATCAATGACCAGCCTTCAATTCCTGTCTCATTTAATCGAGCTGTATGGGATGTACGGCGTTTTTGTGCTGGTGATGGTCGAGGGTGATCTCACGCTCTTGCTCGCCGGTGTGCTGGCCCACACGGGATTCTTTGATGACGGCCTGTTGAAGGGATATGGATTCGCGAAGGTGATTCTCTGGGGAACGATCGCCGGCTTTGCGAGTGACAACCTGGCTTATGTCGCCGGGCGGATTTTCAGCGGCACGGTCCGCAATTTTCGCTTCTATCGTCACGCCCAGCCACGGCTCGAACGGATGACGAACCGCTTCGGCACGCTTTCGATCTTCATTTCAAAATATGTTTACGGCTTACGCTGGGCGTCGTGCACTTTTTACGGCATTGCGCGCATGCGTTACCTGCGGTTTGTGCCGCTCTCGTTGGGCAGTTGCTTCCTGTGGGTGCTGCTGTTGAGTGGTGTCGGCTATTTTTTCAGCAGCGCCGTGATGGGACTGATCGGCGATTTTCGTCACGTCGGCAAGATCCTGCTTGGAATTCTGATCGGTGGAGTTGTTATCGTGTATCTGGTCAAGCGGCGTTGGGTGTCAAGACGAGTGGAAGAGATCAAGCCGGAACGTTTGCAACAGATTGAACACGCCGCCATCGAAAGTGTGAAAGAACTGAAAGACGAAATCAAAGAGAAGATACATCTGAAATAATGGAGCCTTGGTCGCTGGTCTTTGATCTTTGGTCTTAGACGCTCAAAGTCCGAAGACCAAAGATCAAAGACCAATCATGATTATTGAATCCTCTGCGCCAACTCGCGCCGACCTGGCCGGCGGAACGATTGATATCTGGCCTCTATATCTTTTTCATGCGGGCGCTACGACCGTGAACTTTGCGCTTTCGTTGCGCGCTCATGCCCGCATAGAGACGCGCGATGACGGCCAAATCATTCTCGAGTCTCGCGATCGCGGTGCTCGTGTCGAAACGACTGTCGAACGCATTGACGAGCTCGCCTCTGACACCCGGCTTGAGCTGGTGTCGAAGATGGTCCACTTCTTTCGGCCGGAAACCGGCTTTCATCTCACTGCCAACAGCGAAGCGCCTGCCGGAGCCGGCATTTCCGGATCGTCAGCGCTGGCGATCGCGCTTATCGGCGCACTCAACCGGCTGGTCGGTGATCGGTATGACGAATCCAGATTCATCGGAATCGCCGCCAACATCGAAACCACAGTAATCAAAGTTCCGGCGGGCATTCAGGATTATTATCCCGCGTTTTACGGCTCGGTCTCTTCCATTCATCTGCGGCCTGACGGAGTTGAGCGCGAGCATCTCGAGATTGACACAGACGAAATCGATCGGCGGTTTGTGATTTGCTACACGGGTGAGCCACGTCTTTCGGGCATTAACAACTGGGAGATGTTCAAACGTCATATCGATGGCAATCGGGAGATCTTCGAGATCTTCGAACGCATTCGCGACGCTGCTGAGGAAATGCGCGATGCGTTGCTGGCAAATGACTGGTGCGCGGTTGGTGAAATCATGCGCGCGGCGTATCCGAACCGAAAGCGGCTGGCGCCGAATATCACTACGCCGCACATGGACGTGATGGTCGAGAAGGCGCTGGCAAATGGCGCCGAGGGAGCGAAAGTCTGCGGCGCCGGCGGTGGCGGCTGCATCGCTTTCCTGTGCGCCGAAGGACGTAAGCAAGACGTCGAAAGAGCGTTAGCCTCGGAACCAGGCGCTGAGATCCTGAATTGGCAAGTTTCGCGTGAAGGACTGATCGTGTCGGAAGTCTGACCGTGAGCGAAAGCAAGTTAATCACCAAGGCATTAAGATACTGAGATGGAAACCGAGGAGACAACTGGTTTGCCTCAAGAGTCGGCGCAGCCGACGAATGAAAATAGCGCACCGATTCATCGGTGGGATCGAAAGCGATAAGGAATCGGAGTCCGTGAAACGGACGGCTGACCTTAAAAATCAATCGACGCGGAAGTTTATTCACTCGTCCGCTTTGCGGACTACACCTCGATCCACGGCGTCGGTTCTTTCGGAAATGACAGGGTGACTTCCGTCGTTGCCGGAAATAGCGGGGCGCGCTCACGCAAAGCAGTCTCAGCAGTAATCTTCGCCAGGTAAGGATTGTTCGCGCGTTGCGAAAGATGAGCCAGGATCAGATGTTGGGCTTGTCCGTCAAAGCCATCGACCAGCCATTCGGCGATGTCTTCATTTGAAAGATGGCCCAGCCGTGAAAGAATTCGTTGCTTTAGCTCCCAGGGATAATGCTCAACGGTTTTCAGCATGTCACGACTGTGATTTGACTCGATCACCATGGCCGCACAACCGCGCAGCCGTTCGGTGATCAATGTCGTCACGTGTCCAAAATCCAAAACCGTAGCCACCTTTACGCCGTTGTGCGTCGCGGTAAAACCGAAGTTATCCACCGCGTCGTGAGGCACGGTAAAGGGATGAAATTCGATCTTCCCGATTTGAAAGTCGCGCCCGGAATCAATCTCGATCGTGCGATCGCGCAGGGCCCGGGCGCGCTTTTGCGGTTCGTCATTGGCAATCCCGATCGGGCGGGTCTCGCCGATATAAGCGTCGCGGGTCTTGGCAGAGATGAACACGGGACAATCGAGGTCTCGTATCAACACTCGCAGGCCGCCGCAATGATCGCCATGCTCATGCGTCACCAGGATGCCGTCGAGCGAGTTCGGATCCTCGCCGAGCATGGCCATGCGCCGCACAATCTCACGCGCACTCAATCCGGCATCAACCAGAACCCGCGTGCCGTTGGCGACCAACAACACCGCGTTACCGGTTGAACCACTCCCGAGTACCGAAATTTTCATTAAACGGATTGTACTTCAGAAATGTTGTTGGGAGTACCGTCTTTACACGGAAATCAACAATATGTTTGGAGTACCGCCTTCAGGCGGAAACCTAACTCACCAAAGCCCGTCTGCGGTATTCCCAACCGTAGACTTCAGATTTCCAGGCGCGAGCGATCGACGGCAAACCCATTCAGGTTTCCCAGCGCGCCCACGGATAGCGCCGCCGTCCGAAAGCATGACTGCGCCACTTGCTGCACATTCTCGCAAGTCACCGCCTTGATCATTTTGATAATTTCGTCAGGAGAGATGCGGCGGCCATGAATGATTTCCTGACGCGCCAACGCGCCGACGCGGGTGCTCGATGATTCCAAACTCAGCAGCACCGAAGCGATGGCCTGTTGCTGTGCCAACTCCAGTTCATCCCGGCTAGCGGGCTCACGCACAATTCGCCGTATTTCCTTTAAAGCGAGATCGAACACTTCATCCATCTGTGCCGGTGAAGTGCCCGCATAGATCGTGAACATGCCTACGTCACTAAAGGTGTTGCCGCCCGCGCCGATGGAGTAGGCCAATCCCCGTTCTTCGCGGATTGACTGCCACAAACGGCTCGAGGTGCCACCTCCGATAATCGTCGCCAGCATGCTGGCAGCGTAACGGTCCTCGCTCTTTGCCGAAGGCCACGGCGCGGCGATGATCAAATGCGCCTGCTCGAGTTCACTTTTGCGCTCGATCATGATCGGCGCCGCCACCTCGGGAGCCGCTTGATCACACGCGGCTCCATCACCTTTGACTTCAGCACCGAAACTCTCGGCCACCATTTCGACCAAATCATCGTGCGCGACGTTACCTGCGGCAGCAATGACGAAATTCCGCGGCGCAAAATTTCGCGCGTGAAAATCCGCCGTCGCCGAGCGATCAAAGGACGAGACTGTGATTTCGGTGCCTTCGATGGGGCGGCCCAGCGAATGATCCGGGAAGTAGGCCGCGTGAAAAAGCTCAGTGAGCAATTCGTCCGGCGTATCTTCGATCATCTTCATTTCTTCGATGATGACCTTCTGTTCCTTCAACAGATCGTCCTGATCAAAGCGCGGATTCAGCACCAGGTCGGCGAGCAAATCGAACGCGCGCGGCATTTCCGTGTCCACGACCTTCGCCGCGAAACCCGTCATTTCGTGCGAAGTGTAGGCATCAAAGTGCCCGCCCAGACGGTCCGATTCAGTTGCAATATCGTGGGCTGAACGGCGCTGCGTGCCCTTAAACAGGGCATGTTCGATAAAGTGGCAGATCCCGTTCTGAGCGCTGGTTTCATGGCGCGATCCGCGCCGCACCCAGATTCCCAGGCTCACGGAGCGAAGTTCCGGCATATGCTCGGTCAAAATCGTCAAACCATTGGGAAGACGGGTCGTTTGCACCTTGTCGATCATGTCGTAAATCGTAAACCTGCCGGTTGCGGGATAGGTTAATCATCGTAGCACGCGGCCCACCGCCCGTAAAATTAGCGCCTAAATGTTCAATGTTTACTTGACACAACGGAAGACGGTGGCCGAAAATTGTGAGTATCCAGACGGGTGACGGTCTCCCTCGCCCAGTGGCGGTTAATTGTGTCGACAAATTGGTGTCTGCCGCCCAGGCATCTGAACGAAGCAAATTAGGAATCGAACGTATCACCAAAGAATCGAGTTTGCTTTACTCCAACCGCGCGAACCTCGGGCGAGGTTCGACAGGAGGTCCGGCCGCGATGAGAATAATTTCCAGATTCTGTGCTTTCGCGATTGTCATTGCTGCGGTGTCCGCGGCGAACGCCTTGCCCCCTTCGGGTAAGGGCACGCGTGGTCTCGCGACGATTACCGGCACAGTGCGCGACAACAAAGGCGCGCCCCTCGCCGGGGCCCTGGTCCAATTAATCCGCGAAGGCGCCAAGCAGATCGTAAAGCAAACTTACACCGCCGCCGACGGCAGCTTCAGTGCGCGTATTCCGGCGGGCAAATATTCCTTGAAGGCCGTCGCCGCGGGCTTCAGCGAGGTCCTGTTTGAATCGGTCCAGGTTAGTCCTTCAGCAGAGATCGCCTATCGCTTCAATCTCGAACCGGCAAATTCTCCGAACACGCTGGTCAATCAACGCAACGACAAAGACAACGTCAAGTGGACCCTGCGTTCCACTCAGAATCGCAAATCAATCTTCCAGGCCAATCCCGGTAATGACAAAGCAGTCGCCGCGGTTGAGGCATCGGCCGACGCCAATACGGATGAGCAATATCAGGCCGCCACCGACGAGCGCGGTCGGGTGCGCTTGCAGGGAGTCGCAGAACAATACTTCGCGGTTTCGTCGAGCCCGTTAGAGCCTGGTTATGAAGGGTTCAACTTTGCATTTGCGCTGCCCGCGTCCGAGAGCATCGATCTGATTTTTGCCGGCCAGACCGGAATTGGCGAAACAGCGCCTCAGCGGTTCGAGACAACCGCGCGCGTGCGTTTGAATGATCGCCATCGACTGAATCTGAATGGCGGCAGCGCGCGCCTGTTCTCCACAATCGACGGTAAATCCTCAGCCCGACAATCGCTGGGTCAAATGTCAGTTCGCGCGGTCGATGAATGGCTCGTGCGCGACGGCGTCGTCGTCGTGATGGGCCTGGATTACTCACGTTTTACCAACGCGGGCAACGATTCCGCCTTTAGCCCGCGATTCGGCGTCCAATTTGACGCTAATGCGCGAACGCGTGTGCGCGCCTCATACGCTCCGGGCGGCGACGAATCGGGGATTCAGAGTACGGCCTCATTCGAAGACACTGACGTCTTTTTCAGGCAACCGCAATCGCAACCTGTTGCCTTTGTCGGCGGGCGAGCGGTTATGGGCCAGAGCCGGCGTTTAGAGTTTGGCGTTCAGCGCGTGTTGGATAATCGTTCGAATATTGATGCCGCGGCTTTTCTCGATATGACCAGCGATCGCGGTGTGGGATTGATGGCGATGCCGCTCTCGGCTTTCTCAGGGGACGCGGCCCTTCCGATCATGAACGTGGCTAATCAAACGGGATCAGCGCGCGGCATGCGAATCGTTTACTCGCGCAGGCTGAATCATGTTTGGAGCGCATCCGCGGGTTATTCGTTCGGTCGCGGCCAGAAGTTGTCGCCCAACGGCATCACCGATCCGGCGGATCTGTTCAGCAACGGCTTTTTCCAAACGGCCGCTGTGCAGTTGGCCGGTGACTGGTCCAAGGGCACGCACGTGCAGACCGTGTTCCGGTTTTCGCCTCAGGCGACCGTCTTTGCGATTGATCCATTTGCCGGACGGCTCGCAGTTTACGACCCGTCGTTGAGCGTGCAGATAACACAGGACCTGCCCACGTTTGGTTTGCCCGTGCGCGCCCAGGCAATCATCGACGCGCGGAACCTTTTTGATGTACAAACCCGGACCACGAACGGTGAGACGCTGCTCGAAATTGGTTCCGGCGGTCGTTCAGTTCGCGGCGGTATCCTGTTTCGTTTCTGACGACCGGAAAGGCGGCCGTGATCTCTTAGCCTCGCGCGCTGCTATCTTCCCCCGCTTTTCCAAAATCTCGGACGACTACGAAAACATGGACACCCGAAGCACCCTATCCGACTCCTCGCCGCGGGAAATGCCGGGAAAATCGAAAAGCTGGGCCGTTATCGGTACCGATTTATTTTCAGCGAGTTGGAACATAGGTTGCTTTAATTAACCTGACCTCGTTGTGTGCCCTGGACCATCTGATGCGCTGATTGGATAAATGAGTTAATGAAAGGCTCTATACTGACAACCAAGACGTGGCTGCTGCTGGTTATCGCTGCGCTCTTGTTTGTCGCCGGAGCCATTAATTTTTGGCAACGTGCGCATATGCAGGGACCACCAACTGACGGGGTCACCTGGGTCGACACCTCACAGGGAATAATCGCGAAATCAATCGTTCCTGGCTCTCCTGCTTCCCGGGCGCGCATGAATCCCGGTGATCGTCTGCTGGCGATCAGCATGACGGAACAGAAATGTGAGGACGTAGTTCGCGGCCCCAGATGCGAACAGGTCTCAGGCGCAGAAAAAGTTCAGGTCTATCTGGATCAGGCGCGGGTCGGCGGCGAGATCCATTATCTGATCGAGCGGCCGTCGTTTCCTCCGGAAACCCGTTATTACTATGCGGACCTCGACAATCTCAGCGCCATCAACAGCCTGACCGCCCGCGATCTTTACCTGAACCTAATCGGGCTGGTCTATTTGTTCATCGGATTGTTTGTCATCTTCCGGCAAGGGGGACGCGCGCCGTTCGTCCTGCACTTCGCCGGTCTTTGCATCGTCGCCTTTGTCTTCCATTTTTACACTCCGCTGGGAACCTACAGAGATCTCGATTTGGCGGTCGGGTTCCTCGACAGCGTAGCCTTCATCGTGTTCGCACCGCTGCTATTGCACTTCAGCGCGATATATCCGGTTCGCTACCGCCTGTTCGAAGATCAGCGGTGGCGCGCAATCATCTTGTATGTGCCGGCAGCGGTACTGGTGGGACTTGCCGCCGTTATCTTTCTGCACGATCAATTGATCACGATAATTCCGCATCAACTGCTGGATCATTCACCGAACTTTGTCGCCCGGTTTTACAAGGCCTCGTTCATTCAGTTTGTCGTAGCGCTGATCACGAGCGCGGTCTTACTGGTGCGCCGTTTCATAATCAGCAAAAGCACTGTCGCGCGCCAGCAATTGAAGTGGGTGGTTTGGGGAACGGTTTTGGCCGTGGCGCCATTCACCGTGTTGTACGCGTTGGGTTACATTTTCGGAGAGGCGGCCGGCCCGCTCACCGACGTGGCGATCCTTCCGTTGATTTTGATTCCGCTCTCGCTGGGATATTCAGTTGTTCGCTATCGCCTGATGGATGTTGAATTGGTCGTGCGACGCGTCGCCGTGTATGCCCTGACCACCGTAGCAATTACCCTGGCCATCGGGGCAGTTGTCTACTTCATCGGCTTTTATGCGTTCGGCAATCTTCCCAACTCGGGTGAAAGCATCACGCTGCCTCTCGTTTTTTCGGTCTTCGCCATGGCGGTCATCGTGATGATTGCCGCGCCCGTCAAGAATTTTCTGCAAGAGCGAGTGGATCGAATCTTCTATGGCCGCCGCTACGATTTGCGACATAGCCTGTTGGACTTTGGCCGTACAATTTCGGCTACCACCGCCTTGGATCCTTTGCTCGACTCGCTGATCACGCGCCTGCGTGAGGTGATGAACGTCGAGCGGCTCGCTATTTTTATTGAGGAAGCCTACGCCACCGGCGGCTATCGCGTCGCGCGGACTGCCGGTTTCTCATCGCCGATAAGTGTGCCTGCCGATTTCCGCGAGATGATTCGCACCCGCTCAGCCGACACCGGTGTAGTGCGCGCCGATGATCTCGAGTCAGCTCCGGAAGGCGACGGTTATGTGCGGCGCGTATTGCATTATTACGTTCCCTGCGTTGTGCGCGGACGGATGGTAGCGGTAATCGGCCTGGGCCGATCTGCCGATGGGGCGCTGTTATCGTCTGAAGACGTCGAGATCCTGCGCACCGTGTCGGGCTACATCGCGGTCGCGATCGAAAACAGCTTGCTCTATCAGGAACAGCAACAGCGAGCTGCCGAACTCGAACTGCTGAAAGAATTCAACGAGTCAATCGTCGAATCGATTAATGTGGGTTTGATGGCGGTCGATCTCGACGGACGCATTACGCGACTGAACTCTGCGCTTGAAGAGATTGTGGCCGCCGATCGCGATGATGTTATCGGCAAGAACGTCGAGGAGTTATTTGCCGAGGACTTTGCCGACACCCTGCGCCAGGTGCTGGGCGAAGCCGGCTGGCGCCTGATTCAGACGCGGCAAATTTACAAATTGCACACCACCACCCGCGCGGGCCGGTCCCTGGTGCTGAATATCGCGATTGCCCCTTTGTGGGCTGATTCGGAAGAGCAAACCGGCGCGCTGGTGGTCTTTGAAGATGTAACCGAGCGCCTGCGGCTCGAAGATCAACTACAGCAGCGCGAAAAACTTTCGTCGATTGGCATGCTGGCTGCTGGCGTCGCGCACGAGGTCAACACGCCGCTCACGGGCGTCTCGTCGTACACCCAGATGCTTCTGAACATGTTGCCGCAAAATGATCCGAAACACGCTTTGCTGGAAAAAGTCCGGCGACAGGCGGATCGCGCCACCGAAATCGTGAACAATCTGCTGAATTTTTCTCGCACCGGTAGCGCGGCTGAATTTACTTCGCTGGACATACATCGAGTGCTCGACGACACTCTACAATTGCTCGAACCACAACTGCGCCGCGGGCAGATCGAAATCGTCCGCCAGTACGATGAACAGTTGCCGCAGGTGCACGGAAACTCGGTTAAGCTGCAGCAGGTCTTTACCAACCTGATTCTGAACGCGCGCGACTCGATCGCCAACGGCAATGGGCGCATTGTGCTGGCGACGCACAACGGCGAAGAAGACTCTTTGACGGTGGAAGTCGCCGACAATGGCGTAGGTATCGATCCTGACGACGTCGCCAAAATTTACGATCCGTTTTTCACGACTAAAGGCGTCGGACGCGGAACAGGTCTGGGGCTCGCCGTAACCTATGGCATCGTGCAGGAACATTCAGGCCACATCAGCGTTAACAGTACTCCTGGCCTCGGCACTACCTTCCGGATTACTCTCCCCACACGTGATCCGCGCACGCGTTTGCAGGCTGTTGCGCTCTAACCTATCCACCTCCCTCAGTTAGCTTTTTGCGGTTCGT
Organism: Acidobacteriota bacterium; assembly: GCA_046728235.1. GTDB lineage: Bacteria > Acidobacteriota > Blastocatellia > Pyrinomonadales > Pyrinomonadaceae > UBA11740. Next base: position 26,775 of record JBKPEE010000009.1, read on the forward strand.
TTTGGTAATAATCCTCGCTTTATTACTTTGCATCTGATTCTCCCTGGAAGAGGACCGGGTGAAACGACAAAAGTTAGACGCGCAAGAACCCTCAGCCTGATCCTCTCCACAGGAGAGGGAAAATTTCGTTCCGTTATGGCCAGAAAAGGATCAGTGCTCGTCGTTGATGACGAGGAAATAATGCGCGACGTCCTAGAAACGTTGCTTTCCTCGGAAGGATACCGCGTCGACCTCGCGAAAACCGGCGAAGAAGGTTTGGACGCGTATACCAAACGCGCATATGACGCAGTCCTGCTGGACGTGTCTATGCCCGGCATCGGCGGACTGCGAGCTCTGGAGGAGTTTTTAAAGCTCGACGCCGACGCCGTCGTGGTTATGATTACCGCTTACGCGACTTTTGATACCGCAATTGCAGCCTGGGAGAAAGGCGCGTTCGGCTGCATCCGCAAGCCGTTTCAAAATGAACATATCAGCGCCACCGTAGCCGCGGGTGTCAAGCGTCGGCGCAAGGAAGAAGAACGCCGCTCGTTGCGCCAGGCCATGAGCCGCGAAGTGGATCGCGGCGCGATCGTCGGGCGCTCAGACATCATGCAGGAAGTGTTTCGCGTCGTGGAGCAGGTCGCCGCGGCGCGCTCAACCATCCTGATCACCGGCGAGAGCGGAACCGGAAAAGAACTAATCGCGAAGGCGATTCACGAAGCCAGCCCGCGCGCCGCCAAGCCGTTTGTCACGGTCAACAGTTCAAACATTCCGACCGAGCTCCTCGAATCTGAATTGTTTGGTCACACGCGGGGCGCTTTCACCGGCGCCGTGGCGGCCAAGAAAGGCCTCTTTGAGGTTGCTGACGGTGGATCGATCTTCCTCGATGAAATCGGCGACATTCCGCCCGAAACCCAGGTTCGCCTGTTGCGCGTTATTCAAGAGCGTGAATTTACTCCCCTCGGTGACACCAGCCCGCGTCGCGTCGATGTGCGTATCATTGCGGCAACCAATATCGATCTGAAAGAAGCCGTGCGGCAGGGCATGTTCCGCGAGGATCTCTACTATCGCCTCTCGGTCGTGCCGATCGAGTTGCCGCCGCTGCGCGACCGCCGGCAGGACGTACTACCTCTGGCCCAGCACTTCATACGGAAATACAACGCCGAAAACAGCCGGCATGTGTCAGAGCACATCGCGCCGGAAGTTTTGTCATTACTGGAAAACTATTCCTGGCCCGGTAATGTGCGGGAGCTTGAAAATGCGATCGAGCGCGCCGTAGTGATTGCCCCCGGCGATGAAATTACGCGCGAGTGTTTGCGCCCTGAAATTGCCGATCCCCAGGCAGCTCGCGCCGTGGTCCGGGAAGCTTCAGGCGCGGCATCGTCAATAGACGTGGGCCGCGGAATCAATTTCTATGATGAAGTGCGGCGGTTTGAAATCGATCTCATCCGGCGCGCCCTGGATCAAACGGGGGGCCATCAATCGAGGGCGGCACGATTGCTGGGCATGAATCCCACCACCCTTAATTCAAAAATTAAGACTTATAACATCAATCTGCGGGCGTGATGCTGCCGGAGCGGACTGGTGCGCAAGCGTCCTCGCTTGCAATGAGCAGCAACCCAGGACGGTTGCACTCCAGTCGCAAGCATCGGCCGATTACCCGTGTCTTGCTGGTGAGTCTGCCCCGCAGCGTTTCACTTAGCGGTCGCAGTCTTCAGATCGAGCGTGCGGATGACTCTGTGCAGATTGTTCGGATGAATGCCGAGCAGTTTGGCCGCCTCGGTATAGTTACCTTTGGTCTGGGCCAGGGCGTTGAGGACTATTTGGCGCTTCGCTTCCTTAACCGCGTCATAATATTTTGCCGGTGGCTGGCCGTCGTCAGCTAAATCCGACACGCGTCGCGGCAGATCGTCTACGCCAATCGTGTCCATAGATCCCAGCACTACGGCGCGCTCGATGGCATTTTCCAGCTCGCGAATGTTGCCGGGCCAGTCATATGTTTGCAGCAGTGCGCGGGCGTCCGGCGTGATTCCAATGATCGATCGCTTGCACTCTTTCGCATACTTCGCGGTGAAATAACTGGCCAGCAGCGGAATGTCTTCCTTGCGCTCGCGCAGCGAAGGCATGGTGAGCTTTACCACATTCAACCGGTGATAGAGGTCTTCGCGAAAGGTTCCTGCCGTAATCATCTCTTCCAGGTTGCGATTTGTCGCGGCAATGACGCGCACGTCAAGTTCGATTGAGCGCGTCCCGCCTACCCGTTCGATTTTGTGATCCTGAAGAAAACGAAGCAGACGCGATTGCATCGCCAGCGTCATCTCGCCGATTTCATCAAGAAAGACGCTGCCGCCGTGGGCCACTTCCAGTTTGCCCTGCTTGCGGCCAATCGCGCCGGTGAAGGCGCCCTTCTCATGCCCGAACAACTCGCTCTCGAGCAGGGTTTCCGTCAAGGCTGCGCAGTTGATCGGCACAAACGGGTGGTCCGCGCGCAGGCTGTTGGCATGAATAGCGTGGGCAGCCAGTTCCTTGCCCGTGCCACTCTCGCCGCAAATCAAAACGGCCGACTTCGCCGGAGCCACGCGCTGAATGAAGCGATATACGTTCTGGGCCGACGCACTTTCACCAATCATGTTGTGCTCGATAGCCAGGGTGGACTTAAGCCGGGTGTTCTCATCTTCCAACCATTCAACCTGCCGGGCATTCTCGAGCGACACGGCTGCCATACCGGCGATGGCCGCCAGCAACTGCAGATGCGCCTCGTCGAAATGGACTATTGCGTCGCTCGTGTCGAGATAGATAACCCCGAGCAGTTTCTCAACCACGATCAATGGGACACACATCAGCGAACTGATTTTTTCGGCGACCAGACTTTCGGCGCTCTTTAGCGTCTCGCTGGTTTTGATGTCGTTGGTAAGAACGGCGACACGTTCACGCATGACGTGCTCGACAACTGTTCGGCTTACGCGCACGGGATTGCTGTGATGCTCACGATGTTTGCCATAGACGGATGAAAAATCTTTCTCGCCGCGGGCCAGGAGCACTGCGCCGCGATCCGCCGGGATCATTTCCAGGACCGCATCCAGGATCTCTCTCACCAATTCCTGGGTATGACGCAAACGATTTATGCGACTCGCAATGCGGAGGAGGACACCAAAGTCGCGGGCCATCCGTTCGGGTTCCGGAACCGCAATGAGGGATTGCTCAGTGTTATGTAAAAGGGTTTCGGGGCGTAATTCCTTAGCGGATTCTGTCAGCGGATTGGAGTCATCCCAACGAACCAACTGGCCGGAGTTGGCGTCTTCACCTTCTTCAACGAGAAAGAGAAGTTCGACGTTGCCAACGCGTAACTGATCGGCATGGGCCAGCACCTGCTCTTTGACAGGCATGCCGTTAACAAAAGTGCCGTTGTAGCTGTCGAGGTCGTAAAGTGTGAAGCCGTCGTTTTCGTGACGGATTATGCAATGACGCCGCGAGACCGACGCATGGTTCAACCAAACCGAACTCGCGGACTCACGACCAATTGTCGTATCTTCCACGGAAAGAGGAAACGTTGCTCCCTTTCGGGTGCCATTGACCGCTACCAGCCTTGGATTCATATGCTGCAGTTGCTCAAGCCAGTATTATCGCGAATGCCCTTAACACAGGTGCTTTCCATACGTTCACCTATCGCTACTGATAGCCTTACTATCACTTTTGATATAAAAAGGCCAGCCGCCCGCCTCCATGAATTCGTTGTCAATCAACGAATTTGCATAGAAAACTAAGGCAATAAGCGCCTATATCTTAGCGATTGACCCGTAGTCCACGTGCGGCACGGGAATCGCACTAGAGACGAACCGAGAAAGAACTTCGAGCCAGGGGGCAATAAACATTTTACCGGCGCCCCAAGCTCGGCGCCGTTTTTGAAATCCTATCCCCACGCCGACAAGGGTGAAGCTGGCAGCGTCCTATACCAGCAGAAGTTCCTGCGAGCTCACCAGGCAGCAACCCGAAGTCCCACCCTTCGGGTTGCTTGTATTTTAGGGCACACGACTAATCCTCGAAATAAAAAGAAGGTTGTCAGAAACCAACAACTGCGCGTATTTTTGTGCGCAGCACTCTGGTGAGGTTTGGTTGTGCGACGACGCAAGATCGATGGTTGCCCTATAGCCGGCGCCCTTCAATTGATTGGTGATAAGTGGACCATGCTGATCGTCCGCGATCTGTTCGCCGGTCCCAAACGTACCACTGAACTACTCGAGGACTTGCATCCCATCAGCAGTCGCACCTTGATGGGACGGCTGCGCGAGATGGAGCAGGATGATCTGGTCCTGCGCAACAATTATGGCGGGCTGCCACGCCGGGTCGAATATGAATTGACCGGGCGTGGGCGGCGATTAATTCCTCTGCTTGAGGCCTTGATGAACGCCGGCCAGGCGCTGGAATGTAATGACTGCCAGGACCGCAAAGAGAGCGCCGGTTACTACTGCGATTTTTGTCCCGCTCGTCGATCTTCAAGTGTCGCCAGCGACGAGCCGCAATTCGAAGAGGCGCCACCACCAGAACCGGCGCCGCGACGCCGAGACGATTCAATCATCTTGTTGTAGAGTGTTAGGTCACGATCGACAAACCATCCAGCTTCTGTAAAACGACCTAATGCCGGACTCGCTTCCCTCTGCAAAAAAACTTATTTGGCCTTTTGCTCTTATCGCTTTGGTGTCTTTGGTGGGACTCGGCGACGCGATTTACTTAACGGTCCAGGATCTGACGGGGCAAAATCTGCGCTGCACGATTATCTCCGGCTGCTCGGAAGTCCTCGCCAGCAAATACGCGCATCTAGGTCCGATTCCACTCGCCACTGTGGGCGCAGTCGCATATTTCAGTGTCTTCAGTCTCGCGATCCTGGCGATATTCGGCTACTCATTCGTGCGACCGTTACTCATTGTCCTGGTCATCCTCATGTTTCTGACCACGCTGTGGTTGCTGTACCTGCAGGCATTCGTAATTCATCACTTTTGTCAGTACTGTCTTCTGTCGGCAGCGGTGACGACCATTCTTACCGCGATAACATTTGCGTCGGGGATCGCGCGGCGGAAACCGGCTACTTGATCGTTTTGTGGATGCAGTCCCCGGACTTGCCACGTCTAACTCGCGCTGATACTCTTTCCAGTCACACCAGCCAATTTGAAGGGAGTTCACGAGATGAAAAAGCAATATGCGATGCCGCTGTTTCTGGCTGCGGTTTTGATCGTAGTGTTCGCGGCCGTTGCCGGCAGCGGCCGAAACGCGTCGGATTTGCCAGCACCGCCGGCCATCGGCACTGTAATTGATGATTTCACTTTGCCTGATGCTGATGGCGCGTCGCATTCGCTCGCCTCGTTGAAAGGCAAGAACGGCACCGTTCTGATTTTCATTGCGACCAAGTGTCCGGTCTCGAACGCTTACAACGATCGCATGGAGAAATTGGCGGAAGACTACAAAGCCAAAAGCATTAACGTCATCGGCATTAATTCCAATAACACCGAACCTGCCGCTGAAGTTAAGTCGCACGCCGCTGAAAAGGGTCTGAAGTTTACGATTCTCAAAGATGAAGGCAACAAGATCGCGGATCGGCTCGGCGCTGGGCACACACCCGAAGCGTATGTACTCGACGCGAAAGGCAAGTTGGTCTATCACGGGCGAATTGACAATTCGCAAAAGGTCGAAGGCATTACGTCAAACGATCTGCGCGACGCGCTCGAGGAAATACTCGCCGGCAAGGCGGTCAGCAAGACTGGGGGCGCCGCTTTCGGCTGCTCCATTAAGCGAGTCTCGTAGTTACCTTAGCGGAAAATGCGTCTGTCCGTTTCATTTCTGCCGGCGAGCACGCTAACGCTCGCAATGGTTTGTGTCGCAGTGCTTGCGCAACCGCAGTCAGGCACTGCGACACAATCTCACCAGCCCGGTCCCTGGGTCACAGATGGAATTATTAAGAGCGATGACGTTCGCGAGATAAATCTCGAGGACCTGAAGAAAATGCTGCAGCGGGATGGCAAAGATACCCGGCCGCTGCTGATAAATTTCTGGGCCACGTGGTGTGATCCCTGCCGCGAAGAGTTTCCGGATCTGGTCAAGCTTGACGCCGATTATCGGAACAAGGGCCTGAACTTTATTGCCATCAGTTTGGATGATGTCACCGACATCAAGAGTGCCGTGCCCAAGTTCCTAACCGAAATGAAAGCCACGATGCCGGTAGTATTGCTTAATGTGAACGACCCCGAGCCGGCAATTAAGGTGGTGGATGCTACCTGGGACGGACAACTGCCGGCGACCTTTCTCTACGACAAAGACGGAAAGATCGTCTTCAAACATTTCGGCCGGATTCAGCCGGCAGAGCTGCGTAGCGCGATCGATAAACAAGTAAGCCGCTAAGCAGTAAGCAGTCAATTCACCTACTGCTCACCGCTCACTGTTCACTGTTTATTTGAAGATGATCACTCCGGAAGTAATCGCCGCACACAATCTCACTCCCGCTGAATTCCAGTCGATCAAGGAGCTGCTGGGCCGCGATCCGAACCTCGTCGAACTCGGCGTCTTCTCAGTGATGTGGTCTGAGCATTGTTCGTACAAGTCTTCGCGGGTTCATCTCAAAAGGCTACCTACGTCAGGCGAGCGCGTGATCGTGCCGCCGGGCGAGAATGCCGGCGTGGTCGACGTGGGTGACGGCTGGTGCGCCGCATTCAAGATCGAATCGCATAACCATCCTTCCTTCATCGAGCCGTTTCAGGGCGCCGCCACCGGTGTCGGAGGAATCCTGCGCGACATCTTCACAATGGGCGCCCGGCCGGTCGCCGCGCTGAACAGCCTGCGATTCGGCTCGCTTGATCACCCCGAGAACGGCCGACGAAATCGATCCCTGCTCGCGGGGGTTGTGGCGGGCATCGCCCACTACGGAAACGCCTTTGGCGTACCGACGGTGGGTGGTGAGGTTTCCTTCAATGATTCATATGCGCTGAACCCGCTGGTCAACGCCTTCGCCATCGGACTGGTCCGCAAAGATCAGATCTTCTTCGGCAAAGCCACCGGCGTCGGCAATCCGGTCTTGTATGTCGGGGCGAAGACCGGACGCGACGGCATTCACGGCGCAACGATGGCTTCGGCAGAATTTGATGAGGAAGCTCTGGAGAAACGTCCCACCGTCCAGGTAGGCGATCCATTTCTCGAGAAACTTCTGCTCGAAGCCTGCCTCGAAGCTATGCGCAGCGGCGCCGTCGCCGGAATTCAGGACATGGGCGCAGCGGGCCTGACCTGCTCGACCTGCGAGATGGCCGCGCGCGCCGGCACCGGAATCGAAATCAACCTGTCGCTGGTGCCGCAACGCGAAACCGGAATGACCGCGTACGAGATGCTGCTTTCGGAGTCGCAGGAACGCATGCTCATCGTCGCGCATAAGGGACGCGAGCGCGAAGTAATCGACATTTTCGCGAAATGGGATCTCGATGCAGTGATCATCGGCGAAGTCCGTGACGATGGCCGGATGCGTGTTTCACACAATGGCGAGGTCGTTTGCGATGTGCCCGTAAAGGGTTTGACTGACGAAGCGCCGGTTTATCAGAGGCCGATGAAAGAAGCCGTCAGTGGTCAGTCGTCAGTCGTCAGTGGTCAGTGGCCAGTAGTCAGTGGCCCCTCAGTGGACACGGACTTCGTCCCATCAACCAACAACGGACCACCGACCACTGACAACGGACAACAATGCAGTCAAGTTCTTTTGAAACTGCTCGCGTCACCCAATCTCGCCTCCAAAGAATGGGTCTATCGCCAGTACGATCACATGGTGCGCACAAATACGGCGGTGCTGCCTGGGGCCGACGCCGCCGTAGTCCGCATCAAAGAGACCCGGCGCGCACTCGCGCTGGCGCTGGATGGGAATGGCCGCTACTGCGGTATCAATCCGCGCGAAGGTGCGAAGCTGGTGGTAGCTGAAGCAACGCGCAACGTTGTCTGCGTCGGCGCCCAGCCAATCGCGATTACCAATTGCCTGAACTTCGCCTCGCCCGAGCGGCCCGAAGTCATGTGGTCTTTCTCAGAAGTGATCGACGGCATGGCTGAAGCCTGCAGAGTCTTCAATACACCAGTTGTTTCCGGCAACGTTTCTTTTTACAACGAGACCGAAGGCCGGGGGATTCTGCCGACTCCGGTTATCGGGATGCTCGGGTTGATCGATGATGTGCGGCGGGTGATACAGCCCGGCTTCAAAAATCCCGGTGACTTCGTGGCCCTACTGGGCGCGACCAGAGAAGATCTCGCCGGCAGTGAATACGCCAATGTCATGCCGGGAGCTGTTCCTGAGGGCGTGCCGGCGTTGGACCTCGACGCCGAACGAGCCGTGCAACTCGCCTGCTTACGCGCGGCGCAAAACGGCCTGCTGCGTTCGGCACATGACTGTTCGGACGGCGGACTGGCCGTAGCGCTCGCCGAGTGTTGTTTCTCTTCAGTGAATCACGAATCGGTGGGAGCGAACATCGACATCACGGGAGAGTATACAATCGCTACTCGTCTGTTTAGCGAAACTCCCTCACGCATCATTGTAAGTTTCGATCAGGCGCTGCTCGGTGATATGGAAGAGATTGTGGCGGCCGCCAGCTGTCCCATGACCCTGCTGGGGAATGTGGGTTCGGATCGATTACGGATTGAGAGTGACGGTGAAGAAGTAATCCAACTTGACGTCGCCGAGATGGAAACATCCTGGCGCTCATCGCTGGGTGGAAAACTTCAGGCAGAGGCGATGGCGGCCGGCGCGGAATGAGTACCTGCCATTTTGGATGATGTCTTTTCAGAGGCTGAACTTGGGGTTCCAGCCTTCATTACTCATGAGGGCTTTGCCTCGAGAACGTCGATCAAACCTGGTAATGAGTTTCGTGTAGTTCGTGTGATTTCGTGGATCGTTTCTCTTCGTTCAGGAAACAAGGACGATCCACGAAGTCGCACGAAGCAACCCGAACAGAACAAGTCTGATTAGAGAGCTAGATCTTACTCTTGAGGCAAAGCCGCTCATGAGTCTTGGACGAGTCACCGCACCTTGAAAGCAAGACTTCTCTCGACTAATTTCGCCAGCGACTCTGATGCTAAACCAGGATCTGTTACGCCGACGTGTCCTAAGAAGCGTCTTAGCAAGTCACTTAACTGCTCTTCGTGAGTTGGAGTCTCTTCTGCAGAATCGATGGTTACCCGAGGGATTGTTGGATGGAGTTTGAGCAAACGCCCCTCGCTGTCGAAAGCAATGAATCGCCCGGCCTGAACATCGATCGGTTCGAGATACCTTTCAGCATCTCCTACTGAACCAAAGACGTCGACATCACCGCTTTCACTTACAATTACGGGCGGAACAATCATATTGATAACACCGCAACCTGGGCCGTTGGCCCAGGCTGCTACATGTCGCGCCTTCAGCGCTCTGTTCGCAGTTGGTCGGCCGAGGACGCGGAGGCTTCGGGAGAGTCAGGCCCCCGATTTGCGCGATTTTATAACTAAGTGGCGTCTCCAGAAAGCATCAAAGCATTACTTTCGCGCCAGCACGACGGGCGCCTGTTCCGCGGCGCGGATTTTCTCAAAGAAACTTCGCACCGAATTGTACTGGTCCGCGGGAATGGTGGCGGCTTTTTGCACCAGCTTGCGCGTAAAGATCAACTGCCCATCCTTAACCTCGTAGTTTGTGGAATACGATCCAAACGAAGTATCAAGTTTGACCGCATCAGGCATTTCGTCGACGTCAAAACCCGCCGGAAGCTTTACGCGCACAGTCTCTGAATAGGAATTCGAATGCAGCACGACGGGCTGTTTACGGCGTCCAGCCGTGAGGGACAATGATTCGCGGCGGGAAACAATCGCCGGCTTGAAGACGAGCAGCCGATCCTGCATCAACTGGCCGTAACGCGGCGCCACAAAATCCACGTCGAGTTTGAAACGGTTCGCCGGATTGTCATCACGAGGCTCAACCTTGTGCACGGTGGCCGCGGCGGCGCCGGTGGCCACCCAACCCTCGATTCTCTTTATGTAATCGGCCTTCGACTCGTTACGAAATTCCCGGCGGTATGCTGAAGCCCATTGACCGTTCGCATTTTCATGGATATTTGCTGAGAGTGCGCCGGCGCTGTCGATGCTGGCATCAACCACCCGCTCGAGCTCATTTGACTCTGGCGAAGTAACCGGCATTTTCACCAGGGCGTCCGAATCTTTCGCGTCAATCAAAGCCAGGCTTCCCTGCAAGTAAGACGGCAAGTCTCCTACTGGAGTTTCTTCCGCGGTCGGATCGAAGATCAGCAACCGGCCGAAACGCGCGGCTTGCACGACAGTCTGCGCCTGCGTCTCGTCACTCACTTTGACCGCGATAATGCAATGATTGAATTGCTGGGGTGATGGCCATTCGGCGCGGACATAGTCGGGGTCGCCGGAGTAGATACTCACGGGAAAAGAGGTAATGCCGACGACCTTGAGCATCGCCCGCATCAGGTTAGCCTTATCTTTGCAGTCGCCGTACGACTTGGCGAACACTTCAGTCGCGGCATGAGGGCGATAGCCGCCACCGCGGCCCAATCCGATCTGAATCGAAATGTATTTCACGCTTTGCACGTAACGACCGATGGCCTGAATCTTCTCCAGCTCACTTTTGGCATTTGCCGTGAGTTCGCGCGCTTTCGTCGATAAGGCATCGTTAACGGTGACCTGTGGATCTTCCAACTCGCTCATCCAGGCAGAAACCTGCGCCCAATCCGCAAACGTCTTCACGGTGGCGTTCGACGAACCCTCAGCGGGGAAGTAACTGACGGCGATCCGCGGCGCCAGATTCGAAACCGGCGGACTCATGGGCTCAGGCTCAATCGGCGGCGCGTCACGCAATTCCCATGTGTATGTCGAGCCCTCGATCTTCGGCTCGATCTTTTCATGATTGAAAGTCACGCTGGTCGAGCGCCAGCCATTCGGCAATGCGAGGGTGAATCGCGAAACGAGCGAGGGAATGCGATCCTGAAACTCCCACTCGAATTGACTGAAGATTGACCGGTCCTCGCTGACGATTGAATAACCAAATACGGAACCAGCATCGGCATCTTTCTCGGCTGAGATCACTTTCAAGCGATACTCGTTGTAAACGTCGTCGGTCGACAAGGCGACGTCCATCGTCTCATCTTTACCGTAACGCCTGACCGGTCCCGCCGGTCGCAGCAACCACGCATGAATCTCGCGCACCTTGGCGGTATCCGTCTGATACTCCTCACGCGCGAATGCATAATCACGTCCTTCGCGAATCAGGATCCGCACCGCATAGTTGCGGCTGGTAATTACGCGGCCATCCTCGGTCACCGTCACTTTCTGATCATTAACCAGGACGACTGCCGGAACATCTTTCTCATATGACGGCGGGGTAATTGCGGCGGCTTGCAACAGCCAGGCAGGCGCTTCATCGCCGGCCACGGCGGGCGAAACCACCAGCAGCAGGAATAAAAACGAAAACGCGAGACGTGCGCCCATAGCTTTCCTTTGCTTTTCGCCTCGTAAGCGATTGGTCGATAATTTTCGGTTCGCGGTCAATTCGACGACGCGGCTTGTTTCAGCGTGATTGTGTGCTCATCACTTTCGTTAATCCGATCGAACACCGCTTTCAACTGCGAATAGCTGGTTCCCGGGAATATGATGGCGCCGCCACCGCCAAAAAAGAAATCACGCCGCAGAATCAACGTCCGGCCGCCAGCCGTTGTTCCCAGATCGATTTTGTAGGCGCCGATGTTATCTACCGAGAAAGGCATGGGCCGATCAGCGTTGTCGAGCGCAAAGCCCTGCGGTAATTCGATCTCCACGTCGTCTTTCTCAGACCACGGGTAGTGGAAATAGATAGGATGCTTGCGATCTGCAGCCCTGAACATCGGCCCGATGCCGTGCTTGAAGAACGACGGTTGCAGAAACAGCCGCTTGCCGGTGCGTTGCGCATAACCTGGGACGCTAACGTGAAATGAATAGATCAACGGCTTCAGAGGATCGGTGACGTTCTCGATCTTGACATTGGAGATTTCCGCCGTGCTCAGGCGCGATTTGATTTGATCGCGCAAAGTTTCTTCGCGCTGAACAGACGAATCGTCCGCAGCATCCATCTTCTTATCGATCGCGAATTGACCGCTATATTCGATCCGCGCATCACCTTCGAGCGTGCCGTCCTCCAATAAGCGAAACTTGCCGGAGGATTTTTGAAGAGATTTCCCGGGAGAAGATATTGGCGTGTTGACCCAGATGGGGTCCTTGTCGGCTATCAACGCTTTTTGTCCTTCTTCACGCCAGCCTAACATGCCAAAGGGAGTGTACGGTTCCGAAGGACTAAAGAATTGCCAGGTCTCGCCCAACTTGACGGCGATGAACGATGAACCGCGCATGAGGAAGTAGGCGTTAGGAAACTTGTCGTCAAGAAAGAAATTCTGCCGATTACCTGAGAAAGCCATGTGCGCTTCAAAACCCGCAGCATTAACCAGCGCCGCGAACAGATTATCGATATTGCCGCCGCGACCCATGCCCTTCTTTATCGTGTCGGCCGGCGATTTGATGTCTTTCGCCAGCTTTGCTCGTTCTTCCGAGGTTATAGAAGGGTCGCGCGACAAATTTCTAATCTTCGTTTGGCAGAATTCATAAATGCGTCTCAGCTTGGCATCCGGCTCTTTTTCGTCACCGATGATTTCTGCAGCTTTGCGACGCACGTCGTCGTTGACTTTCATCTCGTCTTTGCCGGCTTCGTAAAGGCGCTTGCCGACATCAGACCAGAACTTGTCGGGCGCCACCCCCGAAGAGTTATAGAAAAGAAGAATCCACGAGCGGACCTCGTCCTCAGGCGGCATGCGCGGCTCTTCGTGATACGCAGGCACATTGGTTAATGAGACCTTGTAGAATCCATCCTTGGCCTTTTCGAACTTGGCGCCCTCCGGCATGTGAAACTGTCTGTACGCGAGGCCCTGCGCATAAGGTCCGGTGTAGGGGCGCACCAGGTAGGATACTGAACGCACGGGAATGTCGCGCTGGAACTGCAGATCGACATAGTTCGCGTCAGAGTCTCCCTCGACTTCGCGCCAACGATATTCAATGATCGCGCCGGGCTCTACTCCAGGCATGGCGAATGACTTGGCCTTCACTTTAAGTCCGCTGGTTTTGACGATCGTACGTTCGTGAATGTCGTCCTTCTTCAGCTCGATGATTGAACCGTCGGGTTTAATTGTGCGCGCGCTAATGTCTTTGATTTTGCTCGAACCAAAGTACGTAAGGTCGATCTGACTCTGCGACTCCTTGCCGCGTTCGGTAAAGACCTTCACCCGCACGTAGTGGGAAAAGACCAGTTCGTTGGCTTCGCCGTCATCGACGCGCACTTCCCAGAACAGCGCTTCAGCATCGGCGTCCTTTTCCACGATGGACGTCTTCAAGGAGAGTTCGACCGGATCGACGGGCCGCCAGTCTTCTCCGGCAAACACTGTGGCTGAAAGAAGGATTACGAAAGAGGCTGCAAGTGAACAAGGCAGCACGAAACGGGCGACAGGTTTCATGATGACCAACCTTTCTGCAGTGACAGATTCACAGGGGTCGGGGGCTGAATCAAAAGGTCCAAGCGCTGCGGCGATCTCAGACGGAAATCCTGGTCGCCAATGGCGGTGATTGTACCGTAGGTTGCCGGTCGCGAAAAGAGGGTTTTTGGACTCCTTGTGACGTCGGTCACACGAGCTGCAACGGGCCGTTTAGGATACTGACTCCGTACAGCGGCCGGCGACGGGGTTCGGCCGCCAGAGTCGATAGTCGACGTCCCGAGGTGCTATAATTCCACCCTCGTTTTCAATTAAACTTCTATTAGATCGGCTTTTCCGGCACTGCCATCATCTGGAGGAACATCATGGCAACTGAAATGAAAAGATCACCCGCGGCGAGCAGGATTGAAGAGTTGTTGGGCGACGAAGCGCGGTCGCTGCTCGACCACAAGTCACAAGGCATTCCGAAAGAGCAGCTTCATTTGCCGGGTCCCGACTTCATCGATCGGGTCGTGGCCCATTCTGACCGCTCGCCTTCGGTGCTGCGATCACTTCAGACGTTCCTGAATCATGGGCGGCTGGCCGGCACTGGTTACGTCTCAATTCTTCCCGTCGATCAGGGCATCGAGCATTCGGCCGGTGCCTCATTCGCGCCGAACCCACAGTATTTCGACCCGGAAAACATCGTAAAGCTCGCCATCGAAGGCGGCTGCAACGGAGTCGCATCGACCTTTGGCGTCCTGGGCAGCGTCGCGCGCAAATACGCGCACAAGATTCCTTTCATCGTGAAGATCAATCACAACGAACTACTGACCTTGCCGAACAAGTTCGACCAGGTGCTGTTCGGCACCGTCAAGGAAGCCCACAACCTGGGCGCAGTCGCCGTCGGCGCCACGATCTATTTCGGCTCTGATGAGTCGACCAGGCAAATTACCGAGATCGCGAACGCCTTTGCTCAGGCACATGAGCTGGGAATGGCCTGCATCCTGTGGTGTTACCTGCGCAACCCGAAATTCAAAACTCCCGAAGGCGACATGCATGCCTCCGCTGATCTGACCGGTCAGGCAGATCATCTCGGCGTTACAATTCAGGCAGACATCGTGAAGCAGAAACTACCCGTGCGAAATGGCGGCTACCAGGCGGTCGAGAAAGAACTCGGGAAGGCTTATGGCAAGACGAGCAAACTCGTTTACGAAAAGCTCACCACGGACAATCCCATCGATCTGGTGCGTTATCAGGTTGCCAATGGCTACATGGGACGGGTCGGCCTGATTAATTCCGGCGGCGAATCGAAAGGCGCCAGCGATCTGGCAGAAGCCGTGCGCACCGCAGTAATTAACAAGCGCGGCGGCGGCATGGGATTGATCTCCGGGCGTAAGGCGTTTCAGCGGCCGATGAGTGAAGGCATTGAACTGCTAAATTCTATCCAGGATGTTTACTTGTCGAAAGAAATAACCGTTGCGTAACTAAAGCAAACGCAATTTGCAAATAAAAAACGCGCGTTCCGCTTGTATTCTTGCGCCTCATCGTTATAATTCGCGCACATCCCGTCAGTTTATGGCCAATCAAATCCAGTGGAGACAGCGGCGACAACGGCGTCGTCTCCGGCAGGAACAGCGCCCGCTGAGGCTGATCAAATCAGCCCTGGGTGAGATGGCGCGGGCGGCATTGTCCGAGCCATTCATGATCGCCGTCGAGCGCCAGGAGATCTTTCTCCGCCGGCTTCCGAAAGCGCTGGACGGATTTCGTGTGGTCCATCTTTCAGACTTGCACTATGGCCCGCTGGTCGAACCACTTCATCTCGAACGTGCGATTGCCATCGCCAACGAACTCAATCCCGATCTGATTGCGCTTACCGGTGACTATATCTCTCAGGAGCGTGCCTATGCCGCTCCCTGTGCGGAAGTGGTCGGCCGTCTGCAAGCAAGACACGGAGTCTTTGCCATCCTGGGAAATCACGATCACTGGACCGATGCGACCCTGATTGCCGATTTGTTCAGTGCTGAAGGCATCCGCATGCTCATCAATGAAGGCGTGCGTATTGACGCGCGGGGACACTCTTTCTGGCTGGCGGGCGTGGACGACACCATGGTGGGTCTCGAAGATTTATCGTTGTCGCTGGCCGGCGCTCAGGACGGCGAATTCAAGTTATTGCTGGCACACAATCCCACCATCCTGCGTCGGGCTGCGCGCGCCGACGTCGACCTGGTCTTAAGCGGACACACTCATGGGGGACAGGTGACGCTGCGGCCGGAAAAGAATCGTTCCGGTCGCCCGCGGCGGCGAATGTTGCGCGGCCTGGGACGGCGGGCGAATACACAGATCTACGTCACCCGTGGGCTCGGTACGGTGGTGCTGCCGATTCGCTACGGTTGCCCACCGGAAGTTTCCCTGTTGGAGCTTCGCTGCTTGCAGTGATAGGACTGATACATGGCTGAGTCAACGGCTGCCTTCGGTGTTCCTGGATCCTCAGCGGATAACCTCAACTTTGAAATAACGTGTCCTCTCGCATCATAACGCTGCCTAACATCCTAACCATCTTCAGGATGGCCTTGATTCCCGTTTTCGTTTCGCTTCTCTTTTATCAAAAATTCTTACCGGCCCTGGCGACTTTTATCGTCGCCGGCGTCACTGATGGATTGGACGGTTTGCTGGCCCGCCGCTTTCATCAGCAATCTCCTTTGGGACGAATCCTCGATCCAATCGCCGATAAGATGATGCTGGTCACTTCCTTCATAGTCTTGTCTATGAAAGGCGTCTATCCAACGCCGATTCCGAAGCACTTGCCGATTCCCTTCTGGGTAACAATTACGGTTCTCAGCCGCGACGTTTTCATTCTGGTGGGCGCGGCGGCAATCAATATGGTTACCGGGTTCCGCGCGTTCCAACCCTCCCTGCCCGGAAAAATCAGCACCCTGGTGCAGATCGTCGCCGTGGCGACGGTCATGCTGGCTGCTCAAATTAGGATTGGTACCGGCTATTACCTCCCCACGATCTACGCCTCAGTATTCGCCTTCACCCTCTTCTCGGGGGTCCATTACATCTTCTTTGTGACCCGCTTAATCAATAAAAACGGCGGCGACTCGACCCCTCTTGCGGGTTGACAACGATAGACTCACATATTATTCTAAGCCCGTAATCAACCGGCCTTCACGCGATGCCGGTAATAAACAGCGGAGTAACGGGAATATGAGTAAGATCATCGGTATCGATTTGGGCACGACTAACTCTGTCGTGGCGGTCATGGAAGGCGGCGAGCCGGTAGTTATCACCAACGCCGAGGGTGGGCGCACGACGCCGTCAGTTGTGGCCTTCACTAAAGACGGCAACCGCCTGGTTGGTCAGGTCGCGAAACGGCAGGCCGTAACCAACCCTGAAAACACAATCTATTCAATCAAGCGGTTTATGGGTCGCCGCTTCAACGAAGTAAGCGAAGAAATCAAGCAGGTGCCCTATAAAGTCCAGGGCACCGGTACGGGGGGCGACGTCCGCATTGGCGCGGGCGGCAAGGAATGGAGTCCGCCCGAAATCTCGGCGATGATTCTGCAGAAGATGAAGCAATCAGCCGAAGACTATCTCGGACAGAAGGTCGAAAAGGCCGTTATCACGGTGCCTGCCTATTTCAATGACTCACAGCGACAGGCGACCAAAGACGCCGGCAAGATCGCCGGACTCGAAGTTATGCGGATCGTCAACGAGCCGACGGCGGCGGCATTGGCTTATGGTCTCGATAAGAAGAAGGACGAAACCATCGCGGTGTTCGACTTTGGTGGCGGCACTTACGACATCTCGATTCTGGAAGTCGGCGAGGGCGTTGTCGAAGTGAAATCAACCAACGGTGACACGCATCTGGGCGGCGATGACATAGACGAGCGCCTGATTGAATGGATCATCGAGGAATTCAAAAGGGACCAGGGGATCGATCTGTCGAAAGACAAGATGGCTTTACAGCGGCTCAAAGAAGCGGCTGAGAAGGCCAAGATCGAACTCTCTTCCACGATGGAAACCGAGATCAATCTGCCATTCATCACGGCCGACCAGTCAGGGCCGAAGCATCTGGTGATGAAGCTGACCCGCGCCCGCTTTGAACAACTCGTCGACCCAATTCTGAAGCGGCTCACGCCACCGCTGGAACAAGCGCTGAAGGATGCAGCCATTGACTCCAAGAAGGTTGATGAAGTTGTGCTGGTCGGCGGTTCAACCCGAATTCCCAAGGTCCAGGAGATCGTCAAAAACTTTTTCGGCAAAGAGCCGAACAAGAGCGTCAACCCTGACGAGGTGGTGGCAATTGGCGCGGCAGTTCAGGCCGGTGTGCTGTCAGGAGAAAAGACCGATATCCTGTTGCTCGACGTGACGCCTTTGAGTCTGGGTATTGAAACGCTGGGCGGCGTGTTTACCAAGCTCATCGAGCGCAACACCACGATCCCGACGCGCAAGTCGGAAATTTTCTCGACGGCCTCAGACAATCAGACTTCGGTCGAAGTCCACGTGTTGCAGGGCGAGCGGCCAATGGCCCAGGACAACCGCACGCTGGGCAAGTTTCATCTGGTCGGTATCCCGCCAGCACCGCGCGGCATGCCGCAAATCGAAGTTGCTTTCGACATCGACGCCAACGGTATTGTGAACGTCTCGGCCAAAGACATGGGCACGGGCCGCGAACAGAAGATCACGATCACGGCATCCTCAGGTCTCAGTAAGGAAGAGATCGACAAGATGATGCGCGATGCTGAATCGCACTCGAGCGAAGATGCGCGCAAGCGTGAAGAGATCGAGGCGCGCAACCGCCTCGATGGTCTGATTTATCAGATGGAGAAAACGCTCAACGAAAATCGCGAGAAGGTCAGCGCGGTGGCCGGCGAGGTCGAGACGGCAATCGCAGACGCCAAGAAGGCTATCACCGATGGCGGCGTTGAGCGTATGAATGAGGCGTTCAATGCGCTACAGAGCGTCTCGCACAAGATGGCCGAGGCTCTCTACCAGCAGTCGAGTTCGACGGCGGGTGGCGAACCAACTGCCGATCAATCATCGGCGGCAGGCGCATCATCGTCGGGGGGCGGCGAGGACAACGTCATTGATGCTGAATACGTCGATGTAGACGACGATAAGAAGTAAAGACATTGCCGATTGCCGATTTGCGATTGCCGATTGGTCCTGACTCATTCGTTTCTGAATCGAAACGGCTTCGGGTTGGAGATCAATCGGCAATTGGCAATTGGCAATCGCAAATGTGAACAATGGCCAAGGAAGACTTCTACAGAATTCTCGGCGTAAAAAAAGACGCCAAGCCGGAAGAGATCAAGAAAGCTTACCGCCGGCTGGCTCGCAAGTATCACCCTGACGTGAATCCTGGTGATAAGGCAGCCGAGGATCGCTTCAAGCAAATGAGTGAGGCGTTTGATGTTCTTTCTGATCCCAAGAAGCGCAAGGTCTATGATCGCTTTGGCCAGTACTCAGACAATTTGGCCAACGCCGCGGAAGCCGGCGGCGCCGGATCAGCCTACACGCGCGGCGCGCCGTTCGATTTTTCCGGATTTGATTTTGGCGGCGGCGCGACCAGCCAGGGAACTGCCGGCGGCAGCTTTCGCGACATCTTCGCCGATTTGTTCGGCGGTGGCCGCGCTGAACGTGAGCCGCCGCGACCTCAACCGGAACGCGGCGCCGATATCGAGATGCCCTTGTCGCTGACTTTCGAAGAAGCGATTACCGGGCTGACCACTAACCTCACCGTTAATCGATCCGAGCAATGCTCGCGCTGCCATGGCGCCGGCGACACGGGAGGTTCAGTCGTAACCTGCACGACGTGCAAGGGGACAGGCCAGGTGCAACGCACCGGAGGCCGGCTGCGATTCAGCCAGGAGTGTCCCGATTGCGGGGGCACCGGCAAGCGTCGCCCGCCCTGTTCGTTATGCAAAGGCAGAGGCGTCCTGCCGAAAACTGAGAACGTTAAGGTGCGGATTCCTGCAGGTGTCGATACCGGCTCGCGGGTCCGCATTCCGGGTAAAGGCGAAGGCGGCCGACTCGGGGCGCCCTCGGGCGATCTCTACATCATCACCAACGTCGGCCGTCATCAGTACTTCACCCGTAAAGGCGACAACATTTATGTGACAGTGCCGATTACCGTGCCGGAAGCTGCGCTGGGCGCAAAGATCGAAGTGCCAACCGTGACCGGCAAAGCGCAGTTGCGTATTCCACCGGGAACGCAATCCGGCCAGAAGTTTCGTTTACGCGGCCGTGGCGCGCCTTCGTTGCGTGACGCAAGCGTGCACGGAGATCAGTTTGTAGAAGTGCAGGTCACACTGCCCAAAGTGATCTCAGAAGAGACGAAAGACTTGCTCCGCAAGTACGCGCAGATGAATGTCGAGAACCCGCGGGTAGCGATGGGACTCGAATGAAGACGATCTTTGATCTTTGGACTTTGGTCTTTGACGTGTTGGTCAACCGGCGAGCGTTGACGCAGAAGCCAAAGTCTCAGGATCAAAGGCCAAAGACCAGGCTTTTATGAAGAAACGGGCCAAGACATTTACGATCAGCGCCGTGGCGGAAGAGTTCGACGTACATCCGCAGACGCTGCGCCTTTACGAACGCGAAGGATTACTCAAACCTTCCCGCTCAGAAGGCAATACTCGTCTTTATACCGACAGCGATCTGGAACGACTTGAACTGATTCTTTCTTTGACCCGCGATTTGGGGGTGAATCTCGCCGGCGTGGAGATCATCTTGAACATGCGCGAGAAGATGGACGCCATGCAGCGCGAATTCGAGCGCTTCTTCGATTACCTGCAAGATCACGCCGAAGAATTTTCTCGTTTCACGGAACCGCCACCCGAAGCCGGCGCGCTGGTTCCCGTGAGCCGGGTCATTCGGGTGCCGGCCAGACGCCGCTCTGCCGCAAAGTCTTCCCGGTAAAACAGCTGGACAAGATTTACATGATTCATATGAATTGCCTTTTCAGCGTGCCAATCATGTAAATCATGTCATCGATTCCTTATGAGACTTGTCTGTGCAGCCCTCGCTTTGTCTAGCTCTCTGGTCAGAAGTGTTCCGTTCGTGTTGTTTCGTGTGATTTCGTGGATCGTCCGTGTTTCCCGAGCGAACGGAAACGATCCACGAAATCACACGAACTACACGAAACTCATTACCACGTTTAATCGACTTTTGAGGCAAAGCCAGTAGAATGCTCTCATGGGCGTAGCCAAATTAACCGATCAAAACACCATCGTGCCTGAAAGTAAGTATGCGCGCGTCGAACGCGAGCGGCGCTACCTGCTGGCTGACTTGCCGGAAGGATTGTCGCGGGCAGAACATCATCTGCAAATCACTGACAACTATATTACCGGCACCCGACTGCGTATTCGCAAGGTGCGCGATCCGAAAACCAATCAATGGATAGTCAAGTTCACCCAGAAGTTCACGCCTGATCCAAAAGACTTGTCGCGAACAATCATCACGAATCTCTACCTGAACCCTACTGAAGCCGAAACGCTACGGATTTTCGAGGCTAACGAGATTCGCAAAAACCGTTATTATTTTGATTTCGAAGGCAGACGGTTTTCTATAGACATGTTTCTCGGCGACTTATTTGGGCTGGTCCTGGCCGAAGTCAGCCTTGAGACTGATGTCGAGCTGGACGCTTTTCCGAAGCCGCCCTTCGCCATCGCCGATGTCACCAACAACGAGATTTTTTCCGGCGGCAGACTAAGTAAACTGACCTTTGAAGATGTGAGAGAGGAAATTAAACGCCGCGGGCTACTCAACGCGCAGTCGGCAGGTAAATCGTGAAAATAAGGACCGCAACTACGTTCGCGCTTTTCTTCGCCGTAATCGTCGCCGGCGCCTGCCGAAAGCTTGCCAGCGAGCAACCTCCGGCCGCCTCTCCGACACCCGTGCCGGCGCAGGACGCGCCCGCGGGCGGTACAGCCCAGGCCGGCGACAAATATTTTTTCCGGGGAACGATCGCGAATTTGTCGATCGAAATGCAGTTGCTGCGCGAAGGCGATCGTCTGACCGGGACTTATTTCTATCCTAAAGTTGGAAAGAATATCGCCCTGACCGGGACTGTCGATAAAGGCGGCAACGTCACGCTTACTGAATCGGATGATGCGGGAAAGCAGACCGGTCTTTTCAAAGGAAAATGGCAGACAGCGTCGGACTCGCCTGACCCTTCGATCTTTGAAATTGAGGGCAAGTGGTCCAGGCCCGACGGGTCAAAGCAGACAGAATTCATCGTCACCCAGCAGCCATACGAATTTAGCGGCAACCTGCAAATCACCGCGAAAATGATCAAGGAAGCAAATAAGCAGAAGCTCTATACGGTCGAAGCCGAGTACCCGCAAATCGAGGGCGATTCACGTTTCGACGGTTTCAATCGCGAGGCCCGCGCCCTGGTAACCAAAGATGTCGCCGCCTTTAAGACCGCGGAGACCGAGGACATCGACACCTCGAACACATCGACTGAGAATCAGACTTCAACCATCGATATGTCCTATGACTTTCACTACGCGACTGACAACCTGATCAGTGTCGCGTTCAACGAAGGCACCTATTCACGTGGCGCGGCCCATGGCAATCAAGTGACGGAAGTATTGAACTACGACGTTAAGAGCGGCAAGAAGCTGGCCCTCGCTGACTTGTTCAAGGACAAATCGAAATACCTGAGCGTGATCGCCGCGTATTGTCAAAAAGATTTGAAGGAACGTGCGAAAAAGCCTGACGCGATGGTTCTTCCTGATCTGATTGAAAGTGGCGCCGGGCCCAAGGCAGATAATTACCGGGCGTGGAACGTTACCAAGAAAGGCTTGTGGATAACGTTTGATCCCTACCAGGTGGCTGCTTACGCCGCCGGTCCGCAGTACATACTTGTCCCCTATTCAGTTTTGAAGGACATCATCAAACCGGATGGTCCAATCGGAACGTACGCTAATTGAACTGGGGCACAGAAATGAATTGGAAATTAATTTTCTCGCTTTCATTGTTCGGCTTCATTGAAGTCTTATCACTTTTCGGCCTCGGGCAAATTCTGCTTTTCCTATGGCCCCTGGTGGTGGTTGCCAGCGTTTGGCTAATCACTGCGAGGGCCAGAAATAAATTCGTCCTTCACGCGTTCCTCGCCGGCGCGATGATTCAGATCTGGGCCGGCGCCATCAGCACTTACTACATCTTTGATCTGGCGCGAGTCGGCATCGTCGAAGTTACGCCCTACGGCATGCACCCGCAAATATTGAACGCCCTTCAGACGGCCGCGGCCGCGAGCATCACGGGCTCTGCTATTGCTGCGATTGTTTGGCTGGCAACCAGGTCGCCCCGACAAAAAATCAAGCTCGCGAATTAATGAGCCGGCAGATTGGAGTGATGGTTGTTGTCGCCGGTGTGTTTTTGATCGGCCTGGGGGTCTTGATCTATTCGGGGGCAATGCGTTGGTTTGGCAAATTACCCGGCGACATCAGGTACGAAAGCGATCATGTGCAGTTCTATGCACCGATTGTTTCAATGGTGATCGTCTCGCTGATCCTAAGCCTGCTGTTCTATCTACTGCGCCGATTCTTCTGAGCGATCATCAGTCGATAAGCTTCGTCTCGTTTCAGGCCCAGCTCACGCGCCGCTTTTTTCAGCGCCGCCTTTTCATCGAAGCCCGCTTGCCGCAGCGAGGCGAGCCGCTCAGCTAAAGCCGTCGAGACCGACTGGATGTTTGTCACCTGGTCGGCTTCGCGCGCTCCCGCAATCAGTAAGACGATCTCTCCCCTCGCCTTATTTTTATCAGAGAAGGTTTCGGCCAATTCGCTCAACGTTCCACGCGCGAACTCTTCATGCATTTTGGTCAATTCCCGAGCGACCACCGCGTCGCGAGGCCCGAGGATTTCGGCGGCATCCCGCAGCGTCGCTCCAATTCGGTGCGGCGCCTCGTACACAATCAGCGTGTCGTCAAGCGAACGTAAATATTCAAGCCGCGCTACTCTGGCGCTGGCCCGGGCCGGCAGAAAGCCGGCAAAGAAGAATTTATCGGATGGCAGTCCCGCCGCGGAAAGTGCGGCCACCGCGGCGTTGGCGCCGGGCACAGGCACGACGCTTATGCCTCTTTCAATGGCGAGACTGACGATGCGAAATCCCGGGTCGCTAATGAGGGGCGTACCCGCATCTGAGACCAGCGCGACGCTTTTTCCGGCCGCCAACATTTCGCACAATTCAGTAGCGCGTTCAATTTCATTGTGTTCGTGATAACTGATCGTTTTTGTCTCAATGCCGAAATGGGTAAGCAGTTTCCGCGTGTGCCGCGTATCTTCGCAGGCAATCACGTCCACTTCACGAAGGATTCGCACCGCGCGGGTCGTGATGTCTTCGAGATTGCCGATCGGCGTTGAGACGATGTACAGCTTGCCTGGCATGCCCTCGCATTGTGGCATTCACCCATGGACCAGGCAAAAGCCCCGCGCCGGTTTCGGCAACGGGGCCATTGCATCAAGGGGGAACACACGCCGTCAGCTTGCGAGTTCTGCCGGTCTTAATAAGGCACACCCAAGCCGTAAGCGTCAGCAATGCGGTGCAGATCTGATCTGATTTCTGCCAGGTCTGCGTCGATACTGGTTCGACCAGTTCTTAAGCGCAGATACCGGTCCAGCTGCATACCGCGGTCGAGGACGACCCGTGCCTGATCGACGCTCTGGTCGAGATCAAAGCCGCCACGCGAAGTTGCGCGCAGATCCCTTACCGCGCGCCGGAAATCGCGCACTTCGGCAATCGCTTCCGTGTCCACGCTTCTAAACGAGAGCAATCCACCGAGGACGCTTCGTTGTCTGCCGGCGTTCAGATCGGCCTGCAAACGCGCACTGGCATTGTCCAGCCGCATAATGGCGTCGCGGACGTCGCGCCGGTTCGACTGACCGTATCGATCACGATCAAACCGGTAAGGATCGTAGGTTTGGGCCGAGGCAATCATCGGCACGGCCACCATTAAGAGA
This sequence comes from Acidobacteriota bacterium, assembly GCA_046728235.1. GTDB lineage: Bacteria > Acidobacteriota > Blastocatellia > Pyrinomonadales > Pyrinomonadaceae > UBA11740. Next base: position 51,211 of record JBKPEE010000009.1, read on the forward strand.
GCCGCGGTCATCAAAATTCTAATTAGAATATTGTGCTTCATGTTACACCTCCTCAAATATTGGGAGAGATCTTACAGAGATAGTCGTTGCGATTAGCGCGCCGGATCTACCCGTAATCCGATCCGCACAGCAGATATTGCGAACTCTTAATACTTACGCAAGACAGAGAGAAGGGATTCTTAAGCTTCAACAAACAGCGAGAAATGACGTCGCAATTCAGCGCTGGTCAAAAGCAGACGCGTATCGTCGTCAAGGACGAACCACTGCGGGGTTCCTTTGGCAGAACTAACAAGGATGAGTTCAGCATTATTCCGGGCCCGGCCGAGATGTTTGATGTTTGCACATGCGAGCGCATTGCCGCGCACGATCCCGTCACCGGGCCTCCGTGGCCAGCCACTCTCAATTGTCAGGGCGCGGACGCCTCGTCGCAAAGTCAATTGAACTCCAACCATGGTCGCGGGACCACGCATAAAGCGATGATCTTCGTGGCGCTCAATCTGGATGGCGGCGCCCTTACGATTCGCTTCTCCAGCCAGGGCAAAGAGGGCGTCGAGCAGCCAATCCGTGGCCGCGCGCCGCAAGAGGTCGTTGCGTCGCCGCAGGTCGAGATATCGCGCAATGTCAGCGCGCCCTTCGCCCTGCGCGCGCTGGGTTGCCTGGGCGAGCGCGACTTCCCACGCTTCATCGAGTTCAGTCATCTTGGATCGTCAGGATTTCGGGTCATCAGCAGTAACGGCAATTAATCAGCATGCTAAGGATCGCAAACCTGCAACACGGCGCTTTGCATTTTGCTGTCTGGTTGATGTTATCATGCCACACCAACTAACTCTCCAGACTAAGATGGACCTCCGAAAACAGGTGGGACAATTTGCGGATCAAACTGTATTGACGGGCCTGTAAGTTAAGACGCAGAGATGACCTTACCCTTAATCAATCATCGCACGGTCGTTTTTGTCGCGCTTATGGTGACGATCGCAATAGGCTTGACAACGTTCTCGCCGGCCCATGCACAGGACCAACGCCTGCCGAAACGAGCCGGTCATATAAACGATTTCGCAGACGTTTTGGACGCAGCCACCAGAGAGCGACTGGAAGCTGTGCTCGAGAAGCTAAAAGAGAAGACTCACGTTGATTTTGCGGTTGCCATCATCAAGTCTGCTGGAAGTGAAGACCTTTACGATTATTCGCTGGCCGTCGCCAACGACTGGAAGATCGGCGCGCCCGTCAGCATGGACAAAAGTTTGCTGGTCGTAATCGCGACGGATAACGGAAGGTTTTTCAGCCAGGTCACGCGCGGCGCGCGCATTTACCTGCCTGAAGGATTGGTCGGCGAGATGGGCCAGCACCTGCGCGAGAAGATTGCCAGCGACGGCTACAGTGCCGGCGTGCTGGCGGGTATTCGCACCTTCGTTGACCGCCTCGGTGAAACGCACAGTTTCGATTTCGCCGCGCTCGATCAGCAACGAGGCGAGACGGTGGCGCAAATGCAAAGACCGCGAACAGTTCAGAGTCCGGTTGCCGTAGCGGGTGACAATCCGTCGCCTACTCCAATTGCCGGCGCGACACCCGAAGCTATCGCCACACCTCCGGCCGAGGCAGCCGCGACGGCGACACCCACGGCCACGGCGACGCCGGCTGAAAGCCCATCGCCTGAGCCCGTTGCCAGCGCGAGCGTGACTGCTCCGGCGCAGCCATCTCCGACGCCGGCGACGCCGGAACCACAGCCTGCAAATCAGGTTTCCACGTCGACGCCAGCAGTGTCGCCGGCACCGACTGAGATGCCCTCATCAACCGCGGCGGCGTCCGCAACCCCGTTTGAAAGCGCGGCGCCACAACTAACTGCCAGCCCTTCGCCTGAAGCGAGCCGGAGGCTCGTTGAGAATTCGGCCAAGCCGGTCAAGACATCGGCTACAGACGTCAAGCCAACCACGTCAACGGCGAATCCGGATGATGAAAAAGAACAGGTTGAGCTGACCCTGACGCTGCCCGTTGATAAACGAATCGAGGCGTTGAAAACATTCATCGCTACCCATCCGACGTCGATGGCGCTGCCCCGCGCTAATGAATTACTGGTTGTCGCGCACGCGATGTTTGGCGACCAGCGGATGCAGGCGGGCGACGTCACCACCGGCGTGCAACAATTCCGTTTGGCCTTGTCAGACGCGCCCGCGGACATGCCGGATCGATTGTTTACCGATGTCATCGCGCGGATTCCGCTGAATCTGTTTATGCGCGGTGAGCGTGATGCCGCCTTCGAGATAACGCGCCAGGCTGAGGCTATGGCGAAATCAAATCCGAAGCGGCTGCTGGCGCTTACCGAGTTTTATCTCTCGATCGAAAACGCGGCTGAGGCGAGTCGACTGGCCCAGTCGGCAGTGCAGCTGGCGCCGGATCTGGCTGCTGCGCACCAGGCACTCGGAGCGGCGCGTCACATAGATTTGCGGCTGGATGACGCCGCGTCGGAATACGCCAAAGCTTTGTCGCTTGATCCCAAAGCGGGCGCCGCCCGGATCGCGCTGGCTGATTTGAAGCGGGCCAGCGGCAAGACGGAAGAGGCATTGTCGCTTTATCGCGAGCAACTGCAAGCTGATCCAAAAAGCAATCCGGCGCGCGCGGGCTTGATTCTTTCCTTGCTGGAACTCGGCAAAAAAGAGGAGGCCGAGTCAGAGCTCAACCAGGCGCTGGCTGACAAGGATCAGTCGCGCAATCTGCCTTTGCTGGTCGGCGCGGCTTATTGGTACCTGGCGCACAACGATCCGGAGCGGGGGTTTGATCTAACGCAGAAAGCCGTCAACCTCGAGCCACGTTATTCGTGGGGCCAAATCGCGCTGGCGCGCGCACTGGTGGCGAAGAAACAGCCCTTGCCGGCCGAACGCGCGCTCCGGTTCGCGCGACGGTACGGCCGCTTCCCGACTCTCGATTACGAATTGGCAACCGTGCTTGCAGCTATGGGTTTGTATGATGAAGCCGAAGCTGAACTGACGAGATCGTTTTCGCTGAAGGACGGTGAGATCCAGACGAAGCTCGCCGGCCGCATCCCAGCGCACGCAAACAGCTTTACTGAGTTGCTGGCCCCGGAACGACGCGCGGCGATATTTCAATCGACGCCGGCCGACACTGAAGCTAACGCCCGGATATTGAAAGCTTTGCTGGCTTTCAACTCAGCTTTGGACCAGGCTTCGCCCAGCGAAGACAATCTCGTCGCGCTGGCCGACGGATTTATCAAAGGCGACGATGCGATGCGCACTTACCGTCAGGTCTACGTGGCGAGCAAGTTTGTGAAGAAGGGCGTCGCACTTTCCACCGTCGTCGAGTTGATGGACCAGGCAATGGCGGGCGTGGAAGCAGCGCTGAACGTTCCCGCCGCCACAGTTGCCGTGCAGGCTGAAGAACTCGCCGATACGCGGGCGCGGGCCCTGGCACAGGGCGGAACGCCCGATATACCCGATGCGCCGCGGACCGCTCTGTCAGGATTGCTGCGCGCACATATTGAAGACCTCGCCGGACTCGCCCTCTTCAATTTGGATAAGCCGGCTGACGCTGTTGTTCGTTTGCGACGTGCAGTCGTCGCCGCCACTCAAGGCACACCATTGTGGCGTTCATCAATGTGGCATCTCGGCAGCGCTTTGGAAGCCAACGGTAAATACGATCAGGCGTTGCTCTACTACATCAAGAGCTACGTCGCCGGCCCGCCCGATCCCGCCCGCCGCTCGATTATCGAAGCGGTTTACAAGAAAGTGAACGGAACGCTCGACGGGCTCGACGACAAGATCGGGCCGGGGTTTGCGGCGGCGAGTGCGAGTCCGACGCCGACACCCTGACTCAAATTGCAGGTTACCGGGAAGAAAAACACCCGCAGGCTTACAAGGCGTGCGGGTGTTCTCACTTTATCGAGGGTAATTCGTTACGCGCTTAGCGTGTAAGTATTTGCGCTCGGGGCGCGTGGCCGTGGATACGAACCGATCTTTCCCAATAAAATCAGCCAACCGCGTGTACCGGTTTCGCCATCCAAGAGCACGCCCAAGGTTGCTCAAAGGGTGTCCGGTAACGTCCCGAATGACGCAATGACGGAGCCGGCGATCCAACGCCGCGACGCCTCTCCGGCTGGCTGTCCAACGACCAGGCGAAATATACTGTTGTTAAATACAAATATGCTGACATCACGATCGCTCTCTCTTGGCACTCTCGTTATCGCGCTGGTGCTGGTGTCTACCGCATCAGTGTTCGCCCAGCCGGCGGCCGGTTCGCGTTTCGACGTCACTAACTATCACATCGAAGCTCAATTGAATCCCAACGAGCACACGCTGCGCGCCGGCGCCGATATTACTTTTGTGCCGCAGGATGCCACGCGATCGATTGTCTTTGAACTAAATGGGTCGCTGCACGTCGACAACGTCGAAAAGGACGGCAAGAAGCTTGAGGGATTCGTCCAGGATGCAGTCGGCGCCGGCGCCCTCGGTCCCAATGTGAGGATCGATCTCGGCCAGGTAGTGCCTGCGGGTCAACCGACGACAATTCGCATTCGTTGGAGTGGCGCGCTGACCTCGCCGGAAGGCGGGCCGCTTGCCAACAAGCGTCTCGCGTATGTGGGCCCGGAAGGATCTTATTTGATGTACGCGTCGCGCTGGTTTCCCTTCCACGATTACGCGGCCGACCGCGCCACGGCCGATATCACCATAATCGTCCCGACGGGAATGACCGTAGGCGGCATCAGCGACGAACTGGTCACGCCGCAAGTCGACAAAGCCGGCGTCACCCGCTTTCGCTTCGTCAATAAGCAGCCGGTCTTGATCGGCAATTTCGTCGCCGGTCAGTACGTAACCAAGTCGCTCCGCATGGGTAAATACGAGTTGCAGTTTTTCGTCAAGCCCGGCAGCGAAAATCGGATCAATAACTTTGGCGAGTTAATGGGGCATGCACTCGAGTTCTACACCAAAGAGTACGGCGAGCCTTCGTTTGGAAACCGTCTGGTCATCGGGCAGACGGATGATGAAACGATGGATGCGTATTCGGGCCCGGGAATGCTTTTTCTGGCTTCGAAATTCTTTGACGCAACACACGGATCCGCGGCTGAGCGGCTGCAACGTGAAGTGGCTTATCAATGGTGGGGACAGTCTGTAGGGCTGAAGTCATTCGACGACGCCTGGGTTTCGCAGGGTCTTGCGGAGTGGAGCGCATTCGCTTTGCGCGAATCAACTCTCAGCGGCGCGCAACTGGATTCGGCGCAACGCGAGGAGCAGGAACGCGCGCTCACTTTTGAACAAACCTCATCGATTGTGCGGGCGCCTTCGGCTCTGGACGATCAATCGGCTGCCTATCAATCGATTGTCTTTTACAAAGGCGCCATGGTCTTTCGCATGTTGCGCGAAACGCTCGGCAAGCAACAGTTCAGTCAATTGATGCGGAAGTTCCTCGAGCAGTATCGAAACAAGAATGCATCGATTGACGATTTTGAAAGATTGACGACCCAAGTCGCCGGCCGGAATATGCGCTACTTCTTTGCCCAATGGGTTGAAGGGACCGGCGTTCCCGACTTCAGCGTGGACTATCAGATTATTCGCACGCGCACCGGCAAGTTCCGCACCCGCGGTACCGTGCGCCAGAACTTTGATAACCTCCATATGCCAGTCGACATCACGCTGCATTCGGAAGGCGATTCGCAAACCAAGACGGTCTATCTCGACGGTCGCAGCGAAGACTTTGACTTCGAATCGAAAGGCCAGCCGATCAGCGCCGAAGTCGACCCGAGCGACAAGATTTTGCGGATGTCCGACGATCTGAAAATCTCCATCGTCGCTCGCCGCGGCATCGAACTTTTTAAAGACGGACAGTACGCCGAGGCCCAGCAGCAACTCGAAGGCGCACTCAAACTCGACCACAATAACGCCTGGATCTACTACAACCTGGCTCTGGTTTATTTTGAACAGAAGAATTGGCAGCTGGCCATCGATAATTTCGAAGCGGCTATCAATTCGTCCAGCAGCAAGCCGGAATGGATCGACACCTGGGCGCATATCAAAGAAGGCAATGCCTATGATGCCAAGGGCATGAGACCCCAGGCCGTGTCGCAATACGAGAAAGCGGTCAACGCCGGCAGCAACTACGACAATGCTCAGGCGGCCGCGAAGAAATATATCGCTACTCCTTACGACCCCAAGGCCCCCACCGAACAGGCCCAAAACGCTCCCGGTGATGGCGATTTCTAACGTGACCCGGGCATCGCCTTAAACGGTCAGTACCGGGGATAGCGACCGGGCTCCGGTATTGCCAATTGGAATTTGGCAATTGGCAATGACAATGCCCGGTCGCTACCGCTTCCGGTACTGACTCCATTCCGCCTCTGATCCGTCACCCTCTGACGCCGTTTATCTCTCCATTAATGCTTGAGTGCTGGTTGGCGTGCGGCGATCGAGTCTGTAAGATTCAAGCATCCCTTATTAAGAAAAGCTGTTCAGGGCAACCAAGAATCGTAAACTCGGGTTCAACCAGATGACGATTCAGGAAATAACGCGAGCCTTCGAGAGTCTCTATGGCGGTCAGCCGCGCATTTACCGCGCGCCGGGGCGGGTCAATCTTATTGGCGAGCATACCGACTATAATCAAGGATTCGTAATGCCCGCGGCGATCAATTTCGCGACGTTCGTGGCTATCACGAAGCGTGACGATAACGTCCTCAAAATCCATTCCGACATCTTTAAGGAAGACACCTGGGTAGATTTGGCAGATCCGCCCAGCCGCGGCAGAAAGCATTGGAGTGATTACCCGCTGGGCGTGGCGGTAAAACTCCAGCAGTCAGGGCACAAAATTTCCGGCGCGAACATGCTCGTGCGTGGCGAGGTGCCGCTTGGCTCCGGCCTAAGTTCGTCCGCGGCAATCGAAGTTTCTACGGCTTTAGGATTGCTGGATATTTCGGGCGAGCGAATTGATCGATTGCAGCTCGCCAAAATGTGTCAGCAGGCTGAGAACGAATTCGTCGGCGCGCGCACCGGATTGATGGACCAGTTCATTGCCTGTTTTGGTAAAGCGGATCACGCGGTGATGCTCGACTGTCGCTCGCTCGAATCTCAGGCGCTGCCATTGCCGGGAGATGTAAAGCTCGTCGTTTGTAATACCATGGTCAAGCATGAACTGGCCTCGAGCGAATACAACGCCCGGCGCGAGCAATGCGAAGAAGGTGTGCGGATTCTGTCCCAACATTTGCCAAGCGTGAATTCGTTGCGTGATGTGACTGCCGATAATGTTGTAAAGTTCCGCGATCAGCTGGGTGATGTCATCTACCGGCGTTGCCTGCATGTCACGACTGAGAATGATCGGGTGCGCCAGGCGGCCGCGGTTCTGCGCGACGGCGATTTGAAAACTCTTGGAAAATTAATGTACAAGTCCCACGAAAGTCTGCGTGATGACTATGACGTCAGTTGCAAGGAGCTCGATGTCATGGTTGATCGCGCGCGGGAAATCCCGGGCGTGTGGGGCGCACGGATGACCGGGGCGGGCTTTGGCGGCTGTACCGTAAACCTTGTTGGTGTTGGAGCGACTGAAGAATTTACGCGCGCTATCAAAAGCGGTTACGCTGCCGCAACCGGACGCGATCCGGAAGTTTACATTTGCTCGGCGGCTGATGGCGCCGAGCGAGTTCAATAATTAAAAGGTGTCAGCAGCCCGAGCGTAGGCGAGGGCAACTGTCATCAAACTTGTTTTCGCTCACCGTCGGGCTGCTGACAAAAACGTCTATGAAACTGTGCCAATTCAAAACTAAAAATTCAGACCACCAAAGACTCGGCTTACTGGTCGCGGAAGACACGGTTTGCGATACGGCCGAACTCGCGCGCGCAGTCAAGAGCGCCGGTGGCGCGCCTGCTGACTGGCTGCTTGAGACAAATGACACTTTAAGTGTGATTCGTCAGGGCCCAGCGGCGGCGGCAGAGATCGCGTCGCTGCTTGATGCCGAGCTTCATTCCGGACGCGGACAAACGGCAGCGTACTCAGTGGCCTCGATAGAATTCCTGCCCGCCGTTTATCCCGGTAAGATTCTGGCGATTGGCCGCAACTATGCTGATCACGCGGCGGAGGGCGGATCAGATCTGCCGAAGGCGCCACTGCTCTTCAACAAACTGCCAAATTCACTGAACGCGCACAATCTGCCGATAATGCTGCCGCGAATCAGTGAACAGGTTGACTATGAAGCCGAACTCGCCGTGGTTATTGGCAGCAGAGCGACACGAGTTGATGAAGCGCGGGCATTCGACTACGTCTTCGGCTATTCGCTAATCAACGACGTCAGCGCGCGCGACCTGCAATTCGGCGACGGGCAATGGACGCGGGGAAAGAGCCTGGACACGTTCGCGCCGCTCGGTCCCTTCATCACCACGCGCGATGAAGTTCAGGATGTACAGTCGCTGAAGATTGAGGGGCTGCTGAACGGGCAGGTGATGCAAACCTCGAACACCTCCAAGATGATCTTCAAAGTGGCCCATTTGGTTTCCTATCTCTCCCAGGGCATCACGCTTGAGCCCGGAGACGTGATCGCTACCGGCACTCCCGATGGGGTGGGGATATTCCGGAAGCCGCCGGTGCTGCTCAAGCCGGGTGATGTTTTCGAAGTGAAGATCGAAAAGCTTGGGACGTTGCGGAATCCGGTGGTCGCTGCGAAATGAAATATAGAGCCGCAGATGCTTTGCCTCAGAAATGATGAACACCCGAGTATTGGGAGCGCGGGCGCCCTCGCCCGCACTGAGCGCGAAGCGCGAACAATAGTCAGCCCGATTGTGCTCGGAAATCTTCGCGTGCTACGCACGCGGTGCGGGCGAGGCCGCCCGCGCTCCCAGCATTAACTAGCTCTTTCAGCCGTAGTTTGAGTATTGAGGCGAAGCCGTTCAGGATAGATGCATATCTGGATCGATCTGGCCAACTCTCCACATGTTCCATTTTTCCATGCGTTGGTTCCCGAATTTACTGCGCGCGGTCACACCGTTGAAATCAGCGCCCGCGATTTTGCTCAAACCGTAGAGCTGGCGGCCAGAGCCGGAATGATGGCCCACGTCGTGGGCGGGCACGGCGGCAGATCGATAACCGGGAAAGCGGGCAACCTGGTGGGACGCGCGGCCGCGTTGCGCAAGTGGGCGCGCGATCGCGGATTCGATTTGGCGGTCAGTCACAATTCGTATGCGCAAATCGCCGCCGCGGCCGCGCTCGGCATCAAATCCGCAACCCTGATGGATTACGAACATCAGCCGGCGAATCATCTCGCGTTTCGTCTGGCTGCAAAAGTCATCGTGCCGCGTGCTTTTCCGGCGGCAGAGCTGCGCACGTATGGTGCGTCGCCGCGCAAGGTGAAGCGTTACCAGGGGACCAAAGAAGACGTCTACCTGGCGGACTTCGTACCTGATCCACGCTTCGCGGAAACGTTGCGCAAATTGAATATTGCGAGCGATGATGTGCTTGTCGTCGCGCGTCCGCCGGCCCGGGAGGCTTTGTATCACCGGTTTGAAAACGAGCTGTTCGATCACTTGCTCGCGCGATTGAATGCGCAGCCGGAAGTGAAGATTCTCTTGCTTCCGCGATCAGACGCTCAGCGCGCTGAATATGAAAGCCGGAAGTTGGCGAAAGTGATCACGCCGCCAAAAGTGCTCGACGGCGCAAATCTGATCGCGGCTGCCGATTTGGTGGTAAGCGCCGGTGGGACCATGAATCGCGAAGCGGCGGCGCTGGGCGTGCCGGCCATGAGTGTGTACGCGGGCAAATGGGCGGCGATTGATGAAGAGCTTGTGCGGGAAGGACGATTGCAACGAATTAGCTCGCGCCAGGAAATTGAGGGGTTGTCAATAGCTAAGAAGTCTGGTCTCAACGCGCGCCGCGCGACCGATGTACGAAAGGCAGTCGCCGAATTGATCCTGGAATGAGCAGGAACGTGAGTAGGCGCTTTGCCTCAAAAGTCAGGTCTAGCTCTCTGGTAAGAAGTGTTCCGTTCGTGTTGCTTCGTGTGAATTCGTGGATCGTCCTTGTTTCCCGAATGAAAAGAAACGATCCACGAAATCACACGAACTACACGAAACTGATTACCATGTTTAAATCGACTTTTGAAGCAAAGCCAGCGAGTAGGAATGAAGCGGAGTTTCGCAGCGGGGCCTTAGGCTGACCGTCGGGTGCCTTGGAGCTATACCTGACGGCCGGACTAATACCCCGCGGCGTCCTTTTGGCAATTAGATGAAGGCCGAAACGCTCATCAACGATTTCACCAGGGCCAGTTCGGCGCGCGTTCCCGCACACGCGCCACGTTGGTTTGTGCCGCTGGTAAAGCTCGCGCTCGTGTTCAGCGACGCGACCCTCGCCTTTCTCTGTTTTTTCGCCGCATTCTATGTTCGTCACTACCAATCAATTGTTCATCGCGGCGCCGGCGGCTCGCTCAGCTGGAGCCGCGAGTTCGCGCCCTATGCTGTGCTCTTGCCGCTGATTATTCCGATTCGGTTGCTGTTGCTTCGTTATTATGATCTCTACCGGGTGCGCGGTGAGTTTTCGTTTGTCGACGACGCCGCGCGCGTATTCAAAGCGACGGCGATTAGTTCGCTCCTGATTGTGGCCGCGGCTTTCATGTACCGCGGCGGCGTAACCTTTCGCACGTTCTCGTATTCAAGGGGAATCTTCCTCCTGGATTTTGTGCTGTTCTTTGGCAGCGCGACTCTGGTGAGAATGACTTTCCGTGCGGGACAAATAATGGTCCGCCGCCGGGGAATTAACCTGATTCCGACCTTGATTGTTGGTCGTGGCGCGGAAGCAGCGGTCTGTATTCGCGAGATGCAGGCGCGACCTGAACTTGGTTATCGCGTCATCGGTATCATTGATAATGAAAGATCCGGCGCGCCGCGCGCGGCAAGCTTCGAAGGAGTTCCAGTCATTGGCAATCTGGAAACTCTGCCCGAAGCCATCCGTGAATCACAGGCAAACGAAGTCATAATTTCCGATCCAAACGTTCCGGGTGAACGGCTCTTTGACGTCATGATCCAGACAGGCCGCCGGCGCGGAGTTGAGTTTCGCATTGCGCCGACGCTGCTAAACTGCCTGCCGAGCAAAACTGAGATCGATCAGGTTGGCTCGCTCCCGATGGTGACGCTCTTTCGCTCGCCGCTGTCGCACGGCGCGCGCATCATCAAGCGCGCGTCAGATCTACTGGTGGCTGCCCTCGCTCTGACGATTCTGTCGCCGTTATGGCTGCTGATTGCGATACTGATCAAAATGGATTCGACAGGTCCGGTCTTTTACAAGCAGGAACGCGTCGGGATGGATGGCCGAATTTTTCTCTTTTACAAATTCCGTTCAATGCGAGTGGGATCGGACGACGCCACGCACCGTGAGTACCAGCGCGCTTACATCAGCGGACGTCCCGATACCAATTTGGGTGACGATGAGCGGCCGGTTTTCAAGCTCCGGGCCGATGAGCGCATCACACGCATCGGCAGACTTTTGCGTAAGACAAGTCTCGACGAACTGCCGCAGCTGTTCAATGTGATGCGCGGAGACATGAGCGTAGTCGGGCCACGGCCGCCGATTCCTTATGAAGTCGAAAGTTACCAACTGTGGCACCGCAAGCGACTCGACATGAAACCTGGCATTACCGGACTTTGGCAGGTGTCCGGCCGCAATCGATTGCCCTTCGATGAAATGGTGCGGATGGATCTTTACTATATCGAGAACTGGTCGTTGCTGCTCGACATGAAGATCATTTTGCAGACCCTGCCAGTGATGTGGCGGGGCGATGATGCGTACTGAGAGAACTTATGGAGAATGATACCAAACGCGACTTGCTGCGACACACTGTGGCGACCCTCGCTTATCGCGGCGGCAAAGCCGTGCGCGGCACCGACGATTCTTTTGCCTCGTTCAAAGCTTCGGAGACCACGCGCACGCCGGCGCAAATTCTCGCGCACATCGGCGACTTGCTTGATTGGGCCTTATCAATTGCCAGTGGCAATGAGAAATGGCATAACTCCGAACCGCTCGCCTGGAACCAGGAAATCGATCGTTTTCATGCGGCGTTAAAAAGCTTTGACGACTATCTGGCCTCAGATGCGAATCCTTCAGCGACTTGCGAACGTCTCTTTCAGGGACCAGTTGCGGATGCGCTGACCCACGTGGGCCAAATCGCCATGCTGCGTCGCATTGCCGGTGAACCCATGAAAGGCGAGAACTATTCGCGCGCCAAAATTGCCGCCGGACGCGTCGGGGCAGATCAGGAAAAACCAAAGTTCGAGTTTGACTAGTTGTCAGTACCGGGAGCGGTAGCGACCGGGTAACTGATTGTTTGCTCCAGAATGATGGAGTCGAAGAGACTTCCTGAGTTCTTGAAGACGCAACCGGTCGCTACCGCTCCCGGTACTGACTCCATTCCGTATCTGATCTCTATTTACAGAACTAGTTTTGAGGAACGCCCGCGTTGCAATTGCTCAATTTGTTTGTCAGCGGTAGGATGTCCGCCAGTCAAAGACATAAGGAGTCCGTCATGCGCACAGCTAAGACGATCGCCATCTGCGTGATAATCCTCTTCTCAACAGGTATGACCATGGCACAGGAAGCCGAAACGCCGGAAATTGCAAACCGGACCATGCGCCCCGTCGTGCGGGGACAACATTTCGCGGTGGCCTCGATGAAGGCCGAAGCCACTCGGGCCGCGGAGCGGATTCTGGAAAAAGGCGGAAACGCCTTTGACGCGATCGTCGCCGGCCAGGCCGTGCTCGGAATTGCCGATGCAGCGATGAACGGAATTGGGGCCGACGCGACTTTGTTGGTCTATGACGCGAAAACGAAGAAGGTTTACTCGATCAACGCCGAAGGCACGGCGCCAAAGCTGGCCACCATCGATTGGTACAAAGAGCATAACGGCGGCAAGCTGCCGGTCAATGATTCGTTGTTGTCAGGGACCGTGCCCGGCTGTATCGATGCCTGGTACATCCTGCTCGATCGTTGGGGCACAATGAGTTTCGCTCAGGTGCTTGCTGAGGCCATTAACCTCGCAGACAACGGCTTTCCGGTGGGCGATTCACTGGCGCGCGCGGCGGCGAACACGCAGAAGATTCGCAAGTACCCAACCAGCGCCAGGGTCTACCTGCCCAACGGCCGCGCACCGCAAGCCGGCGAGATCTTTCGTAATCCCGATCTGGCCCGCACGCTGAAACGGCTGGTTGAAGCGGAAACCCAAAACAATAATAAAGGCCGTCATGAGGCCCTGAAGGCGGCGCGCGATCGCTTCTACAAAGGCGATATCGCGCGCGAGATGGCTGCGTTCTCCGAAAGCAACGGCGGCCTGTTTCGCTACGAAGACTTTGCCGGCTATACCGCGAAAGTCGAAGAACCTGTTTCGATCGACTATCACGGATATCAGATTTACAAGAATGCCTCGGCGAGTCAGGGACCGTCAGAGTTGTTCGCACTGAGAATCCTCGAAGGCTATGACCTGAAAGCGATGGGCCATAACAGCGCCGACTATATTCACACCAGCGTAGAGGCGATGAAGCTGGCGATGGCCGATCGCGAGAAGTATCTCGGCGATATGGACTTCATCAAGATTCCGTACGCCGGCTTGCTGTCAAAAGAATATGCAGCTGAGCGCCGCGCGATGATTGATAAGAACAGTGCGTCACTCGCCTTTCGACCCGGCACCGCTGAAAAGTTCACCAGTGATGCGACACCGCTCTACCGTCCGGTCCAGATTACGACCAGCGACAACGCCGATCACGAGGGCGACACCAGTTATATCGCCGTCGTGGACAGCGCCCGCAACGCGATCAGTTTCACGCCGAGTTTGCACAGTGCGTTCGGTACCGGCGTCGTGATGGGAAATCTGGGCTTCATTTTCAATTGTCGTGGCGATTACTACACGCTGAACCCGGGCGAAGCGAATGCACTCGCGCCCGGAAAGCGGCCACGCAGCACGCTGCAGGGGACCCTGGTGATGAAAGACGGTCAACCGCGCATGGTGCTGGGTACGCCGGGCGCTGATAATCAGGTGCTGTTAACCATGCAGGCGCTGCTCAACATGATCGACTTCGGTATGAACGTCCAGCAGGCTATCGAAGCGCCAAAGTGGCTGACGCGCGCTTTCCCGGCTTCGCCTTTTCCGCACACGATGTATCCGGGAGATCTCTCGGTAGAAGCGCGCGTGCCAGAAGACGTGCGTAAGCAATTGCTGGCGCGCGGTCATAAGCTACGTGTGACCGGTCCATGGTCGGATGGATCGCTGGCAGCGATCGTGATCGACCCGACAACCGGCGTGCTGAACGCCGGCACCGACCCGCGCACAGAAGCGTACGCCTGGGCGTGGTGACGTACTATTTTCCACCGCAATTGTGAGGACCCTCGCCGCTGTTCCCGTTGTCCTCGCGCATGGAACGGCACTTGCTGGTGTGTCAAACCTCTACCCGGTCATCCCTGGACGAATTGACCCTGAAACATTTTAACCAAACCAAATGGAGGCAAGATGAAGACAAGGTTAGCTAGAGTTAGTGAAGTCGCCATTCTCTCTCTCCTGCTTGTGGGAATTGTGGTGGTGTCAGGCACTAGTGCCAGCGCGCAGCGACGAAATCGTTGGGATGGATATCCGAATTGGGGCGGCTCGTACCAGTTGCGCGAGACCGCGCTGAACGCCGGCTATAACGAAGGAACGAAGGAAGGGCGCGCGGATCGTTCGCGTAATCGTTATCGGAACTATTCGGACTTCAGCGCCTACAATGACGCTACCCATGATTACAGCTCGCGGTTAGGTGATCGCGACCTTTACCGGCGCTATTACCAGCTGGCGTTTGAACATGGCTATGACACCGAGAATCCGAACAACTACAACAACCGTAATGACCGCAATGGGCGTGACGATCGGGATCGTGATCGCGATCGCGACCGCGACCGGAACAATAACAATCGCTGGGGACGCGACTGGAGTCGTTATGGCCAGTTCGGCGGCTCGTACCAATTGCGGCAGACAGCGCTGAACGCCGGTTACAACGCCGGTGAACGGGAAGGTCGCAACGATGGGCGCCGCGGACGTCACCGGAACTATTCGAACTTTGGCGAGTACAACAACGCGACGACTGATTACAAGTCCAACATGGGCGATCGCGAACTGTATCGTCGCTACTACCGCCAGGGGTTCGAGAACGGTTACGAGGACGGGTATCGCGGATATTGATGATCGTGACCCGCGCATCCGGCACTTGAATTCACGGGCGAGACACCCGTGCCACTTTCAACCTGAGCCCGGTCGCAAGGCCGGGCTCAATTTGTTAACAGTTCAGACGCTCGCAGCCGCGTAGCGGCGAAATATTTATAGAACCCAGCGCTAATTACTCCTACAGCTCCTTTAGGAGCGAAATATTCTGTCGCCCATAAATGGGCTTGATTAATCCTTAAAATTAATTCGATCTATATACATTCTGTCCCTACGGGACTATTCCACTCCCGCCAGCGCCGCCTCCAACAACAGCGTCTTCTGAATCCCTTTATAAAGCGGTTCGATTTCACAGTTCTCGGCCAGACTGTGCGAGCCGTCGCAGGGACCGGCGCCGGTTGAAATTGCCGAGATGCCGGCCAGCAACGCGATGTTCCCGTTGTTGGATCCGGCGTTAGTGATCGGCGGATCAAAACCCATCACGCGATGCACCGCCTCAGCTATACGGACCAGATACGATTCGCGATGACCAGGGATAGACGCCGCCGGCGATTTCGAGATCACGTCCGTCTTTGCCGTCATACCCGCGCGCGTCGCTTCTTCATCAAGAATCGTCTTGATTTGCTTCTCGAGATCGGCCAGGACTTCATTTGAAGTCGAACGCAGATCGACGGTGAACCAGGCATCCGCAGCCTTCGCGTTCACGACTTCTGATCCGCCCAGCATCCCAATGTTCAAATTCGAAGAAGGATTCGTGGGGACGGTTAGCTGGTAGATACGCTCGATGGCCCGCGCCAGCGGCAACGTAGCCGAGTACGGCGGCGTGCGCGAACGCGTGTGGCCGCCTGGACCGATGAAGTGGTGGCGATACCAGTTAATACCGATGCCGGCGTAAGTAAAACCTTCGTAGCCGCCATCGAGTGCGACATAGTGATCAATCTTGCCCTTGTTCTCGTTTACATAATTGCTAACGCCCTGGAAGGTGGTCTCTTCCTGGACCGTGAAAACAAAAACCAGATCGCCCCGGGTTTTGACCTTCGCTTCATTCAGAGCGCGAATGGTGGCCAGCAACGCCTCTACGTTACGCGTGTCGTCCCCAATCCCCGGCGCGTAGACCTTTCCGTCGCGGATTGTCGCTTTGATTTGCAGACCAGGCTGAAACACGGTGTCCATGTGCGCATCAAAAACAATTACCGGTCCGCGACCCGTACCTTTGCGAACGGCGATAAGATTTCCCACTGCATCATAATGAACGTCATCGAGGTGATATGTGCGCAGGCGTCCCTCAATGTATTTCGCGCGCTCCTGTTCGTGGCTTGAAGGTGCGTTGATTTCGGTAATCGCAATCCATTCGCGCAGAATCTCAGCGTGATCGCGATCGATATAATCGTTGGCCGCCTTTATATCCGAGCGACTTGCCAGCGCTTTTACCTGGTCTGTGTATTCAGCAACAGTTTTGACTTGACCGCGGATCGCTGTCATCGCTAACAGCGCGAAGCAGCAAAGGAAAATTATACGTCGCATGTGTTTCCGTTAAAGAGTCGAATATAATCCAAGCTTCGTGATTCTAAGCATTTCTGCCTGGTTGTAAATGGCTCGTGTCCGAAACCGGCAGCGATAGCGACCGGATCATCGGATCCGCTGACTGTGGTTTATCGATCCGTTCGCTACCGCTCCTGGTTCTGACATACACGCTTACAAAAACCAAACTTGTCCGCAAGCATCCATCAGCGACCAAAAACCGTCAGCTCTGGGCCGCTCGGCATCTGGCTGGAGCGCGCCATCTTAGCGACGATGTTCCTGTTGGTCGTCGCCGCGCCGAATTCAATTGCTGCCACGCAAACGGCCTGGATGCTCGGCATGCTGTTTTGGGTCCTGCGATTTCTCGTCTGGCCGCGACCGCGCCTTTATCGCACTCCCATCGATTACCCGATGTTCGCGTTTTTCCTGCTCACCGGGCTCTCGTCATTTCTTTCATACGAGCCCTCGGTGTCGATTGGCAAAATGCGCGCAGCGTCACTTTTTCTGATCGTCTATTTGTTCGCAGAGAACGTCACCTCGCCAAAGATTCTTCGCTTCCTGACAATCATTCTAATCGCGGCGACGATGGTCAATGTCATTTACGTGTTTGGACAATTCGCGATCGGGCGAGGTGTCAAAGTCTACGGCGTCGGCGAACAAAGCCCACTGCAGCAGGCGCGGCTGGTATCCCGAACACACAATCAACTGATTCCGATTGTGGCCGGAGACACTATTGAGAAAGTCGATGGCCGGCGCATCCGCAGTGTCGACGACTTGATCAATGCGCTCGATCAGTCTGACCAGGAAGAGCCGGCGCAGCTCCAGATTTATCGCGTTGAATGGGTCGCGACGCTGCAGGTGCCACGCGGCCGCTTACTTACCGGAGCGACTCCCGAAGGGCGGCTGGGAATCGAGCGCTGGTCCTATGGCCGCGATCGTCGCGCCACCGGGTTTTACGATCACTGGACGACATATGCCGAAAGTTTGCAACTAATAGGATCATTAACGCTGGGTCTATTTGTGGCATTTCCCCGCAAGCGAAATCGGACGGCGGTGATACTCGCGATGGCGGTCATGGGAATTTGCGGGGCGCTGCTGCTTTCGGTGACCCGGGCGTCCTGGCTTTCTTTTTTATTGTCGGCAATTTTGATCGCGGCGCTCGGCCTCAGCCGGCGCGCGCTGATGGTAATCGCCGCGTGTGCCATCCCGCTGGTGCTCGCGGGTCTGTTCGTTCTGCACCAGAAACGGAATGTAGGCTTTTTCGATCAGAAAGACGATTCCATCGCCTGGCGGCAGAAAATCTGGCATGAAGGATTTCATCTCCTGGTTAGTAATCCGCGCCACCTCGCCGTCGGCGTCGGTATGGATTCAATCAAAGCTCACTGGCGCGAGTGGGATTTGTTCGAAGGCGGGAAGCTGCCCATGGGTCACATGCATTCGGACTACCTGCAGATTGCCCTGGAACGCGGCGTTCCGACACTGATCTCCTGGTTGATTCTGCTGGGCACGTACGCATGGATGCTTTGGCGAACGCGCCGGCAGGTTTCGAAAGACGATTGGATTGAACGAGGGATCGTGCTCGGCGCGCTCGGCGGACTGCTTGGTTTCATGACCAGCGGCGTCGTCCATTACAACTGGGGCGATTCCGAAGTCGTGATGATTTTTTATTTGATTATGGGGTTAAGTTTGGTGGTGGAAAGAATTTCGCGCGCCAGCGCAAATTAGACCAGCACGACCAACGTCGGCGAAGGGATTAATGGATTATCTGCGAAGTAGTAGGTCGGTTTGCCTTTTTCATTCACACCGCGGCTTTAGCCCGGTGTCCGAGGCACTGAGGTCAACGGAAACCGTTTAAACGGTTTCCGCTTCCCCCGCGAAGCAATTGTCGCCGCGCTAAAGCGCCGGCGAGAATAAGAATTTTCTCAAACTGGCCCATCACCCTCTGCGATCTCTTCGACCCATCTGCTGACGCAGATGGTACTGACCTGATTTAGTAGTGTTGAGTTTTGACGTAAAACACGCAACCCTTTCTCACCGGACACTGGTCACACAAAGGCCGGTTGGTCTTGCACAATTCCTTGCCGTGCTGGCGCAGCAGCAGGTGCGGGCCAATCAACCGATCGTAATTATCGCCCAGCTGATCCTTGATCGCTTCCTGAACCGAAGCGTACGACGCCGAGTAATTCTTTTTCTCCTCGCCAAAACCCAGGCGCAACAACACCCGTAATCCATTCGACTCGAGGCCGAGCACCGGATATGAACGAGTAAACAGGAGAATCTTCTCGGCGCTGGGCTCGCCAATACTCGGAAACCTCTGCAGCGCCTTTTTGGCTTTCGGCAGCGGCAGTTTCAAAGCCGCGCGCAGGTCGCCGCCAAACTCATTCATGGCAATCAGCGCCATCTCGCGCAAACGCGCGGCCCGTTTCTCTGGTTGCATGCCGCCGAGCCTGGTTACCTCCAGCAGCGCCTGATTCGAAGCCGCAAGAATTTCGTGAGGCCTGCTCCCGATGGTCCGGCGCAGCAGTGTGAACGTCTCTGCGCGCCGCTCGTCGGTCACCAAATAAGCGACGTTCTCAAGCAGGATCAGTTCAAACGGATCAGTTGTAATTGGTGGTTTTGCCTTACCGTAGTACTCTTTCAAACGCGCTACGGCCTGCGTTAACCGTTGAGAGACAGGATTTACCAGATTGACAGAATTCATAAGAAGAAAACCAGCGACGCCCCCTTTTCAAATCGCTCTGCCTTGAATTCTTGTTAATCCGGTAAATCCTGTCTACGTTGTTTAAGCGACTTCACGCGGGACTTCACTCATCAGCGCCAGAAAGTTGCCTTCTGAGTCTTTGAAATCCGCCAGCCACAAATCGTAAGTCGGCATGGGCGCGACCAGGTGGGGTTTGACGACAAACTCGACGCCGCGCGCTTTGAAGGTTTCATAAAAGCGCTGGATGTCGTCAACCTTGTAATAAATGATGGACGCTGGATGATCCAGGTCAGGCCTATCCGCGACGCCCAACATAAGCCGAATGCCACCACAATCAAAGAACGCCATGTTCGGCGGAGCCTGGAACAGAAATGTCATCCCGAGGATGTCTCGATAAAACGCGATCGCGCGATCGAGGTCTTTGACATTGACGAAAATTTGGCCGATTTCACTTAACGAGGGGCCAATGGGAATTGGAGCGGCCACTGGTAATCTCCTTTGCAGCGTCAGCGGCTTTCGTATAGCACGGCGGCTGACGTATTATCAACAATCTTCTTGGTTTCGGAATCAGATGAAAACAACAGCCCGCGGCTCGTTCCTTATTATTACGCTCTTCCTCGTCTCTGGTTTCACTGAATGTTACAAGCCGGTGACCAAAAGCCAACTGCCGCCTTACATCAAAACCGTCGCCGTGCCGTCATTCCAGAACAACGCCCTCCGTTTCAAAATTGAGCACCGTTTCACCCAGGCCGTAATGGACGAATTGGTTCATCGCGGTCACGGCATCCGCGTCCAGAGTGATCGCGAGGGCGCCGACGCGGTGATTGATGGCGTGGTAAAGACGTTCGGGTTTGGCGGCGTGCTGCTGGACGACAAGGGACGCGCCCGAGTCTTTGAAGTCACGATCACGGCCGCGGTCACGGTGCGCGATCAGCACGACAATCGCGTACTCTACGACAATCAGAACTTCATCTTTCGCGGCGAGTTCGAATTTGCCAACGATCCGCGCAATTTCTTTAATGAAGAAGATCCGGCCGTCTTGCGGATCGCGCGCAGCTTTGCTGAATCGATAGTGTCGACGCTGATAAACGGATTTGGCGTCAAGGAAGACAAGTAGTCAGAACCACCTGCGGTAGCGGGCGGGCTGATCTTTTAATTTCTTAGTTTCGCGCCACATACGAGACTGCCCACCCGCTACCGCAGGTGGTTCTGACCTAATGCCCACACGCACGCGCAAAGATCTGGAACAAGCCCTCAAGCAAGGACAGGTTGAGCCCGTCTATTTTCTTCATGGCAGTGAAGTGTATCTGCGCGATCAGGCGGTGCGAGCCATTACCGATACGGCGCTGACCGGAACCCTGCTGCGGGAATTCAACGATTCATCATTCGATTTGTTGAATGATGATGTCCGTGACGCAATCGCCGCGGCTGAGCAACTACCCATGATGTCCGCCCGCCGCGTTGTCCGTTTACAGAAATTTGCGAAGCTGCGCGAAGCGGACGAAGAAATCCTGCTCGCATATTTGAACCGCCCGGTAGAGACGTCGGTAGTTCTCTTTATCGGCGATGACATCGACAAGCGAACGAAGTTCGGCAAGAAGCTGCTCGCCGGCGCGGCCTATGAATTTCAGCCGCTGAAGGCAAACGAGCTGCCGGCGTGGATCAAGACGCGCCTGAAAACGCTGGGCACGGAAATCGAGCCACAGGCAATCAGCCGGCTGGTGGACGTGGTGGCTGCCGATCTACTGACGCTAAGCAATGAACTGAATAAGCTCGCGGCCGCAGCCGGGCCATCGGGCCGCATCACCTCGGAACTGGTCGACCAATTGGTCAGGCGATCGCGCGAACACATGAATTGGGACCTCACCGACAGCATTGTTTCCCGCGACCGGCATAAGGCTTTGCGCGTGCTGCGAGATTTTCTCGATGACGGGGTCGAGCCCGTCCTGCTTACCGGCGTCATCGCCGGCACGTTCCGGCGCATGGCCCTCGCGAAGGAGCTGCTGGCTCGGGGAGCATCGCCCGGCGAAATTTTCAGCGAGGTTCGCGTCCCGTCATTCAAACAGCGCGCCTATCTGGCGATGCTCAATCGCATCGACTCGCACACAATCTCAAGCATGATTCAGCGCATTGCCGAGACTGACATTGCCATTAAAACTTCCAAAGCCACTCCACGTATGCAAATGGAGATGCTGGTGTGCGAATTGATGATTTAGTGCGCTGCCAGTAAACTACTCTCATCCCCAAAATAACGGACCCCCTTCATTCTTGGCTAAGTCATTGTTCTGCATGAAACGGTTGTTATCGAGTCGCACAATTTGCAGAAGATTACTGGCCGGTTTTGCGGTGCTGCTGATTTGTACGAACGTCGTCGCCCAAAGAAAGCGGAAAGCTTCAACCCCACCATCGAAGCCGGCGACGGTCCAACGCCAGGATGAGCTATCAAAACTCCGCGATGAGTATGTGAAGACAACCCAGGAGTACAAAGCAAGTTTGCAAAAGCTTTTAGCGCTGTATGAAGACGCCGTCAAAAAGGCCGAGCTGAAACGCGATCAGGCGCAGAAGCTCTTTGCCGACGGACTGATGGCCAAACGCGAAGTTGAACAAGCTGAGATTGCGGTAAGTAACGCCGGATTGAAAGTCACCGAAGTCCAACAACAAATCAAGACCGCCGATATTCAGATTGCGCAGGCGCTGATCGAAGTGGAAGGCGACAAGCAGATGGCGAAGCTCGGTCGGGCGCGGCGCGGATCGCTGATTAGAACCACATCGTTCATTCGTTATAATGGCGCCGGCGCGTGGTCGCTGGCTCAAGCCGGAAAGATCGAACTGTTTTTTCAGCAGACGTTCAAGCGACCGCTGCCGATCGCCGTCTTCGGTCAGGGAGCGATTCATAATCAATGGCGGCTGGATCACCATAACGCGATGGACATCTCGCTCAATCCCGACGGCGCCGAGGGCCAGGCGCTAATTAGTTTTTTGCAAGGCAACGGCATTCCCTTCTCGGCTTTTCGCACCGCGATTCCCGGCGTCGCGACCGGGCCGCATATTCATATCGGGATGCCGTCGCATAGGTATTAGGTCAGAACCGCCTGCGGTAGCGGGCGGGCCTGATCCGGTTATGAGATGAATATGAGGGCCGCCCGCTACCGCAGGTGGTTCTGAACTAATGATTAAAACCACCATCACAATCTCACGGCAGATGGGAGCAGGCGGCTCATACATCGGGCAGTTAATCGCGAAGCGCCTGGGATTGAAGTACATTGATCGGGAAGTGTTGCACCTCGCCGCGCAAGAGTTCGGTTGCGACGAAGAAACCATCGCCGCGCGGTCGGAACGGGTAAGGTCGTTTTGGGAACGCGTGCTCGGCGGATTGTCATTCGAAGCGCCGGACGCGGCTTACAATCCGCCGCCGCTGGGCAATTTTTCCGACCGCGAATTGTTCGAGAAGCAAACGCAGATTCTGAAGCGAATTGCGACCCAGGAAGACTGCGTCGTGGTTGGCTGGGCCGGAGTGTTCATGCTGCCGCGTCATCGGGGGATGTTCAGTGTTTTCTGTCATGCGCCGAAGAATTTTCGCATCAAGCGGATCATGAACATTTATCATGATCTGACGGAAGAGAAGGCTCGGGCCTTGATTACCGAATCGGATCGCACGCGCGAAATTTATTTCAACGAGATGACCGGCCACGACTGGACCTGCGCAAAAAATTACAACCTCTCGATCGATACCAGCCTGCAACCTTTGGAAGAGATCGCCGACTTGATCATTTCGCTGTCGCAACGGCAACGCGGAGCGGTCTCAGCGGCGGCCTAACCCGAACAAGCATAATAGACAGGATTAACCGGATTAACTGGAAACGAGTGCGCGCGAGGTTTGCCGCAAAAGTCTCGGCGACTTGATGTTGTTTTCAGCCGCGTAACGGCAAGTGAATCTAGCCGGACCTTTCAAGGCCCGGTTATGGACCGAAAATCGAAACCCCGTCGCGTTAGCGACGCATGAAAATCGCGCGTTCAGGCGTCGCTGACGCGACGCACATTGTTGCCTGCGACTGGTCCCGGCCTTGAAAGGCCGGGCTAAATTCAGCTCGCCGCTACGCGGCGACAGTCACTCAGCCTTCAGTTTATAGACTTTTGAGCAAAGCCGTACGCGCTCCAAGTCTGCTGTCAATTTTTCAAGTCTTGTTAATCCTGTAAATCCTGTCTGGAGTTTTCACTTCGTCTGGTCCAACTGGTCCTTGGCCTGCGCGATCATCCAACGCAACTTAACCAGGTCATCGATTGAGAGATACAAACGCGCGCGATCGAAAAAGCCCCCTTCGATCGCCGCCGCGATAACATTATTCTCGAGTTGCTTGAAAACCATGATTTCAAAATCGCCTTTGGTGCGATAACGAACTTCAAAGTGCGAGAGTCTCGTAATGCCATCGCCCGCCTTCGCTGCCGCATCCATCGCTTTCACCAGCGAATCGATCTCTTCGTAATCGATCAATGACCGGATTTCTCCCGCCGGTCCGCCTTCGGCCATGATTGTGATTACCGCTCCTGAGGCGGCCGTAGAAGTTGCCATGTCGCGAATCTCGGCGGCCTCGACGCGCGCGGATCCGTTCTGGGCCCTGATGGTCCCCACCCAGTGGCGCCCCTTGATGAGCAGTGTCTCAGCCCGCCCTTCAAAATCTTCGAGTTTGTTGCGAGGTTCGTAGAATTGCGGATCGCGCGGCGCGGGCAACCGTTCCCGACGCCTTTGCGCCTCAACGGCGGAGAGCGAAACGAAAATCAACAGGATTGCGAGCAAGAGCGAGCGACTCGGTTTCATGAGACAGGACTCCTTGGTAACTCAGATTCGAAAGGCAAGTTCGGGAGAGCGTTGCGTTGCGTTGCTGTCGAATTGTAACTCACGAAAGGACGTTTAGTTCCAAAAAAGCGCTGGCTAATAGGAGTACGCGGCGCGAGTTTCAGGCCTTTTAAATGCGAATGGACTTCAAAACGACCCACGGAAACACACGAAGGGTCACGAAGAAGATCGCGTTCGTGTTTGTTCGTGTGGTTCGTGGATCATTCCCGTCAACTGAAAATGCAAGTTACTTTGCGCAGTGAAAGGCAATCCTGGAGGAAGACTACGGCATTCATTAAATTACCCATTTCAGCTACCATACGCGCGCTGCGCCTGAATCGATCCGCATTCGGAGAGAAACCATGAACACGTTTCGCAGATCAATTTGTATCCTCGGACTAATCGTTTTCTGTGCGAGCCTGACGTTCGCACAATCGCGACGCGGCATCACGCCGGAGGACTATTTCGCGTTTGAGTTCATCAGCGATCCGAACATCTCGCCCGACGGCAAGCTGGTCGCCTATGTCGTAACCAGGATCGATCGCGCGCAAAACCGCCGCAATTCTTCGATTTGGATGGCTTCAACCGAGGGCAGCCGCGGCCCCTGGCAGTTCACGACCTCTCCCCAATCGGCCAATTCGCCACGCTGGAGCCCGGATGGAAAATCGCTGGCGTTTTTATCTTCCCGACCGGAATCCGGGGCGGCCGCCGGCGCGGCGGGGAGTGAGCAACCGCGAAATCAGGTGTATCTGTTGTCGATGAACGGCGGTGAAGCTCGCCGAGTCACGAATCTGAAAAACGGCGTCAGCCTGTTCCGCTGGTCGCCCGACGGAACTCGCATAGTCGTCGTCAGCCGCATTGGGCCGAGTGATTCCCGCACCGGTGAAGCGCGCGACCGCAGCGACGTTCGTCACTACAAAACCACTTCATATAAATTCAACGATACCGGCTGGTTTGACGATCGGCGCACGCATCTGTGGATGGTCGATGTGCACTCAGGCACAGCCAGGCAAATCACGGAAGGCAACGATTGGAACGACAGCGACCCGCAATGGTCTCCGGATGGAAAGAAGCTCGCCTTTGTTTCGAATCGCACCGGCAAGGAGTACGAAGAGAATCGCAACAGCGACGTCTGGGTAATTAATGCCGACGGCTCAGGCACGCTTACAAAGATCTCGGATCATGACGAAGCCGACAACCAGCCACGCTGGTCGCCGGACGGAAAATGGATCGCCTTTGCCGGAGAAGTGCACGAGCTCGATCATCCGAAAATCTGGCTGGCTCCTGCTACCGGCCGTTCACCGTCGACTCTCGCCGCGAGTGGACTCGACTTGATCCCCGGTCAATTGGAGTGGTCAGACGACGACAAATCAATTTATTTCGAAACCGGAGTTAAAGGCGAGAACCATCTGTTCCGCGTTGATGTTCCGGCTAAATCAATTACCCAGGTCACCTCCGGACCAAGGGCTGTTCGCAGTGTCGACTTTAATTTCCGCAGCGGCAAGATGGTCTATCTGGTCAACGACTTCAAACATCTCGACGATCTCTACGTGGCGGATCTTAACGGTAAGAATGAGCGCAAACTGACAAATCTGAACGAGACACTCTGGAAGCAGCTGAAGCTGGCAGACGTCGAGCGATTTACTTACAAGAGCGCCGACGATTGGAACATCGATGGTTTCCTGATGAAACCGATCGATTGGCAGGAGGGTAAGAAGTATCCACTAGTGCTCAGTATTCACGGTGGTCCCGCCGGCCAGTACGGTGTGGATTGGTATCACGAGTTCCAGGTTTATGCCGCGAAAGGCTACGCAGTGCTCTTCACCAACCCGCGCGGCTCAACCGGCTATGGCCAGAAGTTCGAACGCGGGATCGTCGGCGAGTGGGGCGGCAAGGATTACCTCGACATTATGAATGGTCTGGATACGGCGCTCAAAAAATATCCCTGGATCGACCAGGATCGCATGGGGGTAACCGGCGGCAGCTATGGCGGCTTCATGACCAACTGGATCGTGGGTCACACCGATAGATTCAAGGCGGCAGTTACGTTACGCAGCGTGTCTAACTTTATTTCTGACGATGGCACGCGCGACGGCGCCTACGGGCACTCACCTGATTTTGGTGGCGACATTTTTCAAAAGATGGATCTGTACTGGGACCGCTCGCCTTTGAAGTACGCCAGGAACGTGAAGACGCCCACGCTGATTCTTCACTCAGATAACGATTACCGCGTGCCGATCGAGCAGGGCGAGCAATGGTTTCGGGCGCTCAAACATTTCGGCGCGACGGCCGAGATCGTTTTCTTCCCGCGCGAGAACCACAACCTGACACGTACGGGCGAGCCAAAGCATTTAGTGGAAAGCTTGAATTGGCAGCTCTACTGGTTTGATCGATATCTCAATGCGAATGGGAGTGCGGTGCCGCCGGATGCCAGATAGCTCAACATGTCTTCTTAGTGAGTACGGGCCAGTTTGCCTCTTTCATTCACACCGAGGCTTTAGCCCCGTGTCCGAGGCAACGAAGTCAAAGGAAACCGTTTAAACGGTTTCCGTCTTCGGGCGCGAAAGAATTGTCGCCGCGCTAAAGCGGCGGCGAGAATGAGAATTCTCTCAACTGGCCCCTTTTGCGTGAGTCCGTGGAGCGTGTGTTTTGCAACGCCAGAGACCGATCCACGAAGTCACACGAAAAGTCACGAACGCCGTGCATTCGTGGAGCTTCGTGTGGCTTCGTGGATCTATCCATCAGTTCATCGCAAGACCAGAACACAGATTTGCCTTCACCGCTGCTTCGCAATCAGCGGCTCGCCGGACGCGTCCGGCTCAAGCGGGCGCCGCCGCTGAGTAAGTTCCGCCGGCACTGGCGGTGGCGGGTTGGCGACTACATTTTCCAGAGCAGTATCGACAACTTCATTAATCCGGGTTACCAGCTTGAGATTCAATTCTTTGCGCACGTCTTCGGGAATATCCTCGAGATCGGCTTCATTACGTGCCGGTAGAATGATGCGACGCACACCGGCGCGATGCGCGGCTAAAACTTTTTCCTTAATGCCGCCGACGGGAAACACCAAACCCGACAAGGTTATCTCTCCCGTCATCGCCGTATCGGGTCGCACGCGCCGACCGGTGTAGAGCGACGCCAACGCCGCAGTGATGGTCACGCCGGCGCTGGGTCCATCTTTCGGAATCGCCCCGGCGGGCACATGCAGGTGCACGCCGTAATTCTTGAACATCGAAGGATCGATGCCGAAGTCCTGCGCATGCGACCATAAATACGACTGGGCCGCGCGGGCCGATTCCTGCATCACCTCGCCCAGCTGTCCGGTAATCGTAAACCCGTGACCTCCGGGCAGAAGGTTCGCTTCGATAAAAAGTATTTCTCCGCCCATTTCGGTCCAGGCCATGCCGGTAGCCACGCCGGCCGGTAACTCCTTGCGCGCTTCTTCAGGATAAAAGCGCGGCGCGCCCAGGTATTCCTTAATCGCCGCGGCTTCGACCACAACTTTTTCGGTATGTCCCTGCGCAATCTTCAGCGCGACTTTGCGCGCGACCCGGCCGAGGTTTCGCTCCAGTTGGCGTACGCCCGCCTCGCGGGTATAACGCGTCGCCAGCTCCTTGATGGCGCTGTCGGCGATTTCAAGCTGGTCGGGAGTTAAGCCGTTCTCGCGGATTTGCCGCGGCGCAAGATATCGTTTCGCAATTTCCAGTTTTTCTCGATCGCTGTAGCCGGCGAGCTGGATTACCTCCATGCGGTCGCGCAACGGCGGCGGAATCGGACCCAGCTGGTTCGCGGTGGCGATAAAGAAGACACGCGAAAGATCGAAGGGCAGATCGAGATAATGATCGGTGAAGGTGTTGTTCTGTTCGGGATCGAGAATTTCGAGCAGCGCGGCCGCCGGGTCGCCACGATAATCGGCGCCGAGCTTGTCGATCTCATCGAGCATCATCACCGGATTATTAACCCCCGCACGCCGGATCGATTGAATGATCCGTCCCGGCATCGCGCCGACATACGTGCGGCGATGTCCGCGCAACTCGGCCTCGTCACGCACACCGCCCAAACTCAGACGCTCGAAATGGCGGCTCATCGCGCGCGCGATCGACCGGCCGAGCGAAGTCTTGCCGACGCCGGGCGCGCCCACAAAACAAAGGATCGGGCTCTTGGCATCGGGTCGCAGTTTGATTACGGCAAGGAACTCGAGAATTCGCTCTTTCACATCTTTGATGTTGTAGTGATCCTCGTCCAGCACTTTCTGGGCTTCGTTCAGGTCAAGCCGGTCTTCCGAAGACTTGCGCCACGGCAACTCGAGAATGAAATCGAGATAAGTGCGAATGACGTGATAGTCGGGCGCCATCGCCGGCAGCTTCTCCATGCGGTTGAGCTCGCGCTCGGCTTCCTTGCGCACTTCATCGGGCAAATCCGTTTTCGCCAGCCGCTCGCGCAACTGCGTGGCTTCGGCCTGCTCGCCGCTTTCGTCCTCGCCCAACTCTTTCTGAATTGCCTTCATTTGCTGGCGCAGGACATAGTCGCGCTGCGCTTTGTCCATTTCGGTCTGGGCTTCGGTAGCGATTTTCGAACGCAGGCGAATGATTTCCACTTCGCGCGCCAGAAAGTCATGGGACAGGTGGACCAGTTCGTCTACGGTGTTGGCTTCGAGCATCTGCTGCTCTTTATCCACACCAAGACTGAGAATTGATCCGAGGAAGTAAGCGAGCCGGACCGGATCGTCGGCGCCGAGCACGACCAGCCGGACTTCCGGCGGCACCTGCGGCAGATAGGCCAGCGCCTGCTGAATCAGCGATTGCACGTTGCGCTTGGTGGCTTCAACTTTTTCCTTGTCGCTCACCTCGAGCTCGGGCAGCACCCGCACGCGCGCGCGCAGGAAGGGTTCGGTCTGCTCCCAGCCCATCAACTGAACCCGATCGATGCCCTGCACGATCAGGTGGAGCGTATCTTCGACGCGTTCCATGCGCTTGATCTGCACCAGCGTGCCGACTTCATAGAGTTCTTCGGGCTTGGCGTCGCCTTCGGAGGTCCGTTCCGGCCGCACACTGATGCAGGCCAGCAGTTTCTCTTCTCCGGAGAGCGCGGCTTCGACGGCGGCCATTGAACCGGGCCGCCCGACCGAGAGCGGCACCATCGTCTCAGGAAACAGCGTCATGTTCTGCAAAGGCAGAACGGGAATCACAAAAGGCACGCCCTCAGGTTTCTTGATCTGCGCGTTCGCCGCTGGTTGGTTCGGGTTATTTTCTGCCATGAATGAATGAGTGTGAATCGTCGCGGTTATCTTCGGGCCGCCCGGGCCTGCTCAGGTACTTCATGCAACTGCAGGATCAAAAGACCGTCACGATAATCACGGTCGATTGAGGCGTGCTCGATCGAGCGAGGGAATCTAATCATCTTTTCAAAACGGCTGTATGTAATTTCCAGCTGGTAGTGCGAAATGCCTTCGCCGCAGGTGCCGTCGCGGCGCGATCCGCTGATGCGCAGCAAATCGCCATCGACAATGACCTCGACGTCGGCGGGTTTCACACCGGCGAGATCAACCTTTACGATCCAGCCATCTTTGCTGCGATAGACGTCGGCGGCCGGACACCACAAGCGGCCCGATGGCCGCCGGTGGCGATCATCACGAATCATCCGAAAATAACGGTCAAGCGACTCGCCGGACATGACAGTAGCTCCGTTTCAAAAGTTCGAGGGATTCAACCTGGGGTCTCGTTTATATGATTATAGAGGTTTCGCGGATTAATGTCAGTAGGTGCCGGCGGAAGTGGGAAGAAATGTAAACGATTCACGAAGACACACGAAAAAGCACGAAGAAAACCGAGTTCGTGTTTCTTCGAAAACGCCGAAGGCGTTAGCAAATTCCAGCCCGGGGTTTGCGCACACTTCCGCGGGCACACGGCCACACCGGGCAAGCCGCGCAGTTCGAGCATCAATTTTTTGTTATCGAGATCAGGTGCCCGGTCCGTTGATAGGTAATGCTGGATTGGACCGTGCGGGGGAGACTTCGCGAGAAATTCGCCTGGTCAGCCGCTATGATGCGAAAGGTTCCGATAAAGGTAGCTTAGGGACAAAAGATTTAGATATATTTCACGCCTCAACGTGAACCCAACTGCCGCAAACAGATCGGTGGCCGCGAACACATTTGGAGTGCGGCGACTTGACGCCGCTTTCCATCGATAGAGTTAAACCTTATGACCCATATTAATCGGATCTAAAAAAGCGGCGTCAAGCCGCCGCACTCCAAAGCTCACGCATTAACGCGCTCTCGGCGCACCACCCGCACGCCAGCACGCCAGTCTTCATTGATATCGAAGCGGTAGATCTCAATATCTGGAGCAATCATGCGCGCGAGGGCGGCGAATGACGGATGAAACCGCAGCGCGGGCGCGACCAGATATACGAGCGGCGACTCATCACTAATTTCTCGATCATCAAACAGTCTGGCGGCGCTGATGTGTCCTCGCCGACGATGCGCTTCGACACGGCGCCAATAGTCAACTCCCTGAAAGACGTGCTGGCGATCTTCGCCGACTTTCAATTCGATGACGACCAACCGTCCATCATGACGCAAGGCGAGTAAGTCGATGGGCCGCGCGCCGCCCGCTCTGATCGGGCCGCCGTGCGAGGTCCTGAACTGCGCGTGCAGCGGAGCGATGATCAAACCGGGATCGAGTTTCGAAATGTCGCGTCGCAGAATTGATTCCAGCCAGGCCTCGCCCGCCGCGCGATAAAACCAGTGACGCCGGTCACGGCAATCTTCAGCTCGATATCTCCGCAGATCGTGCAACAGCTTATTCCAGTCCGGCCGGTGGTAGTCATCGAGCAACTGTCGCGGTGAACCTTCTATACCAAACCACAGCCGATCCCGATCCATCACGCGGCGCGCGCGCGCGAACGGCAGACCGTGATAACGCAGCGTCTGTCCATGGCGTGACGCAACTACATCGATGGCTGCCGGAGCGACCGCAACGATCTGGTTCACCCGATCCGTCGCTACAGTCTCGGCAACTGCCGGAAACCGCGTCAGGCGCTTGCGCCAAAGATATTTTCGTTCCCAGGGAGAGGTCGGTTCGACTTGTTGCCAGTTGTCGTCAAGCTGTAGCAGTTGAATGCGCGCGCGCACGGCGTCGCGCAGCAACACCTGGCGCTGTCGCGCACCCTCCAAAATATTTTGCTCCACCAAGATTAGTAGGCGACTAATTGGTGGGCGCACCGGACTTGCCTGTACCCGAGCAAACCACAAGAGCGCTGATGAAAACAGTGAATCGACGTTCCGCGGATCGCTTTGCGCAACGGTTCCAGTGACCGCAATGCGCTCATGCGGCAAGCGTAAAATGATTCGCGCGTAGCGTCCTGGCTGATAGCTCCGGATCCCGGGACTTAAAGCGGCGCGCTCGATCTTCACCAGCGGCGCCGACTTCAGTCTGTCGTCGTCGCCGACAGACTCAGCGATGAAAGTCTGGGCCAGGAGCTGGGCCAGACGCTCGCATCTTGCCTGGCGGGCGGCGGTAATGCCGGCAACTATAGCTTTCGCGGATGCGCGCGGCACCAGCTCGATGCGGCTGATTTCCGCGCCCATTTTCCGGCTGGTCTGCAGGACCAGCTTCTCGTTTGATCCATTCCAATCCGTCACGCGCCATGCGCGTGCGCCTTTTTGCGTCCAGCACGAAAAAATCAAGCAGCCATGTACAGCGGAAAAATCGAATTCACTGCGGTTAACTTCCAGCGGCAGCCGCCCGTCTTCTGACATGAACCAGTGTGCATGACGGTTGGCAAGGTCAAGCAGCCGGAGGGCAGCCTCGTTCACGGACGGTTCGTCACGCGCCTGTGCGTAGTGCGTCACTTTGAGAGAATTCTCATTCTCGTCGCCGCTTTAGCGCGGCGACAATTTTTCGGAAAACGGAAACCGTTTAAACGGTTTCCTTTGCTTTCGTTCGCCTCGGACACCGGGCTAAAGCCGCGGTGTGAATAAAAGAGGCAAACTGGACCACTACCCGCCTGTGCGGGCTTTGCGGGCGACATCGCGCGCTATGCTAACATCGACTTTTGCAGGCGAAACAAATTTTGTGACTTCAGGTTCTTGCCGGTTTTGTATCAAAGTTCTCGAACCCTTTAGGTTGAATGAATCCAGTTTTTCTTGTTGCGGCTGTGCGGACCCCAATCGGGCGATTTGGAGGTTCGCTTAAGGATTGGAGTGCGGCTGATCTCGGCGCCGCGGTCGCGAAAGAGACCTTGCGGCGCGCGAATCTGCGACCCGACAAAATCGGAGACTCCATCTGGGGATGCGCGCGCCAGGCGGGCGGTGGTCCGAACGTGGCCCGCCAGATCACCTTCCGCGCCGGTGTGCCTGATCGCGTGCCGGCGTTCACGGTTAACCAGGCATGCGGCTCCGGCTTGCGCGCGATCATTCTGGCCGCCGAAGAGATTATGCTTGGGCGCGCCAACATAGTTCTGGCCGGCGGCACCGAAAGTATGTCGCGCGTTCCTTACTTTGCAGACGGCGCGCGTTGGGGCACGCGTTTGGGCCACGTCGATTTGGTTGACGGAATGTATCGTGATGGGTTCAACGATCCATTGTCGGGTCTGGTGATGGGCGAGACCGCTGAAAAGCTCGCGGCCCAATACGAGATCAGTCGTGATGAGCAGGATGAGTATGCGCTCCGTTCCCAACAACGAGCCGCCGCGGCAATCGCGGCGGGAAGATTTGATGAAGAGCTAATCCCGCTGGGGATCAGGACTAACAAACGGGGCAGTAACGCGCTCCCTTTCGCGACAGATGAACACGTGCGGGGTGACACCTCGCTTGAAAGTTTGCGAAAGCTGGCGCCGGTATTTTCCAAAAGCGGAACCGTAACCGCCGGTAACTCATCCGGCATTACCGATGGTGCTGCCGCGGTACTGGTGATGAGCGAGTCAGGCTTGAAAGAAGCAGGCGCTGAACCTCTGGCTCGGCTGGTTGATTACAAGATTGTTGGCGTGCCGCCTGAGATTATGGGAATCGGACCGGTGCCGGCCACCCGCGCGCTGCTTGAAAGGCAGAAACTCGCGCTGGCGGACATCGATCTGATCGAATTGAACGAAGCGTTCGCGGCGCAGGTGATCGCCTGTGATCGGGATCTGCAATTCGACCCGGAGCGTCTGAATGTTAATGGCGGCGCGATTGCCCTGGGCCACCCGATCGGATGTACCGGCGTGCGCATCACCACGACGCTGCTCCACGAGATGAAAAAGCGTAAGGCCAAACGCGGGCTGGCAACCCTGTGTATCAGCGGAGGAATGGGCATTGCGATGCTGCTTGAGCGGGTATGATTTGGAGTGCGCCGGCCGCGGGGTCCCCGCGCGAGCATCTCGCGTGGGGTGCCGTTGACGGCGCTTTGGGTTTCGGACTACCGATACATTGATAAAAAGCGGCGTCAAGCCGCCGCACTCCAAAGCCCCGAGCCAACCCGAATGAGTTGCGGCCGCATCGCAGCATCTCGACAACGAATTTGAAAGGTTTCATTGTGAATAGAAAAAGCATCACATCATCGCTTAGTCTTTTGCTCGTTTTGGTCATTTTTTCGGCAGTTGCCGCGCAAACTCGCAAACCCGTGGCGCCGCCAGCGCCTGCGATCACCAGTTATCTCCCGCCGTCTGATGCGGTCGCAATCGTTGACGTGAAGCGCATGCTCAGCGAGACCATGCCCGGAATTCTCGGCGGTGATGCGGCCAAGCTCGCCCAAGCCAATGCCGAGGTGGACAAGTTCAAGACCAGGACCGGCGTCGATTTGCACTCAGTCGATCGCCTGGCGATCGGCATCCACTACGCGTATCCGACGGCGAAATCAACAAAGCTTGAGCTGGTGGCGATTGGGCATGGAAACTTTGACGCACGGGCCGTGGCGGCCGCGGCGCGGGCGGCGGCCAACGGCAAGTCGCGCGAAGAGAAATATCATGGCCTGACGATTACGATCATCGATGTGAACGATGACCTGAAGATGCTCGGCCTGTGGACAATGCATGTAAGTGATCTGGCGATTTGCGTGCTTGACCAGAATTCGCTTGGGCTCGGCTCTCTGGCCAACGTGCGCGCCGCGATTGACGCGGGGAAGGCCGGGCGCGTGCCGGCTGACCTGATCGGGCTGGCGACGCGAGATCAAAATGCCGTGATCGGGTTTGCCGCTAATATCACTCCCGAGCTGCTCGCGAATCTGGACGTCGGCAATGACACAATTGCCAAAGATGTCAGCGCCATCAAACAGGCGTACGGTTCGGTCGGCTCGACCCAAACGGATGTGACGATGACCCTGGTCGCGCGCACCAACTCAGTCGAGGCGGCCAAGAACCTCGGTGACACGGTCGAAGGCCTGCGACAACTGGGGGGCATCTTTATCACCCGCATGACTGAACCGCGCAAGAGCCTGGCGGAAAGCGCTTTGAACAATTTGAAAATTACGGCGCGCGGAGATGACCTCGAGATTCGCACGCAGGTAACCGCGGCAAGTCTGGCGGCGCTCATAAAATAATCAGCACCTCCAAAAACGTTCGGAAATCATTGCGACCCGGCGGTGTGCGCCCTCCCGCGCCGCGTCGAAAAACGAAAAGTTTCAAACAATTCTCCGCCCGTTGTATCATAGATCGGCCGCCTGATCTCAGCAGAAGCGAGATACGCGACGGTACCGAGGCGACAACTCGGAATCGATTAGAATGGGACTGAAGAATATGAACAGGATGATCGGTTCATTAGCGCCGAACTTTACTTTGAAAGACGATCAAGGCAATGATTGGCGACTATCGGATCATCGTGGGCGCATTGTGGTACTCTTGTTTTATCCAGGCGACGATACTCCGGTTTGCACTCGTCAAATGCGCTCGCTGCGCAGCCACTGGCAGGAGTATCAGGATACCGGAGCTGAAGTGGTTGGCATTTCGACGGATGATAAGCTCTCGCACCAACGATTCATTACGAAATACGGGCTGCCGGTGAAATTGCTTTCAGATCCCGCGCGCGCGGTTATTGACCTCTACGGAGCACGGTCGCTGATCCCGGGAAAAGTCGCGCGTTCGGTTTTTGTGATCGATGCCAACGGAGTTATTCGACATCGCGATGTGCGACCGGTCGGATTGATCCGGCCGAAAGACAGTGACATCCTCCAGGCGATCCGAGCAGCGCAGCACTAATTTCAGATTAGTTTCAAGTTGAACACTGCAACTTGAAACCTTAAACCTGACCCAGGACGACGGAGTTTTCCATGCCAGACGAAATTAAATGCGCTCGCTGCGGGCAGAAGCGTACACCTCTCGGCTACGCGCCATTACCTACCGACCTGGGTCAGAAGATCGGGGGTGAAGTTTGCCAGCCGTGCTGGGCAGAATGGTTACAGACACAAACGCGCATCATTAACCACTATGGGCTCGACCTGAGCAGTCCCGATGCGCAGGGCTTCCTGATGGATAACATGAAAGGTTTCTTCTACGGTTCGAACGAAGAACTCGCGCAAATCGATACTTCCAAAGAAGGATCGATTAAGTGGTGAAGGATTAACTCCGTAACGTTTTCGCGGATCGTCTTAGGGTAAGCCAGCGCACGATCCACGAGTGCCCACGAAATTTAGATCCGGGACAAAGCACCGCCGATCGTTATAATTAACCTCGCCCTAAACAGGTAAGTAGCCGCAAAAATCACCCCCAGCACCAAATGTGCGGCTCAAAACTCTCCAGTTAGTTCTCAACTGCGTTAGCTAAGCCGCTGCCGTTCCGGTAGTTCCGAAGCTGGCCGAAAGAGGAGAATCAGGATCCAAACATGGCGCAGTTAGTCGAGGTGTGATCATGGTTTACAGGGATTCTGCCGGTTCTTCTTTTGACAGCAATCAGGCAGCGCTGCTGTGTCGCGCGACCTTGTTTGCGACGCTTTTGGTTCTTCTCGTTGTTTTCAACGCTAGTGGCGCGACACTGCCCGCAGGCTTTTCCGAAACTCAGATCGCCGGCGGCCTGGCAAGTCCAACCGCGATGGAAATAGCCCCTGATGGTCGCATCTTTGTATGCCAGCAGACGGGCCAGTTACGGGTCATCAAGAATGGCGCTCTCTTGCCGGCGCCGTTTGTCAGTTTGACCGTTGACCCCGCAGGTGAACGCGGCTTATTGGGAGTGGCTTTCGATCCTAATTTCGCCGTGAACAATTTTGTTTACCTCTACTACACGGTCCCCGGATCGACGGCGCACAACCGGGTCAGCCGTTTCACCGCCAACGGCGACATAGCCGCCACCGGGAGTGAACTACCGATCCTCGATCTTGATAACCTAAGCACCGCCACAAATCATAATGGCGGCGCGATCCATTTTGGGCCGGACGGCAAGTTATACGTGGCCGTCGGTGAGAATGCGAATCCGGCGAATTCACAAACGCTGAGCAATCGTTTGGGCAAAATGTTGCGCATCAATTCTGACGGAACGATCCCGGTCGATAACCCGTTCTTCAACACTGCTACCGGAGCGAACCGGTCAATCTGGGCACTGGGCCTGCGCAATCCGTTCACGTTTGCCTTTCAGCCGGGGACGACGCGGATGTTCATTAACGATGTCGGCCAAAGCACGTGGGAAGAGATCGATGACGGCATCGCCGGATCGAACTATGGCTGGTCCATCTGTGAAGGCGCATGTTCGCCGCCCAATCCGAACTTCCGCGATCCTCTGTTTCAGTACGCGCACGGTTCGACGTCAACGACCGGTTGCGCGATCGTCGGCGGTGGCTTCTATAACCCAGCGACAGTTCAGTTTCCCGGGAGCTATATCGGAAAGTACTTCTTTGCAGATCTCTGCAGCGGCTGGATGCGTCTGTTCGATCCCTCGAATAATACGGCGGCCGGCTTTGCGACCGGAATTTCGAGCCCGGTTGATATAAAGATCGCCAATGACGGAAGTCTTTACTATCTGGCTCAGGGACCGGCCGCTTTGTTCAGAGTTCAATTTACCGGCGGGACGGCGCCTGTTATCACCACGCAGCCCTCAAGTCAGACCATCGCGCAGGGCCAGCCCGTAACCTTCATGGTCGCAGCCAGCGGCACCGCGCCGCTCGGTTTTCAGTGGCAGAGAAATCAGGTGAATATTCCCGGCGCCAATGCATCCAGCTACACGCTTGGTGCGACGGCTATGTCCGATGACGGCGCAAAATTCCGGTGCGTGGTGACGAACGCTTTTGGCAATGCGACCAGCAATGAAGCGACCCTGACCGTACAACCACCGCCCCCGGTTCTGGCTACGGAAGAAGGTAGCGACAGTGCCATCGCTCTCGATTCTGTCACCATGATGCGCGATCCATTTCCCTTAACGGACCCGTTCAATCTCAGCCCGGACAGCCGGACGCGCATAATGTTATTTGCGACTAATCTCACTTTAGCGCCGGGCGAAAACGCTTCATCCGTCACGGCTCGCGCCGAGGATGCACAGATGAACATCTACCCGCTCGGCGTCGAATTTGTGGGCGCGGTACCGGGCTTTAGCTTTACTGAGGTGGTAATAGTGCTCCCCGGCAATCTGCCAACGGGCCAGAGTGTCCTGGTCAGCGTCACCTGGCACTTGCAAACTAGTAACAAAGTGCGCGTGAGGATCAAATAAGGAATTATTGACTTTGGGTTGGTTGCTGCGGAGTCGTCTCAAAATGCCGTAAAAGCGCCTGCGCCAAAAGCATTCGCGCGACCACCTTCAATTCGTTTCGCTGAAATCGATCAGCCAACGCTTTAGTGCGATCAAAGTCAGCTTTTCCGAGAGCCACCACACCCGCGGAATACCTGATCATCGAATAGTCCAGAGGGATCCGCGGCTGATTCATGATGATCTCGCCGTTCTTTACGAAACCCGATTTCACGATTTTATCGACGAGCAGGAGTTTCGATATCTCGTCGTTGGTCCGGTCAACAAGAGGTTCGATCATGGCGAAAGCCCTGGGCGGATCGACCTGCGTATAGCCAAGCATCACCGCCAGCAAGGCGTCAGACTGGGACTGGTTGACAAGATCCACTTTAACCAGACCGCGGGCGTCATCGAGCAACTTCACGGCTTCATCGTGCCGGCCTTTCTTCTGCAGCATCATCGCCAGTTGCGCCATGGCCATCGCTCTCTGTTCTTTCGCGCGAATCAGCGGCAAGAGTTTTTCCAGGTCATCAGTCTTACCTTCGCGAATGTCATAGTACATCTGCGCGTTATCGAGCGCTTCCAGAGCAAACTTTCTTTCCGTCTCATTTTCGATTTGGCTATTTATTAGCTCGCGATAGCGATCGGCTTCGCCGCGCGTCACCGCTTTCGAGGCCGCTTCGCGAAACAGCGTATCGCGCTGGTCATCGCTCACCTTGCTTACCGCTTTGAGCATTTCCTCGGGCGTAGCCTTGTCGAACCTCGCCTCGAACGCGTTCCATTTGCCGAAAGCCGGCGGCAAGGTGCGATTGAATTCCGCTAATCGCGCCTTTAGTTTGGCGGCGCGGTCAGGCGCGTACTGCTCGATCTCAGGCATCGCATTGCGGATGGCCTGCAGAACGTTTTCGCCGGCGCGAACGTCCAGCGCTGCAGTTGTCAGTAGATCGACCAGGTCCTGTTTTTGATTCTCGTCCAGCTTCAGCCGGGTGAATACGGGTGGCTCCTGAGACGAGCTAACGATAAGCACTGCGCCGCTGGTCCGGCTCAATTCAAGGAGGCTGGTGGCCACAAATGGGGCAAAATTGCTCGAATTAAAATCATCCGTTTTGAGTTTGACGATGATGTCGCCGGCGAGCGCTGTGCCCGCGTCCTGATCCTTCTGATTTACCTGACGCAATAAGTTCAGGATCTGAAACGTCAGACCTTTTGCCAGACTCTCATGCGCAATCTGCAGCGCCCGTTTCGGATCGGATGCCGCCGCCGCAGAAGTGAGATCCTGTTCCAAATCCGTGTCAGGATCGTATGTTCGCGCGCCCGCAACTTGTGGCGCAAGTGCCTGGCGCGTCGAGCGCATCATGTCGAGCGCCAGCTGTGGGTCGTGGCGCGCAACCTGACGGAGAAACTGCTGCCGCGTCTCAAATGTCGCGTAATAAAGACTCGTTTCCGGCGGCTGCTCTTTCGTTGGGCCATTGGTCCCGGCGGTACCGTTCGCCTCTTTAGCCGGCTGATTGGCTGGCTGGGACGTGGGCAAACTGAGATTGTTGAGCGCTTCCCAGAACAGGTTGCGCGCCCGCTTCTCATCGTATGGCCAAAGCAGATCCGCGGCGTTTGCCAGGACATATGAACGATTTTCCGCCAGCTTGAGGCTCCAGGCCGCGCTTATTACTTCATCCAACAGACTGAGTGTCCTCTTCTGGAGCTCCTGCAGTTTCGCGGCTTCCTGTTCTGCTTTTTCCTGGTTGTCGTTCTGGGCCCGCACAGGTGACGTGGCTGCAAGCGCCATGACAAGCAACATCAACGAGAAGATCCGGCGGCTGGATTTGAGAGTCATGCGATCTAGCTTTCTGAAAAAAGACCGCGGCGGCTTTGCCTCAAAAGCCTTCGCGACCCAATGGTGATTTTCAGCCGCGTAGCGGCAAATGAGTTTAGCCGGGCCTTTCAAGGCCCGGTCACGGACCGAAAATCGAAACCGCGTCGCGTTAGCGACGCATGAAACTCGCGGGTTCAGGCGTCGCTAAAGCGACGCGCATCCGCTGATTGTCACTAGTCCCGGCCTTGAAAGGCCGGGCTAAATTCAATTCGCCGCTACGCGGCGAAAACCCAGTCCAGCCCCAAGCGTTCAGTGCATAGACTTTTTTGAGGCAAAGCCGACCGCGGTGTCCGGGTTTGACTGAAACGATACTACTTAACCGGGGTGGCCGCAAAACCTTATGAACTTGAAAGCACAACTTTCGGATGCACCGTGCTTTTGCTTTCGTTATAGACACCCACCGCGATCAGCCCGCCGGCTTCGCCGCGCAGTCGAACATGCTGTTGATTTTCGAACTTTGACTCGCACTGAAGGTCAATACCGTTTAAAACGCCTCGCACCTCATCTTCACTCAAATGAATCGCCGGGAAGTGGGCCAGCATATCATCCGGAGAAACGATCACGTCTTTGAATGAATCCGTCTTAGCCAACCCTGTGAGACGCTCGAGGGTGCTTGCATCTTCCATTTTAAAGTTACCTGCGCGAGTGCGGCGCAATTCCGCCAAATGGGCGCCGACGCCGAGCCGCCGGCCCAGGTCTTCCGCCAGACTGCGCACATAAGTGCCGGCTGAGCAGACGACTCGGACCGTCAGGTCGTGCGTTGCATCATCATTAACTTTCATGAAGGCGCCATCTCTCTCCACCGCTTCCAGCGTTTTGATCTTAACGCGCACCGCCTGTCGTTCAATCTGTTCGCCACGTCGCGCGAGTTCATACAGTTTTCGCCCCTGGATCTTTTTTGCGGAATACATGGGCGGCACTTGTTCAATCTCACCACGCAGTGAAGCAATCGCCGCTTCAATATCTTCTTTGCCTAAAAGTTCCGCGGCTGGCGCCTTTGGCTGAGGTGGCAAAGGACGGCCGGTGATATCTCCCGTATCCGTGGCATAACCCAATCGAATCACGGCTTCGTATTCTTTCTCTGCCCCACTAAGGAATTGCATGAGTCGAGTTGCTTTACCGACGAGCACCACCAGTACACCCGTGGCGAAAGGATCAAGCGTGCCGGTATGGCCGACGCGTCGAGTTCCGACTATTTTGCGGACCCTGGCCACGACATCATGTGAAGTCATACCGCCGGGCTTGTCCACAATCAGTGCGCCATCCATGAGAGCATTGTAGTCCCGCGAGCGAACGATCCACGAAATCACACAAACGACCCGGGGCAAGTCGAAAGACTTGCGGCGTATCAGCATGGCCACCGCCATAGGCAAGGATTTCGGTTGGAAAAAACGATTTGCCGATCTATAAAGATGCCGTCCCTACGGGATGAAGTCTGGCTTTCAAATGCGGCGGCATCAAAATTCAAAACGGGCAGAGCAGGATGAGACTTCTCTCGATCCGGCCACTGCTCGTGAGCGCGTGTTTCAACGCGCGGCAAAGTTGCTCGCTGCGCGGCAGCGTTCCGTCGCAGAATTGCGCGAACGGCTCCTGGCGGGCCGCGGGGCCACGAAGACCAACGTCGAGGAAGTGATCGCGCGGTTGCGCGAATACGGCTATCTGGATGACACGAAATTTGCGCAGAGCTATGCTTCTCTGCGTTTGCGCGAGCGGCCGATCGGCCGGCGCCGCCTGGAACGCGATCTGTTGGTGAAGAAAATCGACAAGCAAACCGCCAGCACAACGCTGGATGAAATTTTCGCTGCTACCCCGGAAGAGGAGTTAATCAACCGCGCGATCGCAAAACGGGTCAGGCTGCGCGGCAGACCGAAATCAAGAGAAGATGCCAAAAAGCTTTTCGATCACCTGCTGCGCCAGGGATTTGGATTTGAACTGGTCAGTGAGAAGGTTCGTCGCACGGTCAAAGGTGCGGACGAAGACGTGATCTAACCGCCACGAAACCGCGTACTTTTCCTTGTCATAGCGTGAAACTTCACGCCAATCCACAGTCGAACATAAAGAGTCTTTGCGGCTGCAGGCGGGAATGCGGTTTGCTCTCCATTCGTTACGTCCGAAAACGGAGAGAATTATGAGTTCACTAAAAGAAGCCGCCCTCGATGTCTTGGCACAGAAGCGAATTGCCGTCGCCGGCGTCTCGCGGAACGGAGACATTCCGGCCAACTTCATCTACCGAAAATTGCGCGAGACGGGCCACGAGGTCTATGCGGTAAACCCCAACACTGACATTGTTGAAGGAGACGTTTGTTATGCGGATCTCTCGGCGATTCCAGTCAAGATCGACGCGATTGTTATCGCTACGCATCCGAAATCCACGCAC
Source organism: Acidobacteriota bacterium (assembly GCA_046728235.1). Lineage (GTDB taxonomy): Bacteria > Acidobacteriota > Blastocatellia > Pyrinomonadales > Pyrinomonadaceae > UBA11740. The sequence continues at coordinate 93,279 of JBKPEE010000009.1, forward strand.
GCGATGGTGCAACAGTGTTCTGACGTTGGCGTAAAGCGCGTATGGATTCATCGTTCGTTTGGGAGCGGAAGCGTGGACAAGTCGGCCCTGGACCTGTGCCGGCAGCTCGGCCTGTCCGTCATACCGGGAAGTTGTCCGATGATGTTCTGCGAGCCGGTGGACATGGCCCACAAGTGCATGCGCTGGTTTTTTCGCGTTAGCGGCCAGCAGGCCAACCCCGAGCGTTACTGAATCGTCAATGCGACTCAAACAATTCTGCGCTGACGCGACCACGAGATTTAGTGCCGGGCGCGGCTTTGCCTAAAAAGTATCGTCGGGCGCAAATGGAAGTTGACAACAGCGGTCAGTACCGGGAGCATAGCGACCGGGTAATCAGTTTCGAATCATGACCTTTGCGCAGTTGGACCCGGTCGCTATCGCTCCCGGTACTGACTTCTTCCGGTTTCGATCACGGATACCCGCGCTACTTTTGAGGCAAACCCGCCGGGCAAGACTGAAGGAAAAATCAGCTTTCGATCCAAGCAAGAGGAACTGGAGACACCAGTGACACGCCAGCCTGAGCCGGCTTCGGGAAAAACGGCGTCACGTCTCCGGTTTCGGTATCGATCAAGAGCAGCTTGTCGGGAGCGTCACCCACCACCATCAAGCGCGCGGAAGATTTGATCAGCATGCGGGCGTTGGGCGAGAACGTCCAGGTGATCGAGGTTGGTCTTTGTTTCTGCCAGCTCGTCGGATTGAGTGAAAACAGTTCTGTCGTTGTGCTGGTCGGTTGTTCGATAAAGAACGGAACACAACTCTGGGCCACATATGCGACAAAGCGACATTCGGAACATGGCCCCGGCGAGGGATCCAGACTTTCAAAATGATCTATGTTTTTGGCGATGAGCAGCCGGCCTTGATCGGAACGCAGCAATCCGTTGTTGCTTTTCGCGCAAACGGCTTCTACGGACCATTTCTTTGGCGTGTCTTTCAGTTTGATCGTGTCGCCAATGGTCGCCACGGTCGTCGTGTTTGGCTTGAGCTGTTCGTTGCTTTTTTTCGCGGTTGCTCCGACAAAGCGATCGAACACCAGTCGATCAGGAGCAATCCAAATAGCGCAATCCATCGAACCATTCGGATCGTCGAGGATCAGTTTTGACTTCCCATCCAAATCAGCAGAGAAAAGTTTCGTCGTGGCGCCGGACTTCTGCTTATAACTGAAATGATTTGCGTCCGTTGACCACGCCAGGCAGAAGCTCGCGCCTTTGATTAATGATTTCGCGTTACCGCCGCGCAGATCACGCACGCTCACATCTTCTTTGGTTGCGTACAGCAGGCGACTCTGATCCGGACTTGCAACTGCTTCGACGACGCCGCCGGTGATACTCGCTAGATTGTAGACCGCGCCGGTGGTCGCCGGGGTGAGTTCGACCAGATTCGATCCGTTTGCGGGGTCGCCAGTAAGCAGCAACACGCGCCCGCTGAATTTTGGACCGGCAGGTTTTGGCGGCTCTGAGCACGCAGCGAACCAAGCGCAAAGGATCAGCGGCAAGATGAAAGTCTTTTTCGGGCGCATTGCTAAATATCCGGGGATCGCAGGATATCCCAGTGTGCTGATTTTCGGAAACCGCAAACGAGCCAAATTTCGCGGCCTCACTTCGCGCATGGTAGACTCGATTAATCGCATGATGACTGGTAACGAAATTCGCGAAAAATTCCTGGAATACTTTGAACGGCAGGGCCATACGCGTGTGCGCTCGAGCCCGCTGTTGCCGGCAAATGATCCGACGTTGCTCTTCACCAACGCCGGTATGAACCAGTTCAAAGACGTGTTCCTCGGCGTGGAAAAGCGCGAGTACGTGCGCGCCTGTTCCTCGCAGAAGTGCTTGCGCGCCGGCGGCAAACACAACGATCTGGACGAAGTGGGCAAGACCGCGCGCCACCAGACCTTCTTTGAGATGTTGGGAAATTTCAGCTTCGGAGACTACTTCAAAGCAGACGCAATCAAGTTTGCCTGGGATTTACTCGTCAACGAATACAAACTGGATCCGGCGCGTATGTGGTTTACGATCTTTGAAGGCGACGCCGAAGTTGGCCCGGACGATACGGCAGAAAAATTCTGGGCCCAGGTCGGCGCGCCGCCGGAGCGGATTCTGCGCTTTGGCCGCAAAGATAATTTCTGGCAGATGGGCGAGACTGGTCCCTGTGGCCCCTGCAGTGAAATCCACTACTACATGGGTGACGATCCGGCTGACGCCGAAAACTGCGCGGCGAACGTCAATGGGCCCGGCGATACCATCACTGAGATTTGGAACCTGGTCTTCATGCAGTTCGATCGCAGCGAGGTTGCGCCTGGCGAGTACAAACTGACGCCGCTGCCGGCTCCTTCAGTCGATACCGGCATGGGATTGGAACGGCTCGCCGTCGTACTGCAAGGTGTCAAGTCGAACTACGAAACGGATCTGCTCAAGAATGTGGTGGAATTCACGGCGAAACTTGCAATAGGAACATAAAGAAATGAGTCAAACATTCGAAGCCACAATCGATAAGAACGGAAGAATTGTTCTTCACGAGAACGTTGAGTTAGAAAAGAGTCGCCGGGCGCTGGTGACCATTCTGGATGAAGATCCGAAGGTGGAGGTCTCTGAAACCGTGCTTTTGAGCGAAAGATCGCTGGCGGAACTTTGGAGTACGCCAGAGGAGGACCGTGCGTGGCAGCATTTGGCAGAGCTTCCGTCGTGTTAGTGGAGTTTCCTTTTTCGGACTTGTCGGATAAGAAACTTCGTCCGGCCGTAGTACTGGCTCAGGCTAACAGACAGGATTGGTTTCTATGCCAAATAACGAGTAACGCCGCGATCGACGCGAAGGCGATACAGATCCAACAAGCGGATTTTGCGATGGGCTCACTACGTCAAGAGAGCTTCGCGCGACCCGACAAAGTTTTCACCGGACACGAAACATTGATAGAACGCCGAGTTGGTGTTTTGAGCGAAACGGCAACGTCGAGAATCGTTGATGCTGTAGTTGCAATTCTGAAAACCAAATCATGAGCGCGTACGACAAATTAGATGAACAGAAACAATTTGCCTGTCGCGTGATTGCGGATCATGCGCGCGCGACGGCCTTTTCAATCGCCGACGGTATTCTGCCCGGCAACGAAGGTCGGAACTATGTAATCCGCAAGATTATGCGCCGCGCGATCTATCAGGGACGTCACACCCTCGGCTTCGAAGGATTGTTCTTTCACAAGGTCGCCAACTTCGTCGTCGACCAGATGGGCGAAGCTTATCCGGAACTCGAAGCCCATCGCGACTTTATCGACAAGATGGTGCGGCTGGAAGAGGAACGATTTGGGTCGACGTTAACTGTTGGTTTGCAGAAGCTGGAAGAACTGTTTTCGACTTTAGCTGAAGCTACCTTCCCCGACTGGAAAGATCTTGCACGGATTTACGACACGTATGGCGTGCCGCGCGACCTAATTCGTGTTCGATTAGAAGAGCGGGGCCTGTTCCAATTTACTGAGCAGTGGACGATCTCAGGCGCTTTCGACGAGGAGACATTCAACTTTCATTTTGATGCGGCGTTGCAACAGCTTCAAACGACCGGCTCAGCTGAAAAAGGTGAAGCGAAGGCGAAGGCAAAGCCGGTTTATGCCAACGTCGGCGGCCGGATTCAAAGCCTGTTTCGCGGTTATGAAACCACGCGAGTTGATGATGGGAAAGTGCTCGCACTAATTCGTGGCGAGGAAGAGGTTCAGCAACTGAGCGAAGGTGACGAAGGCGAAGTCGTGCTCGATCAAACGCCGTTTTATGCGGAATCAGGTGGACAGGTCGGCGATGTGGGGCGCATGTGGAGCCCGCCCGCTACCGCAGGCGGTTCTGACCTCATCGCGCATGTGCTCGATACCTATTCACCGGCTCAAGGACTGATTGTTCACAAGGTCAAGATCGACAAGGGCGAGATCAGAGTGGGCAACACGGTCACTGCCGAAGTCGACGTCGAAAAGCGCGACGCGACCCGGCGCAATCACACGGCCACGCATCTGGTCCACGCCGCGTTGCGTGAAGTCCTTGGTATGCACGTAAAGCAAGCCGGATCGGTTGTGGCGCCGAATTATCTGCGGTTTGATTTCACACACTATCAGCCAATGACCGACGAGGAAGTGAAAGAAGTCGAGCGGCTGGTTAACGAACAGGTTTTGCGCAATGTGAAAGTCGATACCGACATCATGCCGGTCGAAGAGGCGATGCGTTCCGGCGCGATGGCCCTGTTTGGCGAAAAGTATTCAGGCATGATGCGCGTGCTGACGGTGCCCGGCTTTTCCAAAGAACTGTGCGGCGGGACCCACGTGCGCGCGACCGGCGACATCGGCGTCTTCAAAATCACCAGCGACGAATCGATCGCCTCGGGCGTGCGACGCATTCGCGCCATCACCGGGTTCGACGCTTACGAGCGTTTTCGCGAAGACGAGAAGCTGATCGAAGAAGCCGCCGCCAACTTGCGCACGTCGCGTGCGGAACTGCCCAGTGCGATTGGCAAACTGCAGGACGAACTGAAGAAGGCGCGGCGTGAAGCGGAAGAGTTGAAACTGAAGATCGCCAGCGGCGCCATCAGCTCGTCAGCGTCGAATGGCGACGAAGCACGCGACATCGCCGGTGTGCGCGTGCTGGCCAAAGAAGCAAGCGGCCTCGACGCTGCGGGCATGCGCCAGCTTTCGGACACGCTGCTCGATCGAATTAAATCGGGCGTGGTGGTGCTGGGGCGCACGAATGACGGCAAAGCTTCGCTAATCGTGCGCACCTCGAACGATCTCACGAAGAAGGTTCCGGCCGGACAAGTGATCAAAGAACTCGCGCCCATCATCGGCGGCCGGGGCGGCGGGAAAGCCGACATGGCCGAAGGCGGCGGCAGCCAGCCTGAAAAGCTCAAGGAGGCTTTACAGGCGAGTTATGCGGTGATTGAGAGAATGCTGCAGTAGCTTTTAAGCGGAATGTTTGGAGTACCGCCTTTAGGCGGAAGCTCTAACGCTTATACATCCCAGCCCTTACCGTAGTCCAGGATGGGATAATTTTTCCAAATCTCCTCGGCACGATCACGGCCAACCTCTTCAACAAACTTCGCGGCACTTGACCAAATCCAGTCCTGCCACTTCTCAACATACCATGATGAACTGGGTTGTGATGAATATAATTCACCGTGGCCCAGAAGTGGCCCTCAGATCTTATTTCGCGATCAAAGCATCTGAACCAAACCTGGCGCCCTCGTTCACTTTCCTCCCCGTTCCATTTAAATGAGGATCGACCGTGGAATCGACCCAGTTCCTTACAGAAGCGTCTTAATACGCCGCGTGGCCAGCAGCACGTGATAGTGATTAGGTAACACACACCATGCGTAGATTTTTGATGCGTGCTCTGCGCAAGCTGCAAGCATCTGTTCCTCACATTCAGTTAACCTGTCCGGACTTTTTCCGACAATTGGAGCATGGTCAAAGCAAGCGGCGGTTATCAGGTATTGACCTGAGAAACCCATTGCCCAATGTGGCGGCGAGTGGAGTGGCAAGCTGCGCAAGCGCCGATATTCCATTACTCGGTCGCGCTGTTCCGATGTCATTCCTCGGAAGTAGTACATCTCAAGAGATTCCGCCTAAAGGCGGTACTCCAAACATTTAGTCTTCACATGTTCGGGCCTCA
>JBKPEE010000010.1:0-42212 GCA_046728235.1 Acidobacteriota bacterium
GATCAATGATGCAATCAAAAGAAGTCTTGATTTCACTTAACTGCCTCCTCTCACAAGGGCGCACACTTCTCCCCTTCACTCCAAACTCGGGTTGATTTCAGAGTGACCGTAGAAGCCCGACACTCGGGCTACTGCGCTTTGTCGCTTGGTAACCTTAAGAACCGCGAAGTCAATTTCGCGGCAATAAATTCTCTATGCGATCGGCGGCGCCGAACATCACGGCACTGCCCGGCTTCGCAGAGACCTTCTGCTCGTCAGTTGCGCCCTGGAGCGCGCCTGGCAGTTTGACCCTGACCGGCTGCCGCTGCGTCATTGACGTGATCTTCTGATCCAATTTTTCCAGCGTTCCCTTCTCCTGCGGTGGCGGATCGACTGTAGATCCAATCAAGGGCGTGTAGTGAGAGTCATATAAGACCCAAAGGTTCCACGTGCCTTCCTCGCGCAGGATCAGGGAGCTCGAAAGCCATTCGTAGTGATTGCCATTCAGTTCGAACTCAATTCGATTCGACGAAACGGTGCCCACTTTTTGAAAGGCGTAATCCGACCGCGGCGTGAGCGAGAAGATGAATCGTCCGCGACCGGGGATGTAGATCCAGAGCAGTGCACCCGCAGAAGCCGATTTCGATTTTCCGGTTGCGATCAATTCCTGGTTCACGAACAGACTGTAATCCTTCATTTCCATCGCGACGGCATCCAGACTGAAATCGCGCGCTCGAATGCGCGGTTCATCACCGCCCAACCGCGAACGATCAAAACTGACTCTCACGACATCGACGATCTTCACGCCAGTGTTCTTATTGATCAGAAGATCGACAGAAAACTCGCCGCCGTCATCGAGCGTTTTCGGCTCAGTCGGTTTGGGAAACGTTGATAGTGCTTCTGCCGAAGACTCAATTCCCAAACCGTTCGCCAGTTGCGGATCGAGCGGCCTGATCGCCACGGTGAATTGTTTCGCGCGCGCGTCCGAAGACACCCAAAGGTCGTATCCGAACACAAAGCGGCCGTCCTGATTACGCAAAACTCGATGGACTGTCTGATTGCGGTCCGCAAGCGCCTGCGCCGCCAGCGAAGGCAACTGATTCCTTTGGAACAGCGCGCGCCGCAGATCAATCCAGGCACTTTCGTTTTTGAATGACACGAAGCCTCCCTCAGGCAAGGGGACGACTATCTTGCTGCCGGCGCCGCCTTGCGCGTTTGCGGCAGTCGCAATGAACAGAAACAAAACCGCGATCAACGTCGACCTACTTCTCATCGCGACTCCCTCTGATGATGGTCAACTTCGCCTCGTGCACAGGTTTGAAGCCCTCCAGGCTTTGGGTCACTCGAGTCGCTTCATCGCGTTCGGCCGGCGCCAGTTTCGCGCGCGCCGCTTCCGCTGAGGGCTCCGATTTCCGCGACGCACTTTGCCGATTCCGGTAAACGACGCGCGTAAGTAGTTTCTCCTGAATCACCGGCACCTCGATCGTTCGCTCGACGACCAAAGGTGATTTGGTTGCGGGCACGGCGCTTGAGGAGCGTGAATGCACCATGAAGAAAATTGAAAAGACGATGAAGGCGAAGGCCGCGAGCACCAGCGGCGCCGGCACCGGTACTGGCATGAGCGCCAGACGGCGCCACATCGAGACAAGACTACTGCCTGCCGCCGCTGACCGGCCGGCAAGCGATTGTTCTTTCAGCCGTGTGCGCAGTCGAGTGTGGTAACCACCCCAGAAATTTTCGTTCGGCTCGACGAGTCGCGTTGCCGCTTCAGTCATTGCCAAAGTGTTTCGGAGCGCAGCGAGTTCTTCGCGGCAAGCCGGGCAATTGTCTATCGCGCTGGCGGCATCATCGTTCGCTGACCCGTCCGCGCGTAACGCAAATTCGATCAGATCGTTTCTGGACGCTTTGCAGTTGTGCATACCTTCATTCCCTTTCAAAACTCTCCGGCGGCGCAGGGGACGCAGTCACTCGCATCAGCCCTTACGTGCAGTTCTTCGCGCAGCTTCGCGAGCGAGCGCGCAACGGCTTTCTTGGCCGTGCCCGTCGAGCAACCGACCGACTTCGCAATCTCTTCGTAGGTCATGCCTTCGTGGTGCTTGAGAATAAAGATCAATCGCTGTCGTGGGGTGAGTCGCGTGAGCGCTGTCTTAACCCTGGAGAGAAGAATTCTGTCCTGTAGCGAGCGCTCCATGTTGGCGCTATGGGCGACGTTACTCTGGAAGGAGTCCTGATCCACCTCACCGGCCATTAACCACCAGCGGCCCAGGATCGAGCGCTCGCGATTCAAAAAACAGTTAATGGTGATTCTGCGAATCCAGGTATAAAAGCTCGATTCTCCTTTGAAGCCGACTATCGCGCGAAAGGCGCGGAGCCAAACCTCCTGCGAGAGATCTTCTGCGTCTTGCGCATCATGCGTGTAATGCAACGCGAGCGAGAAGATCCGCCGCTCGTATCGGCCGGCTAGTTCCGCGAAAGCCTCGGCGTCTCCGGCCTGGGCGCGATTTACCAGTGCTGTCTCCGTGTCAGGCATGAAGTTACCGGCCGACTTTCTTGCGCTACCAACCCAATAGACCCGCAGTCTATTATTTAGTTGGCGGTCCAGCAAAGATTTTCACCGGCATGAAACCATCTCGATCGATTCCGATTTTCATAATCGCCGGCCTGCTTTTCCTCGCGTGTCACCGTGCGCCCAATCCGGTTGCTCCGGAAAACCGGCAGTCCCCGCGGCCAGCAAACGGCCGCACAACTCTTACGGGTCGGGTAATTCGCATCGCTGACGGCGACACGGTGACCGTGCTGGACGCGGCGATTATTCAGCACCGGATTCGTTTGCAAGGCATTGACGCGCCCGAATCGCATCAGGCTTTTGGCACCCAATCCAAAAGGACACTTTCGGATATGATTTTTGACAAAGAGGTGACGGCGGATTGTGACAAGACTGATCAATATGGACGACTGGTTTGTAAGATTTTGCTCGCTGGCAAAGACATCAACCTTGAACAAATCAAGGCCGGTATGGCCTGGCACTACAAGGAATATGAGCGAGAGCAATCGCCGGAGGACAGGGAACTTTATGCGCGCGCAGAGGACGAAGCGCGCGCCGCGCGTCGTGGGTTATGGAGGGATCCTAATCCGACCGAGCCGAGCGAGTTTCGGAAAGATGAACGGAGAGCACGGGAGACCAGATAAACAGTGACCAGTTCAACTAAGTTCATTGATTCATTGATTCACTCGTCCACCTGATCCACTTTGTCCGCCTGGTCCACCTGAGCCATTTTGTCCACCTGGTCCATGGCTGAGAAGGTCGGTCATCAGTGAACCAAATCGTCACATCCCCTCGAGCACCAACAACGCAGTCTGGCCTCCGCCGGCAGTGATATTCAAAAGCGAGGAGGACGACAACCGAATTAAAGCGCCTTCCGGCTCATTCTCGAACAGGAACGGATTGAAGTCGACGAACATCTCTTCCAACTTCACCGGATCGCCAAACGCAGGCATGGCCACCTTTTTTGGCGCTACGCGCTCCTGGACAACGTACGGGTGGTTGAGCGCATTCGAGATCGTCTGCTCCCATTCCTCAGGCGAGGTTTCCCAGCCAATGAAGACGCCGTGACCGCCGTAATCGTCGTTCGGCTTCAGCACAAATCGATGGCGCTCGCGCCGGATTAGATCGATCAAATCACAGTTGTCCTCATGGAACATTGTTCTCGTGTCTTCAACCCGGCGCGTCCAGGGAACGTGCCGTCGAAATATTTCAAGTTCTTCGGGGTCGAACAGATTGGCAAACCCCGGATCGCTGAGAATCGCAAAGCTTGCCTTCTTGTGAGCGATTTTTGATCTGAAGGAATTGACCAGGCATATCGAACGGTTCGCGTACGCTTTCACCAGCGGATGATCGGGATCGCAACGCTCGAGAAACTCATGAATGATGACGCGTTTGTACAGTATGTCGATGCGAAAGTCGCCGGCGAACAAACGCGCGTCTCGGTACTGCAACTCACGCGGATCGGCGATTACGGTGTCGTAACCCTCGCCCGCGAAGTACTGTTGTAAAACGCGGAATTCGCTCTCGGTCGCCACCCCTTTCCAATCGACGATGGCAATCTGCGGGCGCTCTTCTTCCCCGCCCCATTCGCGATAAGCGGCCAGCAAAGATTTCAGCAATCGGCGGTGCGGTGACGGCCGCCAGTGACTATGACTTGCCAGCAGCTCTTGCAGGTGATGCAAACCAAACAGCACGGTTTCCAGCTGAACTTGATCGCCGACACCCGCCGGAGTCTCGGCGTTGTACTCGAGAAACTGAAAGCCGTCATCGGAAACATAAGCGTCGAGGCGGCTGGTGACGCACAATCGCGCGTAACCGGGATCGATCCGCGCCATCTCCTGCTCTCGATCCGTGAGACCGAAGAGTCCTAACAACTGATCGTCAACCAAGGCGCGATTCACGAGCTTTTCCACCGCACCGGCGATGATCCTGGCGGCGTGCGTGACTTCGTCGTATTGAGAGCGAGCGATTATGTGAGGACGAAGAAAAGGGCAGGTGGGCCGATCCGCGAACACCAATCCCAGTTCGCGCTGGGCGGCGATTAGTCGATCAAACAGAGCAGTAGTCAACGCCGGGTCCGTAACAATCCGCTGATCCAATTGCTCAATGATTAGCGGGAGCATGGCACTATCAACTCTGTCCTGCGATCTCCGATCTGAGACTTCAGACTTCAGATCTCAGATTTGAGATTTGAGATCTGAGATTTGAGATCTGAGATCCCAGATCATGGGTGCTCACAACAACGGACCATCGGCGCCCATCAATTCACGCCGCACGATCCTGATTGGCGGTGTGCCCGCTTTGATAAACCGATCGTGAAAATCCTGAAGCGAAAACTGCGCGCCCATCTTCCGCTGGTAGTCCGCGCGCAATTTCAGAATTTCCAACTTGCCCAAAGTGTACATCAGGTAAGTCGGATCGCCGGTGCCGCGTTTGGTCTCCATCTCGCCAACCACCGGCACCTGATGGCCTTCATTCACGAAGAACTCCTTCGCCTGGTCCATCGTCATCCCCTCAGTGTGCATGCGAATGCCGACGATATAACGCGAATCGCGCAACAACGCATCAACCAGCTGCGCCAGACGGTAACGCGGATCATTATTGTAGAGTCCTTCGTCCAGCACCATGGTCTCTGAGTAATGCGCCCAGCCTTCGGAGTTGGATCCGGCGCCGGTTAGCTTGCGCACTTTGGAGAGTTCGGGATTGTTTTTCAACCACAAGAATTGCGTGTAATGGCCGGGCCAGACTTCATGGACCGAAACGTTGCTGAGCAATGGGTAGTTGTAGCCTTCCAGGTACTCTTCCTGCTTTTCTTTCGTCCAGGAGCGATCAGGCAGCGTTACGAAGTAATAAGCTTCCGTCGCTTTCATTTCGTAAGGGCCGGGAGTATCCATCGAAGCAAATGTGGTGGCGCGCTGAAATGACGGCGTTTCAGCGACCTTTGCCTGTGCGCCGCCGGGTACGGTAATGATCTTCTTGTCGATTAGAAACTGACGCAGCCCATCAAGCTGCTGTTGCGCCGACGAGAGCAGACTGTCCGCGTTGGGATGGTCCTTCTCGAGCTCCTTGAGCACCTCTTCGGGCGTTTTGTGGGGATCGATTCGCCTGGCAGTCTCGACAAACGCCGCCTGGTCCTTGTGCAGTTGATCGTAGCCGATTTGCAGCAGCCGCGGCAGCGGTACGTCAACCATCTCATCATATAAAAGCTTTAGCCGATAATTCTCAGCGCCAATCGGAAACGCTCCGTTTGAGCGCGGCAACAGATCCTTCTGCAGCCAACTTTGGTAATTTTTCAGCTCAGCGATCGCCGCGTCGTTAACTCGAGTAAACTCTGTGACCAGGGCCGTGTCGTTGACGCTTTTGAAAGCCTCAGGCAAGGTGACTTGAAAGAAATCGATATTGCCCGGCATCTGTTCGATGGCAATGTCGGTGTAAATCTTCGGCGGGTTCTGCAGGACGGCGCGGGCCTGCGCTAGCGCCCGTTCGATCTGCTTCTCGCGTTCAATAACTGAGCGCAATCGCTCTGCCGGCGAAGCGAAATTCCGTTTGACCAGCGAGAAGATGCTGCTGGTTACCGCGGTCGAATAGTTGTCGGGATTCTTGCGCCACATCTGCACGCGCTCTTCTTCCAGCAGCGCGCTGTGGATGGTCGCGATCATGATCTCGCGATCGTCACGATCAAGCGGTGAAAGCGTCTGCGGCTTGAATGCTTCAAACTCAGCCAGGTATTTCTGCAATCGCTGGCGAGTCTGTTCATGCGCGGCCGGCGAAAAATCTTCTAACTGATTGTCATATTGATGAAAGCCGACCGCGGTGGCCGCTGACGGATTAGCTTTGAAGTAATCGTCGAAATAGGCGTCAACGACTTCGTGGAACGGGCGCTGCTTGGCGGCTGCCGAAATCGAAGCAACGAAGCCGAGCAGCAGGATCGATACTAATTTTCGGAATGAGTGGTAGTTCTTCATGTGATGTTCGCTAATTGGGTCCAGGCCCGCGTCACTTAAGGCGACGCCGGGCCGGTCGGTACGGGGGGAAACTGCAAGAGGAACTGTTCGTTGATGCCGGTCAGCCAAACGTAGCGATCATCAATTCGCTTTACATTCGCAACTTTGTAGGCAATCGCAAGCCAAATGACGGCTGCAAGAAAAAGGAAGATGCCGAGCACTCCGATTAGCACGTACTCATACGTGAACGCCACCACCGGGATAAGCAGACCGAGAAAGAACATCACCCAACCAATCAGCAGCAAGTTGCGGCGTCGACGTACATGATCCTCGCATAATCCGAACTCAACCGTAGCGCGTTTACTGAGCGCCAGCGCCAGGAGCACATAAAAAAGAGCGGCGCCAAAGATGAGAATGTAAAGCGCCGGATGATGCCACGATAACCTGCGTCGTAATCGATAACCATTTGCCGCCCGGTTACATTTCACGCAACGATCAGGCAGGAAAGCCTCTTTCATCATCACCAGTGTTTTGCCGTCGCGCCAGACGTAATTCGAGACCGGAGGAGGTGGCAGGACGTAGCCATCTTCCAAAGTTATTCCTGCTGCAGGCTGCAGCGTTGACTGCGCCTCCGTTTGGGGAGCGAGTGCGTGACAACGCTTACAGCTCGAATCCGAGGCGAAATTGACGAGACCGCACTCGGGACATTTCCAGGAAGATGGCATTGATAGCTAGCGGGAGAAGTGACGAACAGCCGGTCGCTAACTCATTCGCGACCGTTGCGGACTACCGATTTCTTTCAATCGCTTCACTACCTGATCTATTAACCAGTTCGGAGTTGAAGCTCCGGCGGTGACACCGACTCGATTAGCTGCTTTCAGATCAGCAGGATCGATCTCGTCCTGAGTTTCAATCAGGAAACTTTTCGCACATTGTTCCTGGCAAACAGCGAGCAGCTTGATGCTGTTAGAAGAATGCTTGCCACCGATGATGTAGAACACATCGACCAGACCCGCCAGCGCCCGCGCGGCATCCTGACGATCGCGCGTGGCCGAGCAGATGGTGTTGACCACCTGAGGCTCAGCGTCGGCTTTGGCCTTTACAGCTTCAGCCACTTCCAGAAAAGTTTTCAGCTTGAGGGTGGTTTGCGAGACTACCAGCGGCGCATGCAGCGAAGGCAGTTGGCCGACTTCATCGGCATCGCGCACCACGAAGGTATTGTCGGGCGCATAACCGACGACGCCAATCATCTCGGGGTGATCCGGATTGCCGGCGACCACGACATGGCGGCCATCCTTCGCGGCGCGTTCGGCCAGACGCTGGACGCGAGTCACAAACGGACAGGTCGCGTCAACGACCTGGGCGGCGCGCCTCTCGAGCTCAGCCTGCACTTGCGGCGTGACGCCGTGCGCGCGAATCACCGCGATTTCGTCCTTGGCAACCTGTGAAGGATCCTGAACGGTGGCCACACCTTCGCACTCAAGGCGTTGCATTTCCTGGGTGTTGTGAATCAGAGGCCCCAGCGTACGCACCGGCGCGCCGACGCCGAGGGCGTCTTCAACCATCTCGACGGCGCGCTCAACGCCGAAACAGAACCCATATTCGTTGGCCAGTAAGACTTCCATAGTCGGTCAAATCTTAGCACAGCGGGTGAACCCCGACGAGCGAGCGAATATGGGAATGGTGGTTCAACTTGGATTGCTCAATCGCTTTCGACGCGTAGCGTCGGAATGACTGTAGCCCGGCGTTTTAACGCCGGGTCCTCCGTCCGCAGGTCTCCGCGTCGCGTCAACGACGGCTGAACTAACGGAGCAATTCAGGCGTCGCTGACGCGACGCAGTAATGCTATTGACGTCTTCCCCAGCTCTAAAGAGCTGGGCTAAAGTCATGTCGACGCTACGCGTCGAGGCATTTCTCCAAATCAAGTTGCAGCAGTACCAATGGCTACATTTCACCTTACCGGCTCGCGCAAAACAATTTCCGCGGCGCGCGCCGCCAGACTCGCCGCCTGCGCATGCGTTTCACGCAGCCCGGCAATTTGCAGCAACGCTTCACCCGTACGCGAGAGCAACCGGATCAGATCTCCTTCTTCCGCGCGCGTCTCGTGCACCAGCGCCGGCCAGTCGACGCCGGTGACCCATAAAGCAGCCGCGGCTGCCGCCGAGAAGTTTATCTCCGGGGCCGCTGCGATGCCCTGCTGCAACTCTTCATTCGAGACTTCGAACGAGATTTCTTCGAACTGGATCAGCAGAGTCACAATCGCATCATCCAGCTCCAGCTCCCCATAATCGCGATCTTCGTCGGCCGCGAGCGCGGCGACCAACGCAGCGGCCTCGGTTTCAGTCAACGAAGCAAACAGATTTCGCTGCAACGCCTCGCCGATCAGCAGCGGCCGATCGACGCGCAGATCCGCGAGCCATTTGCCGCGATCAGTGACGCGCTGTGCGTCAAAATCAAGATAGCCAAAGTGATCCAGCACGCGCGCGCATCGCTCGAAAGGTTCCCAAATCTCCGCCCGCAACTGATCGATGCGTCGGGAAGCGAGTTCAATTGCCGCCGCGTCTGACTGCAGCGACCAAAGCAGCTCCATCGTCGATTGGCCATCATGACTCGCGGAAGCAAACGAATCGATCAAATCGGCAATCAAGTTTGTCGCGTCTTCCTCACCGCTTTGCGCGTCGCGGAAACGCGGTTCAGGTAAAGCCAATTCATCCCGCCGATGATGTACCTCGTCAAAGGCTTGATCGACCTTATCGCGTTTGGTAGAGAAGGTAGGCGAGAACACGCGACCGATTCGTTGCAGCGGAAATGAACCGACGCGCCCATCTTCGCGCATGGCGGTAACGCCGTCATGACCGCGCCCAATGACGATCGCCAGGCGCTTGCCGCTGCGACCGACGGCCACGACGCGACCAGGCTTGACGACGGAATTCAGCCAGCGTTGCCGCATCTCCCGCCGCGTGTGCGGCACTCCTTCGAGCAGACGCGTCCGTGCACTGGCGAGGCGTTCGAACCCGAGAACCGAGGCCACCGGGACATCGATCGAGGAACGCTGGATCTGTTCGTGAATTTTTTGCTCATCTGCTTCCCGCTGTCTCTGCAGCTCGTGAACCCGGGGCAAAAGATTTCGATAGGCGAAACTTCGTTCCGCAATCGCACGGACCTGCGCGAAACTTCCGAAAGCATCAAGCAAGTTCAGCAGTGAAGTATAGGTAGCGCGAAATTGGCTTTCGAGATCATCTGCCGGCGCCGCCAGCAGCTCAGCAATCTTCTGCGGATCCTGATGCGGCCCCGTCGCGGCAACTATGAAGCCGACCCGATCTTTGCCGCGCCGGCCGGCGCGCCCAGTCATTTGTTGCAACTCCGACGCAGTCAGCGATTGCCAACCGTTTCCGGTGCGTCTATCGGCGACAGTTACTACCACGGTGCGGGCCGGAAAATCGACACCGGCGGCAACTGTGGCGGTGGCAAAGATCGCGTCAAGCAATCCTGCGCTCATCATTTTCTCGATCACCAGTTTCCAGGCCGGCAGATGGCCGGCATGATGCGAAGCCACACCGCCGCGAATGATTGTGTCCCAGTGCCGGTGTCGGCGAATTTCCGGATGTTGCTCGACAAAGCTGTGCATCAGCTCGCGCCGCGTTTCGCGCCGTTCGTCCGCGGCAGTGCGACGGCTGAGCGCAGCTTCGGTCGCCGCTTCATCGCAACGGCGCCGGGTCGGCAAAAAGACGATCGCCGGCAGCAGATTGTAAGAACCCAGCGCCGCCAGCAGGGTCGCGGGCGGCATTTCGGGCATACGCAGTTTCATAAGTTCGCAAGTGTCAGAAAGCCTGACCGATCCACGAAACTCACACGAAACGTCACGACGCAATCGACTGGAGCGCAACCGTCCCGGTTGCAGATATGCAAGCGAGGACTCTTGCGCTCCAGTCGAGGTTCGTGTTTGTTCGTGGTTTCGCGGATGGCTTTTGCGTTTCGATCTTTTATCTTCGTCGATACGAGTCTCTGCGCGATCCGCGCGACTCGTCACGCTGCTCAATCAGCATCGCAATCTCTCGATTAAGCTTTCCATTCTGACCCAGCAGCGGGATCAGTCTTTTGTCCGGCATCAGAAACGCCGCGCGCAATGGCACCGGCCGCGCACCCGGGCGAGTAACAACTCCACAACGAACGCCGCGCACCTCTTCGATCCACCTGGCAAAGTCTTTGGCGTTTCCGATTGTGGCCGAGAGCAGCAACATTCGAATCCGCGCCGGCGTCAGAATGATCGCTTCTTCCCAGACATGTCCGCGTTCTTCATCGGCAAGATAGTGCGCCTCGTCGAAGACCACCAGATCAGAGCGCACTTCTTCACCGCCGCGCAGCGCGTCGAACAGTTGATTCCGATAGATCTCGGTCGTTCCGACGATCAGCGGCGCGTTGGCATTCTCTTTCCGATCGCCCGTGAGAATGCCGACGCGTTCGGCCCCGAACTCTTCGCTGAACTCGGCGTACTTTGAATTCGTCAGTGCCTTTAGCGGCGTCGTGTACCTGGCGTGTTTCCCCGCTGCCAACAGTCGGCGGATCTCTTCGCGGGAGATCCACGTCTTGCCGCTGCCGGTGGGCGCGGTCACCAGGACATCTTCGAATTCGAGGGCCGTTAAGGCTTCGAGTTGAAACGGATCCGGGGTGAGCGGCGAGGGCTTCGGGGCTCCGATACCGGAAAGGAGATCGGCTAGTTCACGATTGTACGAACCCCGATCGCGTGGCCGCTCGGGATGACGCGCCGACGTCACGTCCTCATGATTTCGGCGCCGCTTACCATCGCGTCGTCGCTCGTGAAACCTGCCAAAACGCCGCATCCATTCATTCTAACAGTACCGGAATAATTAGCCCGCGCCATCCCGCCACATAACGATTATTTTGTCTTTTAGTGACGTGGTTGCGACGAAACTTTGACTGACTTACTATCGTTGTTGTCTTACGCGCCGCAGCAGCTCGCAACGTACCGGCAGCGATTTGCGTCAAAGTGAGCGCGAGAGACGGGCGAATTAGATGCTTAATTTTGCTGACACAGGCGGCTTGTTCGATCATTATGAGGTCAATCGCGAGCCTTTCTGGCCAAAGATGAGCTGGCTCGTGGCCGGCTCGGGCGTGTGGCACCTGGTCCTGATCGTTTTGATCTTATTGATTCCGCCGGTGCGGGACGCCTTCAGTATCACGGCGATGTTTCAGGATGTGAGCTTCGTCGATCGTCCCTACACCCACACCGAAATCGAAGACGCCGACATAATCGACTTTTCAACCGAAAAGTTTCATTATCCCGAAGGATATTGGGCAATGGACCAGCAGGGCATGCCGCCGCTTCCTGAGCAGCTGCCGGTAACCAATCCGTTCACGCCCGCGCATTTTTCGGCGCTTCCGACACCAACTCCGTCGCCTTCAGTTTCACCGTCACCCAGTCCTACGCCGCCCGTCCTGATTGCCGGCAATAATCCCAACCCCAGGACTCCGGGCAAGACAAGCGAAGCGAAGCCTTCCCCCGCCGTGAGCCCTGAAGACAAATCCGTCGAGCAGGCGCAAAAAGAGTTAGAGGCAGCGTCGAAGAAGACAGGAATCCAATTGCCGGAAGAGGGCGAGATCAACAAAGCGCCTTTCCAAGCGCTCGCCATGTACGCATCCGATCTGCGCGATAAAAAGAAACTCGATTTCAGTAAACCGTTTGAGATCTCGATTGAAACCACGTTGGACAGTAAAGGAAAGTTAGTAAATCCAACTGTCGTTAAAAAATCCGGTGACGAAGTCCTGATCGATCTTGGCAAGGAACTGGTGTCGGCAATGAACGATAGCGGCGTGCTTTTCTATCTTAAAAAGATTAACGAGGACAAACCCGGCACCAAAGTAACCTTCACGATTAAGCAGGATGGGAACGATGTCGCGGCGACCGTTGAAACGGAAGCGAGTTCGCCCGACAGCGCGAACAAATTATCACGCGGATTCGACGTGATGCTGATCGCCGGTGCGGCGTCGCGCAAGGGTCATGATGAGGAGACCCTGCTCAAGAGCACGAAGGTATCGGCCGAAGGCAACAAGGTCGTCTTCAAGTTGTCTATGGAGCATAAAGACGTTGTTGACATTGTCCAGAGGGGAATGGCGACCGCCACGCCCACGGCCACGCCGGGCACTTAATCTCGAATGTTCGGAGTACCGCTTCAGCCGGCTAAATGCAGGTTTCCGCCTAAAGGCGGTACTCCAAACAATCAGCTGGTTCCATGTTGAATAAAGCCGGTCTTATCTCGCTCTTGCCGTTACTGCTGGTGAGCGCCTGCGCGACGCAACCAAAAGTGTCTTTGCCAAATCCGTCACCCAGCCCGCAAAACAGCGACCGCTCAATCACGCTGACGAGTTCAGCTTTCAAGGAAGGCCAGCCGATTCCGCGCCAGTACACCTGCGATGGGGTGAATGTTTCGCCGGCGTTGGAATGGACCGGAGTACCAAAAACCGCAAAGACGATTACGATCATCGCTGACGATCCGGACGCGCCGTCGGGCACCTTCACGCACTGGATACTTTACAATCTGCCGTCAGAAACTATGGGAATGGTCGAAAACGTGCCGGCAACTGAGAATCTCAAGGCCGGAGGCCAACAAGGCGAAAACGATTTCGACCAGATGGGATATGGTGGCCCCTGTCCGCCTTCAGGCACGCACCGCTACTTTTTCAAGATCTTCGCGCTCGACTATGAACTGCCACTGAAAGCGGGCGCGAAAAAGGCCGAGGTTGAGAAATCCATGGAAGGTCACATCGTCGGCCAGGGACAATTGATGGGCACCTATCACCGGTAAGAGCCGGCGTTACTACGGCAATACACCCTCGGGCACATTCCACGGATGCAGTTCAATTCTCAGCCGGTCGATCTTTATCATCGGATCGGTGGCCGCGAGATCCTGCGCTTCCTGCAACGAGTCGACACGAAAAACAAAGATGCCGCGTAATTGTCCTTCGTCGCCGAACGGGCCTGCCACCACCAGTTTCTTCAACTGAGCCAATCGATTGATATTAGCGATGTGAGCCTTCTGCAGTTCCTGAATCTCAGGCGTATCGCCGTCGCCGTCTTTTCGGTTTGGCCCCTTTTTCAAAAATCCGAAGTAGACGCTACTCATCTTCAAAGGTGTCGCCGGCTTTCGAAAGATGTCTTCTGAATACCAGGGATGTATCTCTGGAGTCATCAGCCCGGCTTTCACTGCCGGATCCTGATCAACCAGTGTTTTCGCTTCGGCTGCCGTCGCGCGCAATACGAAAATGCCTGCCAGATCAGTTTCATCGGCGAAGGGACCGGCCACGACCATCTTGCCGGAATTAAGCAGGGCGGCAACACTGTCGCGATGTTGCAAGAAAACTTTATTTCGATCCTCGGGTTTCATCGCTTGCCACTGCGGCCCCTTCCTGAGAATGGCCATCTGGAACTGGACCAGCTTGTGATCCTGGGCGACGGCGGCGGCTGAAACAATCAGCATCGCAATCGAGATTAAGAGCGTACGGATCTTCATAGGGCTCCTTTCGCGTACATGCAGATTTCTGTCAGGTGAACGTCTGCCGGAAAAATTAAGTTCACGGCGAACTGTTAAGAGTTGTTAATTCACCGTCGCAGTCTTCACACAGGTAATTGGCGGCAAGCCTTCCCGGATCATAGTCCAGGATTCACCTGCGCTTGTGGAACCGAACAACTTGCCGCTGCGCGTGCCAAAATAAAGCCCGGTCGGATTGTTTGTATCCGCCTTCAGGTTGTCGCGCAGAATTTCTTCAAACGCGTCCTGCTGAGGCAGCCCAGCGGTCAACGGCTCCCACGAATCGCCACCGTTCGGTGTGCGGTAAACGCGCAGTTTTGCCTCAGGCGTACAGCGAAACTCGTCCGATTCTATGGGAATGATATAGACGGTGTTACCGTCGGTCGGATCCATCTCCATCGCGAAACCAAAATCGGACGGCAAGCCCTTGCCGATATCCTGCCATGAGTCACCTGCATCGTCGCTGCGATAGACGCCCCAGTGATGTTGCAGGAACATGCGGTCCGGATTGGAGGGATGCGAGACGACTTTGTGCACGCACTGACCGAATTCCGGATACTGCTGGTCAGGCGGCATGAAGCGCGCGCAGATTCCCTGGTTTCGCGGTTGCCAGTTCTTCCCACCATCTTCCGTGCGATAGACGCCGCCGGTTGAAATCGCGACCCACATCCGGTCGCGGTTCGACGGATCGGGAACAATCGTATGCAGGCACAGCCCGCCGCCGCCCGGCATCCATTGCGTGCGGTGCGGATGATCAAACAAGCCGCGCTCTAACGACCAGGTGTCCCCGGCATCGGCAGATTTAAAGAGAGCCGCCGGCTCGACGCCACAATAGAGCGCATTATCATCGTGAGGGTCATCGACGATTTGCCAAATTTGTTTGAGCGAGACGTCTGAACCTTCCGGAAACTTTATGTTGTAGCATTCAGGATCGGACCAGGTCTGGCCGAAATCATTTGACGAACTCAAAAAAGAACCCCAGAACGGGCTATTCACCGCCGCCCACAGTTTCTGCCGGCCCTCGCGACCGTCGTACGCCAACGCGTAGATGCTACGGCCGGGAAAGTACGGACCCGCCTCTTCCCAACTGTCGCGTTTCGCGCCGGAACGGAATAGGAACGCGCCTTTCATCGTGCCCACGAGCAGGAGATTGTCTCCGGATTTTACGTCGACCTGATTTGGCTTCGGCATCTGCTGGCTCCTTCATTCATTTCGGCTGAAACGGCGGCCAGTATATAAAATTAGTCACGGTGTCCCAAGTTGCCTGGTACGTCCGCCGCTTCCCATTGAATTTGACGGGTGGATGCGAACCGAGTCACTCATGGAAAATCAGCAACGACCGGTGACACCGCGTTTAGAGCGAATTCAAATAACAATAGCTTAGGCGCTGGTCCCGGAGGGCTGGGTCAGATTGAATTTCACACCGCAAGTTGAAAACGCGAGCGGCGTTAAGATATTGGGTTTGTCTTTCGTCGCCGAGGTCCATATGGATCCTAATGAGGGACCTCAATGGAATCGTTAGTGAAGCGTGGGTGGACGTATTTTCATTCACCAAGGAGATAAAAATGCGACGGCGAATCACTATAATCG
This sequence comes from Acidobacteriota bacterium, assembly GCA_046728235.1. Classification (GTDB taxonomy): domain Bacteria; phylum Acidobacteriota; class Blastocatellia; order Pyrinomonadales; family Pyrinomonadaceae; genus UBA11740. Next base: position 15,606 of record JBKPEE010000010.1, read on the forward strand.
GTATTACAGCCTTTCTGATGATAATGAGTGTAGTAGGGGCCGTCCCCAGGATTTTTCAAGTAACGGGCTCGAATGCGCCCGACGCAGACAAGGTGTCCAGTAACAATACTAAGACTGATTACGCGACCGCCCCGCCAACGCAGAGTGAGAATCGCTCCATGGTAGAGTACGCGGCAGGGTACATGCTGGGTGATTGTCTCGCAGCCGGCGGCTGCCGAGTGTTCATGGGAACGATTCTTAGTATTGGAAATGCCGAACCGGAACCGGGAGTCGAGCCTCAGAAAGCCATCGTCTACCGAAACGTCGACCTGGCCGTAGATGAATGGCTGGTCAATTCGAGCGGTGAAGAGCCCGCGACAATAAAGCTGGCCAGCGCCGCTCGACCCGCGTTCACGAAGACCTCGATCGGACCCTGGACTTCCTGGCAGAACGCTGACCTGAAACAGGGTGGAAAGTTACTGGTTGGCCTCTGGGAGGAAAAGTCCCAAAGAGCGGTTTGGGGAGGTAAGGCGTCGGAAGTTGCGTTAGCGACTTCGGACTCACAAGCCCTGTCGGGTTTGAGGAGGCTCGTTGAGGCGCACAAACGCTACGAAGCGGCGCCGGAAGACTTCGTCAATGTCACGCAAAACCTTGAAGCCAGCTTTGACAGTTTTCTGTTGGGGTACGTTATGGCGTACGCGAAAAAGAGAGTGAAGACGAGTAATGTGGATAATATCGCGCGCGTGTTGAGCAGACTGCAAAACAACCAAAAGGTTCCCGATTATGTCCAAAACGAGATCTCTTACCAACTTCTTGCGAATTTCCGCTTGCTGTCGGCTGAGCCTCGCCAAGCTGCTACTGACGCCCTGGTAGGTGTCGGCGCAAGCGATAACCCGGGTGTGTCAGGATCCGCCATCGAGGTCATGGTCAGGCTAAGCAATGACAAGACCTTCGATATGCGGCCATTCCTCACGTCCGAGCGTCGACGTAAGCTGATCGCGAACTACCAGTCGATCGTCGCACACCGGCCGGACCTGAGCGAATATCCTAATTTTGAAAATCAGCTTGGCACAACCATACCGTAACCTTTGATGAACTGTAACCGATTCATACCCGCAATCATAAAATCGGATTCTAGAAATATCGCGGCCCCAGCCCTAATTTTGAATCACCGTAACCAAACGTGGTCTTGGCTTTCCGCCTAACAGAGGCTGGTCGTCGATCTCGAACATCTCCGGCCGTGGTTGGAAGTAACGATGCCGATGTCTCCGCACTCCGTTGACCTTTTTCGGTAGCATTACGGAAGCAGAGTCGGTTGCCTCAGGATCATCCGACGAGCTGTCGGTGGCGACCGTTGGCTCGGAATCGCTCGGAGTTGTTGATGGAAGATCCGGATACTGGTGTAGCCGCGCCATGGCCCCGATCCCCAGGACGACAACCATCAATACCGCAAAGATTGCTGTGCTAAAGCGAAGCACAAGGCGCGGTTCTTTTGCGAGCCTGTTTTTGCGCAATGGTTGAACGGGTTTCGCATCTTCGATACTTGCTGAGTCGAAATGGGGTGTCGGTGGGAGCGGCCGGTCCTCTAAAAAATCGTAATTCCCTCTTAGATCTGTCTGCATGATAATTCCTCAGTTATTCGTTGTTACTGTCGACCACGCAAACAGGCTGCCTCTTGTTGCAGGATTGCTTGAAGCAATAGAATCGTCATTCAGACATAATCAAGCGATCGGACTTACACCGTGACAGGCAGAGACAAAGTCAGAATTCCCAGACTATACAGTGATGACTCTGGCGACTCTCATTTCGACGAGATCGAGATAGGGCTCATCGCAACTGATTACGTGTCTGCTGCGCCCTTGATTGAACTTTCCCCTCCGAGACCTGCCACCCAGGCACGTTTCATGAGAGCGCGGGCAGGTTGGAGCAGCGACTGGCATCCCTCGTCCACCCGCGCCCTGTTCTTTGTGTTAAGCGGAGAATGGGAGGTCACCGCGTCAGATGGCGAGTCACGACGCTTCCCTTTAGGCAGCGCTCTTATCGTCGAAGATACGAGCGGCAAAGGTCATTCGTCGCGTGTCACAGGTGACGAGGAATCTCTCGCCGCAATGATCGAGCTGGATTAATTTGGAGTATCGACTTTAATCGGCCCTCCATCGCAGACCAAGCCGTCTGAAGGCGTAGTCCAAACCTGACACTCGTTGCGCGGGCCCGTTCTTCATGTTAAAAGATGCCCGCAGACCCATCCATTTTTCTGGAGGACAATCCATGTCGCATCGTACGCCAGCGGAGAAGTTCGTTCGCCGCTTATCATTCCTGCTAATCGCACTGATCGCAATCGCGCTTGTCGGGTTCAAGTCATTCCATCAAACCGCACGAGCGAATGGCGGCGGTGGCACCCGTCTCCTGCGCACGCCGACGGTAAGCGCAACGCAAATCGCTTTCGCGTACGCACAGAATATTTGGACCGTGCCCCGCGAGGGCGGCATGGCCCGCCGGATTACCAGCTTCCAGGGCCAGACTTCCAATCCACATTTTTCTCCGGACGGAAAATGGATCGCCTTCAGCGGTGAGTATGCGGGCAATCTGGATGTGTACGTCGTGTCCGCGGATGGTGGTGAGCCGAAACGGTTGACGTGGCACCCGGGCGCAGACGTCGTGCAGGGATGGACGCCGGACGGCAAGTCGATCATGTTTTCGTCTACACGGGCGACGTGGTCGCCAAGCGGCGCCCCCAGATTTTGGACAGTTCCCGTCGAGGGCGGTGTCGAAGAGCCGATGTCTTTACCCCGCGGGTTTCAGGGAAAAATTTCCGCCGATGGTGCGCGCATCGCCTATCGCATGAACAACTCCTGGGATGACGAGCGTCGCAATTATCGCGGCGGCCAGAATCGTCCCATTTGGATCGTCGATCTGAAAACTTACGATCTGATTTCTCCGCCCTGGACCGACTCGAAAGACATCGATCCTGTCTGGTCGGGTGACTCAGTCTTTTTTATTTCTGATCGCGATGGCGTGGAAAACGTCTGGAGCTATGACACCCGGTCCAGGAAACTCGCGCAGGTGACCAAGTTTACCGATTACGACGTGAAGACGATCGATTCGGGCCCGGGTGCCGTCGTGTTCGAGCAGGCCGGTTACATCCATGAACTGGACCCGAAAAGCGGCAGGGAACATGTAGTCAATATTACGGCGACCGGTGATTTTCCCTGGATGATGCCCCGCTGGGAAGACGTGAGCAACCGGCTGACGAACATGCAACTGTCACCGACCGGCAAGCGCATCGCGGTTGAAGCACGCGGTGAGATCTTCACTATCCCGGCTGAAAAAGGCGATGTTCGAAACCTGACTAACTCGAGTGCTTCGGCCGATCGCGATCCCGCCTGGTCGCCGGACGGAAAATGGATTTCATATTTCAGCGATCGTTCAGGCGAATATCGCTTCTACATCGAAGCGCAGGATGGGTTAACGCCGCCGCGGGAAATCGTGCTCGATCATCCGACGCACTACTACACGCCTTCATGGTCGCCTGATTCAAAGAAGATTGTTTTCACCGACACCGGGCTACACGTGTGGGTGCTGGATGTCGCCAGTGGGCAGGCAAAGATTGTCGGCAACGATCCATGGATGGTCCCTACAAGGACACTCAATCCGGTTTGGAGTCCTGATTCCAAGTGGGTCGCGTATTCGAGCCGGCTGCGTTCGATGTATCACGCCATCTTCGTCGCCAACGTCGAAACCGGCGAGAGCAAACAGGTGACTGACGGCCTGGCCGACGCAGTGTGGCCGGCGTGGGACGCCAACGGTAAGTACCTCTGGTTTCTTGCCTCGACTGATTTCGGTTTGCGATCTCAGTGGCTGGACATGACTTCGTACGATCACGAGGAGAACTTCGGTCTGTATCTCGTCGTGTTGAAGAAGGGCGATTCCAGTCCGCTGCTTCCTGAGAGCGACGAAGATCGTGGCGTCGGCACCGGCCGTCGCACAGTTCCCGGTCAATGCGTCGGCGACACTCCAGGCGGAGCCGCCGCCGGTGGCGGGGCCGAGGCGACCGGCGGCGATCAACCGCAAGGCCCGCGTGGTCCGAGGCAACCCGTCAGCGTGCAGGTCGATTTTGCTGGCCTGGGTCAGCGAATCATCTCGGTGCCGGGAGTTGCGGAACGCCAGTACTCATCGTTAAAGTCCGGAGTCGACGGAATTGTTTACTACCTTGAAGCTGGTCGCGCACAGGCCGGTGGCGGTGGTGGTTTCGGCGGTGGCGGCGGCAACGAGCTGGTTCGTTACCGCCTCTGCGACCGGCGCGCGGCAACGTTCATTTCGGGTGTGGCGACGTTTGACGTCAGCGCCGATGGACGAAAGCTGGTCTATCGCGCCGCGGGCGGCGGAGGTCAGGGTGGTCCAGGTGGCGGTTTTGGCGGGCGCCCGCCGAATCCAAATCTGTTCATCGTCGATGCAGATCGAAATGCGCCGCAACCCGGCAGCGGGCGCGTGAATTTCACCCTGCGGATGTATCTCGATCCCAAGGAAGAGTTCAAACAGATCTTCAACGAGATGTGGCGCAATCAACGCGATTATCTCTACGTGCCAAACTTGCACGGCACTGACTGGAACAAAGACAAAGAGATGTACGGCGCGATGCTGCCCTATGTCATGCACCGGGCTGATTTGAATTACGTGATGGACATGATGGGCGCCGAGATCGCCATCGGCCACTCGTACGTGCGCGGCGGAGACATGCCGGACGTGCCTAATTCGCCCGCGGGATTGCTGGGCGCGGATTTTGCCATCGAAAACGGTCGCTACAAAGTCACCCGCATCTACGACAACGAGAACTGGAACCCCGATCTGCGTTCGCCGTTGGCCACACCCGGCGCGACGGTGAATGTGGGCGATTACATTCTGGCGATCAATGGCGTCGAGTTGAAAGCTCCCGATAACATCTATCGCCTGCTCGACGGCACGGCCAACCGGCAAACGTCTCTGACCGTCAACGACAAGCCGACCATGGATGGCGCGCGCCATATAACGGTGGTTCCAGTGGCCAACGAACAGGGGCTGCGCACGCGCGCGTGGGTCGAGTCGAATCGCCGGCAGGTAGAACAACTTTCCAACGGCCAGCTCGCGTACGTTTATTTACCCAACACGGGTCAGCCCGGGTACACCAGTTTCAATCGCTATTACTTTTCGCAGCAGGACAAGAAAGGCGCGATTATTGATGAGCGCTACAACGGCGGTGGATCGGCTGCCGACTACATCATTGATGTGTTGCAGCGCGACTTCGACGGCTATTTCAATAACGTCGCCGGTGATCGTTATCCCTTCACCAGTCCGGCCGCAGGCATCTGGGGTCCGAAGGTGATGATCATTAACGAAATGGCCGGATCGGGCGGTGACCTCATGCCTTATATGTTCCACTATCGAAAGATTGGGCTGCTGGTCGGTAAACGCACCTGGGGCGGCCTGGTCCATACGGCAGACACGCCGGTCTTCGTCGATGGCGGTTCCGCTATTGCGCCCCGCGGTGGATTTTTTGCTCGCGATAACCGTTGGGCAGTTGAAAACGAAGGCGTGGCGCCCGACGTCGAGGTTGAGAACTGGCCCAAAGACGTAATCGCCGGACATGACCCGCAACTCGAGCGCGCGGTCCAGGAAGCCATGCGCATAATGAAGGAACATCCGGTGGATCGCGCGACGAAAGAACCACCCTCGCCGAACTGGGGTGTAAGGCGAAAACAATAGGATTAGATTGACTTTGGTTGCTTTGCGAATAAAATTGCGTGCAGCAGGTTATGGAAATCCACAAGATCGAGAGGCACTTCCCATGCTAAGCAGGTTCAAGACGAACTCGCTCGTCTCTTTTTCTTTCCTAATCGCGGCGCTGGGCATCACTCATCCGGTTGCTTCTGCGCCCACAATACCGAACCCCATACTGTACTTTACCGGAAGCGACGGTATGCAGCAGGGCGGAAAAACTTTCATTCGGTATCACTACGATGTTTTCAATAAGGACGAGTTTCCGGCGGAAATGTTCGCGGCGGCGCCGAACTTGCCGCCATGTGGAGCAAACACCAAGGCATCTCGCACATGGGTCGATTTGTATGATGAAAAAGGAAAGCGCCTTTATGGCTTTTGCGCCTTAGCTAAGCCCGCGGACTTGAGTCAAATCTATTTTGTGTTAGAACAAAGCGTCATGCCGCCGAGTTGGATCTATATCGAGATGACTGACCGGAAAACTAATACCAAGTACAAGTCTAATCTTGCCGAAAGCACAAATTGAAACTGGGGTTGAGCAAGTCTGGAAAGTCGATTCTGTTGCTCGACCCAGGGTAGGCATCTGCTGCGTTGACCGATCACACGTTACCGCAGTATTCGGCTTGCCAAACATAGGCTCGCGGCGACGGGTTGAGTCGGCGATGCGTCGTAGTGACGCGCACCTGCGTTTCGCCAAACGAGAAGTTGAACCGCAGTTGTGATTCGCCCGCTGCAACCCACCCGGCGCAAATGGACATCAGAAACACTTCCGAATCGGAGTCAAGTAGTATGGGAATTAGACCATTGATAATATTGTTCATCATCCTGACCATGAGCCTTGTCACTCTCAGGTATCCAACGACCCCGGCGCATGCCGACGACGCCGCCAACCCATTTTTCACCGAAAGCACGCTGCCGTTTCACGCGCCACCCTTCGACAAGATCAAGGACGCTGATTATCAGCCCGCGATTGAAGCGGGAATGAAGAGTCAGCTCGCGGAGATCGCCAAGATCGCGAACAACCCCGAGCCCCCGACATTTGCGAACACGCTGGAAGCGATGGAGCGCTCGGGCGCGCTGCTGACGCGCGTGACCAAGGTCTTCTTTAATCTGACGACGGCGAATACCAACGACACGCTGCAAAAGATCAAGGCCGTTGAAGCGCCAAAGCTCGCCGAACATTCCGACAACATATTCTTGAACCCCAAATTGTTCGCGCGGGTAAAGGCGCTCTATGGCCAGCGAGATTCCCTCAAGCTCGATCCTGAGTCGCATTACCTGGTCGAGCGTTATTACAAAACCTTCGTACGCTCGGGCGCTCTGCTTCCCGAGGCGGACCAGGAAACGCTCCGCGGACTGAACCAGGAGGAAGCAAAGCTAACGACCAAGTTTGAAGACGATGTGCTCGCCGAGACAAATAGCGGCGCGCTGGTCATCGACAATAAAGCTGATCTCGATGGCTTGAGCGACGCCGACATTGCCGCCGCGGCCGATCGCGCCAGGGAGCGGAAACTGGACGGCAAATGGGTAATCGCACTGCAAAATACAACTCAACAACCGGCGCTGACCTTCCTCAAGAATCGCGCTGTCCGCGAGCGCCTTTTCAACGCGTCAGTAAACCGCGGCAATCACGGCGGCGATAACGACACCAAGGCTATCGTCACGCGCCTCGCGCAGTTGCGCGCGCAGCGAGCAAAACTTTTAGGATACCCTGATCACGCGACCTACACGCTGGACGATCAAATGGCCAAGACGCCGCAGTCAGCTGAAAATTTGCTGACGGGAATCGTACCCGCGGCCACGGCGAAAGCTCGTGACGAAGCGGCGCGTATGCAAAAACTGATTGACGCGGAAAAGGGTGGCTTCACCCTTGGCCCACAGGACTGGCAGTACTATGCCGAGAAAGTTCGTAAGGCTGAATACGACCTCGACAACTCGCATATCAAACCGTATTTCGAGCTTGACCGGGTACTGCATGACGGCGTGTTCTTTGCGGCCAACAAACTCTACGCCATCACTTTCAAGGAACGAACGGACTTACCGGTCTATAACCCGGACGTGCGAGTCTTTGAAGTGTTCGACGCCAACGGAAAATCGTTGGCGCTCTTCTATGCGGATTATTTTCAGCGTTCAAACAAAGATGGCGGCGCCTGGCAGGACAGTTTCGTCGATCAAAGTGGGTTGCTGGGGACCCAGCCGGTGGTCATCAATGTCTGTAACTTCAGCAAACCCAGCCCTGGCCAGCCCGCGCTGCTTAGTTTCGACGATGTGACCACGATGTTCCACGAGTTCGGTCACGCTCTGCATGCAATGTTCGCGAACATCCGGTATCCGATGCTGGGCGGCGTGCCGCGCGACTTCGTCGAGTTTCCGTCGCAGTTCAACGAGCACTGGGCACTCGACCCAACCGTTTTTGCGAACTACGCTAAGCATTATCAAACCGGCAAGCCGATGCCGCAGACGCTGGTCGACAAGATCAAGCGCTCGCGGACTTTCAACCAGGGCTATGCGGTGACTGAATATGTTGCTGCGGCCCTGCTCGACATGGCCTGGCATTCGTTGCCGCCCAGCGCGCCCCAGCAGGATGCGAACAAATTCGAGGCTGACGCGCTCAAGCGTTTTCAGATCGAGCTGACACAGGTGCCGCCGCGTTATCACACTACGTATTTCTCGCACATTTGGGATGGCGGCTACTCGGCCGGCTACTACGCTTACCTCTGGAGTGAGGTTCTGGACGATGACGCCTTTTACTGGTTCAAGGAACACAACGGCTTGACGCGGGAGAACGGTCAACGCTTCCGCGACCTGGTCCTGTCAAAGGGCGGTACGCAGGATGTCGCGACGACGTTCCGCAACTTCCGCGGCCGCGATCCGATCGTCGAGCCGTTGCTGGAAGAGCGCGGACTGAAACCCGCAAAACCGTAGGTTTTAGGATTCATGTAGACATATGGGACATTCCCTCTTTTAATTGCGCTCCGGCCATAAATGGTTCCCGATGCCTCCCCAGCAAACATATGTCGCCTTCTTACGCGGCATCAATGTCGGCGGAAATAAACTGATCAAGATGGACGCCCTGGCGGCCGCCTTCATCGGCGCCGGATTTCGTAACGTCAAGACCTACATCGCCAGCGGCAACGTAATCTTTAGCACGAAAGCAACTGACGTTAAGGCTCTCGTAAAAAAGATCGAGCAACAACTCTTAAGTACCTTTGGTCATGAGATCGCGGTGCTGCTATTTCCGTTCGCAGAGCTTCAGGCGATCGTGGCCGACAATCCTTTTAAACGAATTAAGCGGGGCGATGTGATGCTGTTCTGCGTTCTGTTACGCGCACCCAGCCCGCGCCTTAAGCCGCCGCTCGAGTCGAAGACTGAAAAATTCAAAGTTGTGGCGATGCACGATCGAGCAGTGTTCATCCGGGCGCGTCGCAAAAAGACGGGTTGGTTCGGTTTTCCGAATAACTGGGTCGAAAAGGAGTTCGGCGTCACGGCGAGCACCAGAAATTGGAGCACGCTGGAGAAAATCGTGGCGGCTTTTTCAAAGGAGACTGCGCCATGAAGTTGGAAGCTGCTCGGGTTAACTTAGCTTTGCTTTCCGCAATCGCAGCGCGTTCGCGATTACTGATACGGAGCTAAAGCTCATCGCCGCGGCGGCGATCATCGGACTCAGCAGCAGACCAAAGACCGGATAAAGGATTCCGGCGGCTATAGGCACGCCGATCGAGTTGTAGACAAAAGCAAAGAACAGGTTCTGTTTGATGTTGCGCATCGTGACCCCGCTGAGTCGAATCGCGCGGACAATGCCACGCAGATCGCCCTTCACCAAAGTTACGTCCGCACTCTGCATCGCGATGTCCGTGCCCGTACCCATGGCAATTCCGACCTCGGCCTGGGCCAGCGCGGGTGCATCATTGATTCCATCGCCGGCCATCGCAACTTTCTGTCCGGCGCTTTGAAGCCGCCTAATCACGTCAGCTTTTTCATTTGGCAGGACTTCCGCAAACACCTGGTCAATGTTGAGATTCCGCGCCACCGCGGCGGCGGTCGTGCGACTGTCTCCGGTGAGCATGACGATGCGAATTCCTCTGGCGCGCAGTTCTTTGATTGCTTCGGGCGTGCTTGCCTTGATCGGATCGGCAACGCCAAGCAAACCTGCGGGCCGTTCATCAACAGCTACGAACATGACCGTTTGACCGTCAGCCCGAAGTTTTTCGGCGGCGCCGGCCAGCGCCTCCGCTTCGATTCCAAGTAGAGCCAGCAATGAGCGGTTCCCCAAACTAACCGGTTGCCGGTCGACTACACCTTTCACGCCCTTGCCGGTGAGTGATTCAAACGAGTCGGCCTTAGCTAATTCGATCCCCCGGTCAAGAGCCCCGGCCACGATCGCTGCGGCCAGCGGATGTTCGCTGCCGCGCTCGAGGCTGGCAGCGAAACGCAGCAGTTGACGTTCATTGAAGCCATCAAGTGGTATTACCGAAACCAGCTCCGGCTGGCCCGCAGTGAGGGTGCCGGTCTTATCAACAACGAGCGTGTCTATCGCGCGCAGCACTTCTATTGCCTCGGCGTCTTTGAAGAGCACACCGTCCTGGGCGCCTCTACCGGTCGCCACCATAATCGACATGGGCGTCGCCAGCCCCAGCGCGCAGGGACAGGCAATGATGAGCACGGCCACGGCATTAATGATGGCATAGGCAAAGCGCGGCTCTGGTCCAACGCTGGCCCAGACGACGAAGGTAATGACCGCGACCAGAATAACGATCGGCACAAAGTAAGCTGAGACGACGTCGGCGATTTTCTGGATCGGCGCGCGACTGCGTTGTGCGTCCGACACCATCTGCACGATCTGGGAGAGCAAAGTCTCAGCGCCGACACGCTCCGCGCGCATTACAAACGATCCAGTTCCGTTTACCGTCGCTCCGATTGCTCGATCGCCCGCGCTTTTTTCAACCGGGATCGGTTCCCCGGTGACCATCGATTCATCGACCGCGCTCGTCCCCTCGACGACCACGCCATCCACCGGCACCTTCTCTCCGGGCCTTACGCGCAACAAATCGCCAACGTGTACCTGCTCGAGCGGCATGTCGCGCTCGCTACCATCCAACGCAATTCTGCGCGCCATCTTTGGCGCGAGTTCCAACAATGATTTGATCGCAGCGCTGGTAGAACTGCGCGCTTTCAACTCCAGCACCTGGCCCAATAAAACCAGGGTAGTGATCACTGCGGCGGCCTCAAAATAGACGGGCACGTTACCCATCGCGTCGTGAAACGACGCTGGAAAAATTTGCGGCGCAATCGCGGCCAGCAGGCTGTAGACATATGCCACCGCGACGCCCAACCCAATCAACGTGAACATATTCAGACTGCGATTCACGATCGATTGCCACGCGCGAACAAAGAACGGCCAGCCGCCCCATAAAACCACTGGCGTTGCCAGCCCAAGCTGAATCCAGACGATCGAGCGCATCGGCACCAGGCGCGCAAACGGATTGCCTGGCAGCATTTCACTCATGGCGATTAGAAGCAGCGGGATCGACAGCACCAGGCTCACCCAAAAGCGCCGGGCCATCTCAATGAGTTCGGGATTCTTCTCTTCCGCGAGCGAGACGGTCCGCGGCTCCAGCGCCATTCCGCAGATGGGACAGCTCCCGGGCGCATCGCGCACGATCTCGGGATGCATGGGACAGGTGTATTCGGTTTTCTGCGCTGGTCGCGTGACCATCACAGGTTCGAGCGTCATGCCGCATTTTGGACAGGGGCCCGGTTTTGTCTCGCGCACTTCGGGATGCATTGGGCAGGTGTAGTCGGAGGGCGGCCCGCCTGTTTCGTGAGCGACAGTTGTGGGCTGCGATCGCTGGATCCCAATCGGCGTGACAGGTTGAGGCCTCAGATACCGTTCCGGATCCGCTTTGAACTTTTCGCGGCAACCGAGCGAACAGAAAAAGTATGTCTGGCTGTGGTAGTCGAATGAACCGGCGGCCTTCTGCGGATCGACAGTCATTCCGCAGACTGGATCCTTTGCTGATCTGTCAGCTTTCGAAGTATGACTTTGTGTTTCCACCTAAACGTTTACCATTGAAAATCATTGCGCGCCATGCGATTTGGTCCATTCAGCGCGCAAGAGAAAACTACCGTCCGTAACTACTCGATCGCCCACGTTCAATCCTTCCAGCACGGGGTAAAAACCATTGGCCTCGGCGCCGATTCGCACTGGCCGCATAATGAATTCATTTGGCTTGTCGGTCACCACAAAGACGACTTGCTGGTTATTAATAGTCTGCACTGCGTCCTTAGGCACCGTCGCGATCGTCTTTTCTCCGGCGCCGAGGGCGCCGAACGCCACGTTGACGAACATACCAATCTTAAACATTTGGCGCGGATTCGCCATTTCAATTCGGACCTGGGCAGTTCGCGTCGCTGGATCGATCTTCGGATCGACATAGGTCACACGACCGCGAAAGACTCGCCCGGGATAAGCATCTGAAGTTATGTTTGCGCCACTGCCCACCCGCACGATAGCGAGATCCTTTTCGTAGACCTGACCAACAACCCAGATAGTAGACAGGTCCGTTACGCGCATCAGTTCCTTGTTGGCTTCGATGACCTCGCCCGGATTGACGGATCGTCCAGTAATGGTGCCGGACGAGGGCGACGTAACCGTAACTTCAGAGCTAATCTGTGAAGTATCCTTGAGTCCCTCGATCCGCGACGCCGGCATTCCCAACAAAACAAGTTTTTGTCTTAGATCAGCCACATTCGACTCAGCCTCGCGATACTGGGAAGTGGCCATCTCCAGTTCCTGCCGGCTCGCCGCGCCAATCTCAACCAGTTTAGCGGTCCGCATATGATGACGATGGTGCTCATCCAGCGTCGCAACGGCGGTTAGATAACGTGATTGCGCATCAGCCAGTTCATTACTGAAGACGACGGCGACGCGTTGGCCGCGACTCACGTTCTGTCCCAGTTCCGCACTGACCGTTCGTACGATGCCACCGACGAGCGATACGACCGGCGTTTCTTTGTAACTGTTGGCCTGCACGACTCCAGTCGCCATTTGACTGGCAGCTTCGGTTGATGGAGCTTCGCCCACCGTCTCGGTCTTCAATTGCACGCCGCGCAGTTGTGCGGGCGTCAACGTCAACCTTTGCTCTGCTGAAGAAGCAGTAGGAGTTTCAGCAGATTGTTCGAAAGTAACGGTCCGCGGAGCAGCAACTGGCTTTCCCGCCTGCTTCGGCCACAGGCGCCAAACAGTGACCGAGGCAACCACCGCGACGACTGCTACGATCGCGATGATGATCGGAAGGCTGCGTGATCGGGCCGGCACCTTTGCCGTGCCTGCTTCGATCGATTTATTAACTTCGTCGTTCATAACTTTTGTGCCTTTTGCGCTTTTCGTGGCAAAGATCAACCGCCGCCTAATGCAGACGGGTCCGACCTCATTTCTTCATCAACTCCGGCGATGCCGTGGCGCGCAGGATGTCTACCCGCGCGTTGTAGACGGCCAGCTGGGCATCGATGAAATCATTCTCCAACTCGATAAATCGTCTTTGTTCGGCAATGTAATCGAGCAGGGACTTCGACCCGAGTTCGTATGTTTGTCTTACCACGTCAAGGTTTGCCTGCGCGGCGTCGCGCGCTCCAACGCGAAAGATCTCTTCCGGTTTCACGGCGCGGTCGTATTGGACATAGGCTGCGGCTACTTCACGGCGCACGGTCAATTCAGCGAATTCGCGGCGCGACTTAGCGGCTTCTGATTCCGCCACCGCGGCTTCAATGCCGCCCTGGTTCTTGTTGCGCACCGGCAGATCGATCGAGACGCCGAGTTTCAGAAAGTGAAACACATCCTGCACCGGTTGCAGGGCGCCCTGCCCGTTGACGCCGAACACGGGAAAGCTTGAATTCATTCGTTCGTAGCCGGCGTTGACTTTCGCATCCCAACGTCCCTCAACGCGTGCCTGCTCGATTCGCGCCTCGGCCAGACTTTCGTTTGCGCGGAACGCCTGTACGTCGGGCCGCTCATGGACTGCACGGACTATAGCGTCCTCAACCGGCGCCAATTGATCAATCAAATGATCGAAATCGCCCCGCAATCGCAGCGGCTGTTCGGGAGACATTCCGATCAGGTTTCTCAGTTCCAGCAGTGCCACTTCGACTTTCCCTTCGGCTGTCTCGCGCATCGATTTCAGTCGATTCAGCTCAACCAGAGCCATGTTCTGTTCGAGCGGTGGCGTTGCCCCTTCGATGACCCGCGCGGCGATCAGATTGAAGCTTTGCTGGTTAGCGTCGACAAGCTGATCTGTAAAGATAAGTTTTAGCGCGGCTGCCAGCGCCTCGCCAAATTTCACGCGCACTTCTCCAGCGAGCAGGCGCTCGCGATTAGCGACTTCATGCTCTCGCACTTCAACTTCGCGTTCGGCGACGGCTATGCGTGCCGGACGCCGGCCATTAAGTTCGAGCGGGAGCGAAACTCCGGCCATCATGGAGTTGTCTTTGCCGGGCGGAATCTGACGATTTCCTGCCAAGTCCAGCATCGGGTTCGCGCGCAGCCGAGCCTGTTTGACCATTGCTTTAGCAGCATCGATCTCTTTTCTGGCTGCCTGAAGTTCGGCATTGTGTGTCAGGGCGTAAGCGACCGCTTCATCCGAGCTCATGCCACTGGTCTGATCGAGATAATGCGATGCTCGCGTCTGGGCCGGTGTTGGATCCCGTTGGCTTGTGGTTTGCCCGAGCACCGTTCTCGTCAACAGACACAGCATTAACGCGACGGCCATGTGTGGGAGCAGCGAATTTCGTTTGTTCGTAAACATCTCTTGCGATGGCGCAGTCAAGCGCTCCGCCCCGCCCCTTTTTCCAACTGGCGTTCGCGCAACCAGAAAAAGATCACTGGCGTTACCACCAGCACGTGCAGCAGACTCGAGACCATGCCGCCCAAAACCGGTGTGGCGAGCGGCTTCATCACTTCCGCTCCGGCGCTCGTGCTCCACATGATTGGTAGCAATGATGCGACCACCGTTGAAACCGTCATCACCTTCGGACGAAGGCGAAGCAACGCGCCTTCGATCACGGCGTCAACTAACGAAGCGCGAGTTAATTGGCCCAGTTCCTGCTTCTTTCGTTCAACTGCTTCCTCCAGATAGATCACCATCACGACTGCTGTTTGCACCGCGGTGCCAAACAGGGCGATGAAACCTACCCACACCGCGACGGAAAAGTTGTATTTCAAAAACCACAGCAGATAGATCCCGCCGGTCAAAGCAAAGGGCACGGCGAGCAACACGTGCGCAGCCTCCAACGCTGAGTGATAGGTGATGTAAAGCAAGGCAAAAATCACGATCAGCACAATGGGCACGACGAGGAGCAATCGGCTTCGCGCCCGTTGCTGGTTCTCGTACTCACCGCTCCATTCGACGTAGTAGCCGGCCGGCATCTGCACCTGGCGCGCAATCGCGGCCTTTGCTTCATCCACAAAGCTGCCCACATCCCGCCCGCGTACGTTCAGCAACACAGTGCCGCGCAGCAAGCCGTTTTCGCTGGAAATCATCGTCGGCCCCTGCGCCTCGCTAATGTCAGTCAGTTGCGACAGGGGAATGGGCTGACCGGCCGGCGAGGTAACCGGAATTTCACCAAGCTTTTGCACGCTGCCGCGAAACTCGGGGGCGAAGCGGACCCGCACTGGGAAACGACGGCGACCTTCGATCGTTACGGAAAGGTTCGTCTCGCCGATTCCCTTTTCAATCGCGTCGTTTATGGCCTGTTCGTCAATCCCGTAACGCGCGGCAGCGGGGCGATTGATCTTGATATCCACGTAAGGCGCGCCGCTGATCTGCTCGGGATAGACATCCTTCGCTCCCGGCACGCCCCGCACAACTTCAGCGGTGCGCTCGGATAATTTTTCAAGCATGTTCAGATCGTTTCCGAAAATCTTGATGCCGACCTGGGAGCGAATTCCCGTCGAAAGCATATCGATGCGGTTCTTGATTGGCTGCGTCCAGATGTTGGTGACGCCGGGTATGCGCAGCTTCTCATCCAACTCAGCAATTAATGATTCGCGAGTCAGACCAGCACGCCACTGTTCCGGCGGCCTCAGGTGGACCACAGTTTCAGTCATGTTGATGGGCGAGGGATCAGTCGATGTTTCAGCGCGCCCGGCCTTTCCAACCGCCCATTCGACTTCAGGAACGCCTTTCAGAATTTCATCCTGTCGTTGGGTGATCTTTAATGCCTGATCGATTGAGATCGCCGGATCGGTAACCGGCATGAACATCAGGTCCCCTTCATTAAGCGGCGGCATAAATTCCTTGCCGATCCCTGCGGCGAGAAAGATGGCGCCAGCAAACAAGAGGATTGCCAAGGCAACCGTTATCACCCGATGATGCAGCGCAAAACGCAGGATCGGCCGATAGATGAAATGAAGAACGCGCATCACCGGGTTCGCCTGCTCGGCATGAAACTTACCGCGCAAAAGGAAGGTGCAAAGCACGGGCCCGAGCGTCACGGCGATAATCGTCGCGCCGACCATCGCAAACGTCTTCGTGAAGGCCAGGGGATGGAACAGCTTTCCTTCTTCACCGGTGAGCGCGAATACGGGAACGAACGCGAGAATGATGATGGCCATCGAAAAGAATATTGGCCGACCAACGAGGCGCGTCGATTCCAAAACCGTTCGCCAGACAAGCGGTCGATCCTTCGGATCGACATCTCGCTTTTCGATAAAGCGAAAAGCGTTTTCGGTAACGACAATTCCTGCGTCAACCAGGACACCGATAGCGATCGCGATGCCTGACAACGACATAAGGTTCGAGCTGATCCCCATGTAATACATGAAGAGAAACGCGAGCAGCACCGCCAGCGGCAGAGGAATTGTCACAATTAATATCGAGCGAAAGTGCGCCAGGAAGACGATATGGGCCAGCGTGACGAGGATTAGTTCTTCGATCAGCGCGCGTTTCAGAGTGTGGGTCGCGCGCTGAATCAGTTGCGTGCGATCGTAGAACGGAACCACCTGGACGCCTTTAGGCAATCCACTCTGGATGCTCGCGATCTTCTGCTTAATCGCGTCAATCACTTCCAGGGTGTTCACCCCATACCGCGCGATCACTACCCCGCCGACTGATTCTTTACCGTTTTTGTCCAGCGCGCCCTGACGAAACGCATTGCCAAGCTTCACGTCCGCCACATTCTTGACGTAAATCGGAATGCCGTTCTGCGCGGTCAGCACGATGTTCTCGATATCAGCGGTCGACTCAATTAGTCCGACACCGCGCACCACCGACCATTGGCCCGCCTGCTCGACGACGTTGCCGCCGACATTTCGATTCGAACGCTGAACCGCATCAACGACCAGCGAGAAGGGGAGCGCATACGAACGCAACTTGTTCGGATCGACGTCAATCTGGTACTGCTGCACGTATCCCCCAGCGCTGGCCACTTCCGCCACCCCGGGAACCGAGTTCAGCTGATAACGAACAAACCAGTCTTGCACTGAGCGCAGCTCACGCAGATTCATCTGGTCGCTTTCCAGCGTGTACCAGAAGATCTGACCAACACCGGATGCATCTGGTCCCAGCGTGGGGGTCACGCCCTGCGGCAACTGTGCGGTGACCAGATTTAATCGTTCGAGCACGCGAGTGCGGGCCCAATAAAGATCGACGTGGTCTTCAAAAATGAGGTTGATCATCGAAAATCCAAATGCCGAACTGGCGCGCACCACGCGCACACCCGGCAACCCCTGCAGGTTCGTAACCAGTGGGTAGGTGACCTGATCCTCGACTTCCTGGGGCGAACGTCCCGTCCAATCGGTGAAAACAATCACCTGGTTCTCGGACAGATCGGGAATGGCATCGATGGGAGTGTGCAGCAAAGCCCAGTAGCCCCATGCCGCCAGCCCGAGATAGATCGCGATCACCAGACCGCGATTGCGCATGCTGAATTCGATGAGTCGATGGATCATGACTGGAGCGCAAGCGTCTCGCTTGCAATGAGCGCGCAGCGCGAACTGAAAAGAGCAACCGGGACGGTTGCGCTGCAGTCGGGTCGCCGGCAGCGCATTGTCCAAGTCACCGCGCCGTCACGCTGAACGTCGTCTTGCCTTTTCCCGCCGATCCTTCGAAAGCCAACTGCCCCTGCCACTCGCCGGCCATCGAGATATTTACCTGTCCGTGGTAGACACCCGGCGTTACGGTGGTGGTCAGCGTCACCGCGTCATTCATCGCCGCCATGCCGCCCATTGCCGGCATATGAAAGTTCAGCGACACGGCGCCCACGTCGACCGGCTTGCCGGACGAGTCGGTGAAGGTGAGCGTTAACTCCTGATCGCCCTGTTTCAATTGACCAGAGGAGTTTGAAAGCGTCGCGGTCAAGTTGTTTACGGTGGCCGAAGCGATCGGCTTAGCCGTGGAGATGTTGCTCGCTGATTTCATGCAGGCGGCGAAGCTGATAACACCCACCAGTAAGAGCGAAGAAAGTACAAAAGCCTGCTTCATCTGATCCTCCCAAGAAGTAGTTAAGTGCGCGCGAAGAGCACACGAATAGACGAACCTCTGCGCGACTTTTCAGGGTCGACAGAAGACACTACGGCACTTTTCCGAAATCAGATCAGAAGTGTGAGATTGCGAAGGTATGTGGGTGGAGAACCTGGCGGACCAAGCGCCTGCGCGCCGGCACTTGAAAACAAAACCGGAAGCGGCAAAGGCTGTGTCAAGGCTGGGTGCGCTGGCTGAGTAGTTTGCGCCAGCGGCATTATCCGGATGACGCCCGCGGGCAACGTTGTTCCGTTCTGTGCGCAATTAAGCGCACAGAGCAGCTCTTCTTCTCGAGTGAACCTGGTTCGACTTTGCTGCAGCCGCATGGCCTTGCAGCACTCCATGTCCATCATGCCGCCCATGCTGCACTGGTTCTCGCCAAAACTCAGCGGGACTCCCGCAAACGCGCCACCAACCAGCACGAGCAGAAGTAAGAGGGATGCCAGACGCGTCGTCATTGCTTTCGGAACTCTACGGAACATTTTCATTCTCGTCAACAATAAGTCCGCGCCGCTCTTCGATCAGCCGCACACGACAAATTTGGCTAAAGCGCTGAGAAATCTAGGTCCGATCGGCCACCGGCCGGAATTGCATCTCGTTGACAACCGGCGGTAACGGTGCCATCTCAAAGCACCTTTGAATATCGTCAGCTTCTACAGTATCGCGCTCGAGGAGCAACTCGACCAGCCGGCTAATCGAGCCTCGCTGAGACTCGACAACTTCATGAGCTCTTTCGAGTTGCGCATTGATAATCTCGCTGGTTGCATCGTCTGCTCGATCCAGAAGGCTCTGGCTTTGACCGGGCGGCTTGTCACCGACATAGATGGGGCCCAGCGGGCTCATTCCGAATTCACGCACCATCTTGCCGGCGATTTCCACCGCCCGCTCGATGTCGTTGGACGCTCCGGCCGTCATCGTGTGCAAAACAATCTGTTCGGCGGCTCGTCCGCCCAACAGAACCGCAATCTGATCTTCGAGATATTCTCGCTTCTTCATCAATCGGTCGCGATCGGGCAGGGATTGAGTGACTCCGAGCGCCCGGCCTCGAGGCAGAATCGAGACTTTGTGAATCGGGTCGCCATTTTTTACTGCCAGTCCCACAGCGACATGGCCGGCTTCGTGGACGGCTGTCGCGTAGCGCTCGTCCTCATCCATCAGGAATCCCTGGCGTTCGACGCCCATCAGGATCTTGTCACGCGCGTATTCAATGTGCCGGCGCGCTACTGATTCATGCGAATCTCGGGTGGCGGCGATTGCGGCTTCATTCAAAAGGTTAGCCAGATCAGCGCCGGAAAATCCGGGAGTGCCGCGCGCAATCCAATTCAAATCGAGATCGCGATCCAGCGGAATGTTACGCGCGTGAACGTTCAGAATTGCTTCTCGTCCCCGCATATCAGCCAGGTTAACCATGATTTCACGATCGAATCTTCCCGGCCGAGTTAACGCGGAGTCCAAAACATCCGGACGGTTGGTCGACCCAATCACGACGACGCTGGAGGTCTGATCGAAACCGTCCATCTCGACTAATAACTGGTTGAGGGTCTGGTCCTGATCAGCGGAACCTGAATCGTTGCCCCGCCCGCGTTGCCGCCCCAGCGCATCAATTTCATCGATGAAGATGATGCAAGGCGAAAGTTTTCGCGCGCGCGCAAACAGGCGTCGCACGCGCGCGGCGCCGACACCAGCGAACTTTTCCTGAAAACTGGATCCCGAAACCGACAGAAATGGCACGCCTGCTTCGCCGGCAGCAGCTCTCGCAAGCAGGGTCTTGCCGGTTCCCGGCGGGCCATAAAGGAGGACCCCGCGCGGGGCGCGCCCGCCAAGCCGGCCGAAGCTGATCGGGTCTTTGAGGAATTCTATAGTCTCAGCCAATTCAGCCTTCGCCTCGTCGACGCCGGCAACATCAGCGAAGGTGGTCTTCTGTTTGCCGCTGTGATCGCTGAGATTGAAGTTTCCGGTACGACCGTTCACCGTTGCGTAAACTCGCCAACCTACGAATCCAAACAATGCCAGCACGACCATGGGCCATGAGTAAGTGACTATCGTCACCGCGAGACTGGGCTGAGTCGATGCGAACTCGACAGGTATGCGATTCTTTCTGAACAGCTCAACAATCGTTTGCCGAAACGATTCTCCGGCTACGGTGCTTTCGACAACGGTGCCGTCAAGGCGCGTCACGATCAGAGCGTCATTATCAATCACGACTGCCGTCGCTGAACCGGCTTCCGCAAGAGCGTACAGTTGAGAATAGTTAATTCGCTCAACGGGTAACTTCGTGCTGCGGTAACGTATGACGGAGACCGCGCCGGCTATCAACATAGTCGCAATGAGGACAACTACCATCCTGGTCGCTCGTTGGGATCGACCCGAGAACTTCTCAATACCGAAACTCATAACTTTTCTTTAAATATGAGGAGCGCCAGCGGCAACTACTCAGGCAAATTGTTCAGTCAAACGGAACCAGAGGATTGAAGCGAAGGCGCGTCGGGAGATTTGCGAACGCGAAATCCTTTGGCCACTCAATGCTCGCATCCACCGCGAGTAGTGCAATTTAGCCATAATGCCGGGCAGAAAGTCCAGCTTTAACTCGACAGAAATAGAACGCCCTCGCGATGAAAATTTAACAAACCGTTTCCCCGTGATCCCCGGAGCGCGGAGGTCGTCGAGTCCGTTCATCCGCCGTACTTCCGTACACTCTTGTCGCCGCCCGCAACATCTCAATTCAACCGGGGAGCTGCAAACGATAAGAACATTCAGAATATTTGCGCGCACGCTTCGGGCACAGCCATTGCCCTCATTCTAGCTACGCGGTTCCAACTATTGGAGGAGGAAAAACGACAATGCTGTGGACAATTTTTGTCATTCTCTTGGTGTTGTGGTTGGTTGGCCTGGTATCTAGCTACACCTTTGGGGGATTCATTCACCTATTGCTGGTGCTCGCGGTAATTGTGCTCGTCATTAATCTTGTGACCGGCCGGAGCACGGTCTGACACCTGCGTGGTCTCGGCTGCATCGCATCCTGGAAACTGACAGGGAGCCGTTAAGGCCCATTCATCTGGTCATGTGAGGGGTGAGATTTGCTCGTCATCCTGGCCGGGCGAATTCGCACGAACAGTTTCCAGGAGATCGGATTGCGGCCGTAGATGGGATCAAGAGTCGCCGGTTTTGAATAGAAGGTTACGTCGCCACCGAACGCCAGCGATACTCTGTTTGTGTTGCAGATGTCGCGCGCGCCGCCGAAGGTGTAGGCACCAATTCGAAACGATGGGTGGGTTTCCGTGATGCCCAGCTTGATCAGATCTGTTACGCGCAAGAGGTCATCTTTGTCGACCAGCTCAATCCGCGCGAACAGGTAGTTTTTGTTAATGAAATTTACGTTCGACTCGAGGGTATATCCATTTGCATGGTGAATCCCGTCAGGGTCATGTAAGTGATTGCGTCCCCAGATTAGGGCCGTTGCCCAGTTACCATTATTAAACGGCAGGTTGTATTGCAGCGACGCGGTCGTGCGGTCGATATCGATGTTTGGTTCCTGATTTTCCGGACTTTTCAGAAAACCATAGCTCACCTGGGCCGTCCAGTTTTTGTTCGGCGCAATGCTGAGGCGCAATGAATGCGAGTCCCACTTGTGAGCGTCAAAGTCATAACGGTTTTCATCCGGCTCGCGTCCGTTAAAGATTGATCCTTCGATCTTCAGCCAACGATAAGTAATTCCCGTGGTAAAAACACCGAAGCTGATATGGGTTGAATCCTGCAGGTGGTGCGCGAGCGTGGCGGACGGATTCTCGGCGGCTGACACGCGATGCATGAACGCGGGTGGGCCCAGGGCCGGCTCGCCGGGATAACCGATATAGGCAAACCATGTCCCACGATCGCCCAGCGGCAGCGTGTATTGGGCAGATAACTCCATAAACAGATCGTGCGGGTGCTGACGATCAATTAGGGGGCGCCCTTTGTAGGTCTCGCCGGTCTGAAACAGTAATGGCGAACCGCCAGGCGGAAACGTAAAAGGCTCGGCACTGAACATGCCCCGCAATTGCAGGGTGCCCCGGCCCAGTTTGTGATAAGCCATCGGCATAAACCAATTCGCTGACTCAAATTTCGTGTTGCCGCGAAGTCCGCCTTGATGATTCACGTCGATGACGATGTTGTAGTGAAGCATCAGCAGCCAATCGCCTTTGACCCAATGCTCCATGTACATCGGCGACGAGGACGGCAGCAAGGATGTTCCCGATCCCATCGCGCCCATCGACATCGTGTTCTTCTCGCTCGAGCCGACCCGTATTCTCATTTCGTCGCCATTCATTACCAGCAGCGGTCCCAGGTTCATGTTCATCCCGCTCATGTTCATGCCCGGCATTTGGCCCATCGGGCTTGCAATCGGACTTGCGGAAGGCATTGGCATGTTCATTTGTGGGGTCGGAGAAGGCGACGGCGCCGGCATTTGCATTCCGGGGATCTTGTCCATCGACGGAGTTGTGGAGGGAGACGCTTTTGGCGTCGGTGTCGGTGTGGCCGCCGGGTGTCGATGCTGCGCAGTCACTGAATACGCACACATCAACATGAGCGCGACCAGCCAGCGATTGCGAATTGTTGACATCAATCTGAAGTTGCATGCGGGCGAGGCCTGGGCCATCGCCCGCGTGCTCTTATGGGTTGCTGTTCGGTTCCATGGGATCGCCCGTCATATGTTCACGAATTTGAAAGCGCAAGAATTCATGGATCGCTTTCAGGGCTTCCGGATCGTCCGTCGTCATGCGGATGAAGCCACCATTTGAGCACACCCTTACGCTCGTAATGGCGTAGAGTGTCCGCGCTGACGCCGCAGGCTGCCGCCAGTTTGCCGATTCGCCAGGGATCCTGCTTGCGAGAATCATCATTACGAAACGGATTGTAGAGTCTGGAATTAGTTCCAGGGTCAAGCACTTTTTTCGGCAACATAGTCGGCCTCGAATCAAAGTTGAACTGGCGCGGCCTGAACAAGCACCGCGCCCGTTGAAAGACAAAGAGTCAGGCAAGTCTTACGACTTGGTCTTCATGTCTTTCATTGCACATGAGTCGCCACAGCAGCAGCAGTCATGCTTGTCAGAAGATTGAGCGTGATTCTTCATCGCGTCTTTCTTCTTCATGTCGCGCGAGTCGCCACAGCATGCGCAGCAATCGTCTTTGCCCCCAGACGCGACATGATTCTTGATCGCGTCTTTCTTCTTCACGTCGCCTGAGTCGCCGCAACAACCTGACGACGCGCAGCAACATGAGTCGTTCTTGCTGCCGGCGTTAGCCGGCACCGGATTTTGCGCGGCGGCGATTCCCGCCATCGCGATAGTCAGCACGAGCGCAAAGCCCGGCAGAAACTTTCGAACTTTATTCATCTTTATTTCTCCCAAATTAGAAGTTATTGCCCGGCATCAGCAACCAGACTGATGCCCTTCTGCCGCCGCAGCAGCGGCGGTGATGCGAATTTCAGGCAGACTTCTAAATCAGAAAGGCACAATCGAGCAGATAGGAATGGGACCGATTGGGTAGTCGCAGCGGAACTGAAAGAGGTGATGAATCTGAGATGACTGACAAAAGCGTGGAAGAACGCGATTGGTGTAAAAGCGTCGAACGATCATGCGATTGTGAACGCGAAACAGCAACAATCGAACCGCTGGTCAGAGGACAACAGTTCATCACGCCGGAGGGGGTCGGCGTCGACGGCATCGTCAACAGCTCCAACTGAGCTGATTCAGACGGCTTCGATTCTAATCGCCTTTTTGCCGATTGATGTCTCGCCTTGCAGCAGGCATGCGCGTCCATCGGCATCGAACCCATTGTGTGGGCCATCAGGACGGATTCGCCCGCTTCGTTCGCTGCGACCCGCGCATAGCTGACCATCATGCAGGCGGCGCCGGCACACCAAAACATCAGCCCGAGCGCCAACAACGAGCGCAATGTTAAAACTCTTTTGAGGCCTGGAATCACTGCTGCAGATTCTACGCTCCGGAGCGTCGGTGTGTCGAGAGTCTGGGAAGTATTCACCCAAAAAGAGAAACGCAGGTTGGCTTAAAGCTTCAGAGCTTCTTCACTCGCGGCGGTTCGTATTGCTCGCCATACTCGGGATATTCGATGGTGATAAAGTCTCCGGGCCGCGTATTTTGGGTCAGCAGGCTCAACGCGTCGTGCAAAACTTTCCTTTGCAAATCGCGCATTCCGGGCCGGCCGAGGCTGTTACCAATCTTGAATCCCTGGGGATAAAGCGCGCGCGGCGGGCGCATCTGGGCGGACACCTCGGGGCTAACTGTAATTAGTACCGTGGGAACGCCTTTCATCTCAATTTCCCGTTGGACCGCGACGACCGTGCGGTGACAAACGTTGGGTCAACCGCCGGTAAGGACGACTGCATCGGCCCGCGAAGCTTTGTCTATGTCGTTGGCGATTTCCCGAGCCGTGCCTTCATACATCGCTTTGAGCTGCTGGGTATACCCCATGTAACCGATGTGCTTGGTCGCGATACCGCCGATAAAACCCTGGGCGTGCAGATCACGAAGCACGTCGATGGGGAACACAACGTTGATGTCCTGGTCCGCGTCCGCATGATCGTAATGATGATGACTGACCATGAGGTTTGCCGAGTCGACGTCGGGCGGAATTTCCCGGTAGCCAAGATCGCCAAGTTCGTCAGCGATGTTGAATGGTTTCTGATCCTTCAGATGCACACCGCCGGCAGTGACGATCGCAACCGTGCTCTTTGCCAGTTCACGATCAAAGGGCGTGAACGGAACGCATTTTCTGGAAATGGTCATTGTCGCTGTAGGTTAACAAATCTGAACTGAGCATGGTAGGCGGAGACACATCGTTATGATGGACCAGCGGGAGATAGTGGTCGCTTTAAAACCCGCGGCGCCATCGCTTGAGGTCAACGGCATCCTCGATCTGCTTTTCGAGCGCCACCAGCTCGTGCGGGCGGGAGGAGCCATCCTTTTCCAGGCATTCGTAAGGATAGCGGGTAACTGATTTTGTCCTGCCATTCAACGTAAGCGTGATGGTACGCATAATCAGGACACAGTGGGTGCGCCCGCCGTCCCAACATCCATCGGCTTTATCGCGATAACCGTCACGTAGAGAGAAGAAGTTGATGCGCTCGAAACCGTCGATCAAGTTCCTCACTTCTTCACGGCCGATTCTCATCTTGATCCGGCCGATATCGAAATCGAATGTTTGTCCTTCGACCAACACCGTTCCGTCCGACAGGATCCTGATCAATAAACCCTCTTCAGCCAAAGCGATTACCGCGTCAGCCGGAATCGAATGAGGGCTAGCGGGGGCGATAACCGAAGACTGCGGCTTGACCATGGCAGCCGCAAATCCAACTATCAGGCCGAAGAAGATTAGCCGGCGAAGCAAGATATCTGGAAACTCCTGTTCGTGGCGACTGCACCGCGAGCGTGCGGCTCAGTCGCCCCCAAACCTGAAAACGCCCAATCGGCGTTAGAGTTTCCTTAATATTTCGAACAGATCCTCATTGTCCGGCTGATCGGAGATGTTGTGAATATCCTTGTAGGCGATCTTTCCCTGCTTATCGATGACGAAAAGCGCGCGCTCGGAAATGCCATCGTTCGCGCGATAAGCGCCGAACGCTTTGGCTACTTCACCCTTGGGATGGAAGTCGCTGAGAAGATCGTAGGAAAGTCCACCAAGACTCTTGGCCCAGGCGGTATTGCACGGAACGCTGTCAACTGAGATGCCCAGCACCTGAGCATCGTAGCCCGCGAAGCGTTCGAGGTCAGCCTCGTACGCGGGCATCTGAGCCGTTCACACCGGCGTCCAGGCGAGCGGATAAAACGCCATAACTACATTTTTCTTGCCCCGGAAATCCGAAAGCTTCACCTTCTTGTCTTTCACCAGGTGACTCTTCAACTCGAAATCCGGAGCCATGTCTCCCACTTCGGGCATGGATCAAGTCCTCCTTTTGCAACTCAAACTAATTGTGTCTTAAGCCTCTTAAGACTAACTCGTTCGAATTGATTCATTCAAGTCAACTTTCGAGTCGATTGCCCAAGTCTCGAAGATGCAGTCTTAAATGCGCTTGACGTTCACTGCGACATGGTTTCTCGCCTTGACTGCCTGGTTTAGAATTATTATAATTCTATATATGCCTAGCCCCACAAATGCGGCCGTAAGGCTGACTCGCCAGCGACGCGTGGTGCTCGACGTGGTCCAGGCGGGCGATCATCATCCCACGGCAGCGGAGGTCTTTGATGCGGCCCGCAGGAAAATGCCCGGTATCAGTTTTGCGACGGTGTATAACTCGTTGCGGTTTCTGTGCGACCAGGGGCTGATTCACGAGATTAATTTCGGTAATGGCGCCAGCCGCTACGAT
>JBKPEE010000011.1:0-14811 GCA_046728235.1 Acidobacteriota bacterium
CCGGCACCCCGGAGAAAGAAGTTGCGTGTGCCGCAAACTGAGCTGAGGGCTCAATGCCGGTCACCTCCCAACCAGAATCGCGCGCGACGCACAGCAATTCACCCCGGCCGGCGCCGATATCAAGCAAACTCCCTTTGCCGCCAATTAATTCCTCGGCTTGCGTTAGCAGGTAACGGGCGGTTTGTAGTTTGTTCTCCTGCTCATGATGTTCAAAATATTCGTCAGCATCTACGCCGTAATGTTGTCCGATTCCATTGACAGGAACCGGCATCGGGTTGGGAAAAATGAGACCGCATCCAGAGCAGCACCAAATCTCGCATTCAACACCTGCGTGGGTGCGATGGGCCGCGCCGCCGCGACGACCCAGCTGTTTTAGTTGCGACTTCTCACAGATGGGGCAGTTCTGGGCAATCCATCGATAAGCGTCACGACCGTTGGCGGCGTCAATGTGGTGGCGATTAATCATAGTGGAAATCAGGCAAGACCCGCATCAAATCCGCGGCCGGCTACAATCAATCAATAAACCGCTGAAACCACAACTCCAACATCAACAGTGTCCACAAGCGATGATCGTGATTGGCTTTGTTATCAACGTGCTGATCAATCATCTGTTTCACGGCGTCGCGATTGAACATTCCGCGTGACAATGCGCGATCAGAGAGCAGCGTCTCACGCAAAAACGGCTGCATCCGGCCGCGAAACCAGTGTGCGATCGGAACGCCAAAGCCCATCTTTGCCCGAGTGAGATTTTCTTCCGGCACAAATTTTCGGAGCACGCGTTTCAGCAGGTACTTGGTGGTTAATCCCCGCAGTTTTAGTCGCTCAGGCAAACTCGCCGCGAATTCCATCAGATGATGATCGAGAAAGGGCGAACGCGCTTCCAACGACACCGTCATACTCGCAATATCCATCTTCACCAGGAGATCGTTCGGCAGATACGTCATCGTGTCGGCGAGCAGCGACGCGTCAACAATCCCAGCTCCGTTGGCTTTAGCAAACCAGGGTTCCAGAAAACCAACGGTTGAAAACGGGGCCGTCTCAGCCCGGAATTCATTCGAATAAAGATTCAATTTCGCTTGTTCGTCAAAGGCGCTGACCCAACTCAGGTAACGTTGGGCCGGGGGCCGAGACGCGACAATCGCAAACCGCTGCACCTTACGCAGGGGACTGTGGCGCGACTGAATTTGCGGCAGGGCGTTGGCGAGGTTTTTGAGGACACCGTTGCGCACAGACGCCGGCAACAGCTTCACATATCGCTGGGCCACACTCATTCCGGCATATCGCTCGTACCCGGCGAAGCATTCGTCGCCACCATCCCCGTTCAGCGCGACCGTGACGTGCTTGCGCGTTTCCCGCGAAACGTAATAGCTGGGAATGGCTGACGAATCCGCAAAAGGCTCGCCGTAATGTTCCACCAGGGTGGGCAGAATTTCCATCGCATCGGGTCTGACGATCAGCTCGTGATGATCCGAACCGACATATTCGGCCACGCGCCGCGCGTGATGAAGTTCGCTGAAGTCCTGCTCTTCGAAGCCGATCGAAAATGTCTTCACTTTGTCGGAAGATTCCTGGGCCATCAAGGCGACGATGGCACTGGAATCAATCCCGCCTGAGAGAAAGGCTCCCAGCGGCACTTCCGACATCAGGCGCACGCGGACGGCATCGCGGAGCAGATCGACGACGCGTTCGCCGGCTTCCGCCTCAGCAATCGAGAGTTTGTTTGTAAAGTCAATTTGCCAGTAACGAGTGAGTTCGATCTCGCCGTTCTGCCACAGCAGGGAGTGTCCCGGTTCCAGCTTGCGAATCTGTCGGTAAGCGGTCAGCGGCGCCGGCACGCAAAGGAACGAAAGGTAATGATGGATGGCTTCATAGTTGACCTCGCGGCTGACGTCCGGGTGTTGCAGCAAAGCCATGAACTCAGATCCGAAAACAAGCTGGCCATTAACCTGCGCGTAAAGCAGCGGCTTTTTGCCGACGCGATCTCTCGCCAGAAACAGTGACTTATTGCGCTTGTCCCAGATCGCCAGCGCAAACATGCCGCGCAGATACCTGGGACAATCAGTTCCATACTCGTCATAGGCGTGAACAATCGCTTCGGTGTCGCTGTCGGTATAAAAGCGGTGCCCCAAAGATTCCAATTGTTTGCGGAGCTCGCGGTAGTTGTAGATCTCGCCATTGAAAACGATCCAGGCCGTGCGATCGCCGTTGTGGATCGGCTGCTGGCCGCTCTTAAGATCGATAATCGCCAGCCGGCGCATCGCCAGGCCAACACCGTCGTCAAAATAAAAGCCATCTTCGTCCGGTCCGCGATGACGAATCGCTTCGTTCATGCGGGCCAGGAGATCGCGATCAATCTGCGCGCCATCACTGCGAACGATGCCTGTTATTCCACACATTTTGTCCGGGATTTTGCCGGCAAGCTTCCTTCTTTTAGCGGCCTGACCAGCGACGGATTGGCCCGGCTGCGCTGACACTGCAATAACTCGCGATGACTATTGGACCAACTCGGTCTATATTAGCGGACGCTTAAGGCCCGGCGCAAAGTAACGCCCTGACCGGAGGATGGCAAGCATTCACGAGTTAAGTCACTGCAAATGATTTCCCCGCGCATGCGAATTGTCCGTTCGATCACTGCGATTAAGAAGAGTCCAGCTAAAGCGCTCGCGGGGGCGGCCATTTTTCATATCGCCCTGACCTTAGCCATTTTTGGTGTGGGACGACTCGGGGTGGCCCCGCAACAATTCGACCGTGACGGGATTGGCGAGTTTGCCCGCGACAGCCGCGTTCATAAAAGCAGCGCTGACCTGCTCGTTAACCTCTTGAAACAGGCCCAGATTGGGTCATGGGTAAACAGTCCTGATTCTCTGCATGTAAAAATCTATTCACTCAGTCTCCTGGCCATCGGACCGCTGGTGGGCAGCAACATTCTTGCGGCCGAACCGGTTAATCTGCTCTGTTATCTCGCCATCCTGACGCTGACATTCAGCCTGGCAAAAATCATTGCCGGAGTGCGGGCCGCGTGGCTGTCGGCGTTGATCGTCGCGTTTTGGCCCTCACTGTTATTCCACACCACCCAATTTCTTCGTGATCCGGTAGTGCTGCCTTGTACGCTTGGGCTAATGACGATCCTCGTTCTGCTCCTGCGGAAAAACCTCAACTGGCAAGGCGCGATCGGCCTCACCATAGGCGGGGCGGCATCAATCTTCATAATTTGGCATACCCGGCCCGAGATTTGGCTGGTCCTAACCGGCGTCGTTTTTGCTTGCGGTTTTCTCTTGCTGATTGAGATGGTAACTCTACGCCGACTCTTGCTGCCTAACCTTTTGGCGATTGTCTTGTTAAGTGTTGTTACCGTAACCATACCGAGACCGTCAGTTGAGCCGCTTAACCAACCCTTGCGCGGCGATTCACAACCCTCGTCAATTTGGAGCCGGATCGCCTACGCTCGTGGGAAATTCATAATCCAGGGGTACACATCCGGTTCGATAATCGATAAGGATGTCGTTTTCACTTCGGCGACGGACGTCATCAAGTACATTCCGCGCGCGCTGGAAATTGGCTACCTGGCGCCGTTCCCGACGATGTGGTTCCAGACCGGATCCAACGTAGGACTCGTTGGCAGATTGATCAGCGGGATCGAGATGGCTCTGACTTACCTGCTTGAAATCCTCGCCTGCATCTTTATCTGGAAAAATAAAAAGTATTTCAGCTCATGGCTGTTGCTCCTGACGACTCTGCTCGGCATGCTGGCCCTCGGTCTGGTGGTAGCCAATACCGGTACTCTTTATCGAATGCGGTACGCATTTTGGATACTGCTCGTGGTTATGGGAGCAGGATCATTGGTCAATCTGGAGGGACTCCTTGGAGTACGAGTGTCGCCAGAAGGCAAGCCAGGAGGTGATGCGAATGAATCGCCTCGATACCCTCTGAACAACTACTCCGATCAAGACGATGCCATCTTCGATGTTCCATCAGTTTCTGATCGGGATTCCTAATTGACGATCCGGCCGGAATTGATCGGTGTCGACGGCGGAATCAATTACCAGCGAACGTCGCTGGGGAGATCCCAGCTCGTCCCAAATTGAATCCTGACTGGGTTACGTGATTCAATGCTTCGCCCCGTTTGAATTGGGCCGTTTCGCGGCCATCACAAAGTAACTCGGGTTGATCAAAAAACGCTCTATAGACCGCGAAGGCCGCAAACAAACTCCGTTTGATTAGACTAAGTTTCATACTCGCGGGATTGGCGATCTGCAATGCCGTGCTCGCAGTACTGATGCCATGGTATGTCGTCACCCGCCTGGGCCTTGGTATTGAAACCGATGCTTTCTTTGCTTCAGGCGCCTTACCTCAACTCGTCTTCCTGCTCGCGACTTCGTCGTTAATGCAGGTCCTGGTTCCGCTCCTGGCCACTGAAAATGAGGAGAATCTGCGGCGGGACGCATGGGCATTCTTCCTGGGCACAGGCGCAGTTTTCTCGCTAATAGCCGCGATCTTGCTGGTGACCACCGGATACTGGGTCCCTTTGATCGTACCCGGCTTTGCTCCGGGGGCGCGGCAGCTGGCGATTACCTTGAGCAGAATTCAACTGCTCTCGATGATCGGTAATGTCGCGATAGTCGTCCTCTGGTCGGTTTACTACGCCCGGCAGAAATTCCTGTGGGTGGAACTCTCGTCGGTTCTCGGGAATGCCGGCAGCCTGCTTTTTCTTCTTTGGACCTTGCCACGCTATGGAATTATCTCGGCCGCCTGGGCCACGGTTTTGAATCTCGGCTTGAAGATCGTAATGCTCATGCCCGGCCTGGGCCGGTGGGAATGGCCGCGATGGGATTCATACGTGATCAGAGAGGCGTGGCGTCGATTAAAACCTTTCCTGCTGGGGCAGACCTACGCCAAATCAGACCCGCTGATCGATCGCTTTCTAACCTCGCTCACGACCGCCGGGAGCTTGTCTTTGCTTTACATCGGCCAGCAGGTCTACTCATCAATCAATCTCATCACTGGCAAGGCGATCTCGACCCCCTCAGTCCCCCTGCTGGCGATTGCGTTCAAGGCGGGCGAATGGTCGAAGTTTCGTCACATCTATCGCCTGCGTTTGGCGTGGATGTTGACCGTTACGATCGCGGCCGCATTGGGCCTGTTCGTCGTGGGGGAACCATTACTGCGTCTGATGATCGGTCATGGGGGAATCACTTCAGAAAATGTTCGGATGTTGTGGTGGATTTTGTTGGCGCTGTCAGGAGTAATGATTGCCGGCGCGTGCGGTCAGGTAATCTCGGGGGCGTTTTATGCGATCGGCGACACCCGCACGCCCACGATGCTCTTCATCGGCACCTACACTGTTTATATCCCGATAAAGATAGTGGTCTTCCTGCGATACGGTGTGATCGGCCTAGCCCTGGTGACCAGCGTGCACCTGGCAATAAATTTCCTACTGCAACTTGCGGTCTTGGAGAGTTCGATCGCGCGCACGGCCGCGGGCAGGGACACAATTCATCCCACCGCCGGCATTTGATCTTTGATTCGCTCCGGCCGGCGACGGCCATGCCGTTCAGCTTCGCGCTCAGCTTGTTCCAGCTCCCTCTTTGCCTCGCGTTTTTCTTTCATCAACACGAATCCCACCGCGACAAAGATAAAGTAGAAGACGAGTAACTGCGCGCGCTGACGGTAAGCGGTGCCGACGTTTCCCTGCACAATTGAATAGGTCAGCGTCAAAAGACTGGTGAAGATTAAGATCGGCGCGATTTCCCTGAGCCGGTGCTTGATCGTGAACCACGCGCCCAAAACGAGTAGCGGGATTGCGCACCACCAGACAACCATCTCAGGTAAGGTCATCATTTGCCGCGCGGAACCGAATTGCCAGGGCAAGGGCGCCAGCAGCAGGTACGTAAGACCGATCGGGATCGCAGTCATGGCGCCGGAAGTCGTCGATACGTCAATGTCTTTCGCAAACCCTGACTGTGCTGATTGCGCGGCATCCAGACGCATGCGCTGTAACATTTCACCGCTGCCGTATACTTCGATCTGCTGCGTAGCATAGCGGCTGACGCCAAAATACCCCAGCGTGAGACTGATTACAGTTATCACAATCAATTGCCGTGCGAAGGACTGGGCGGTGAGCCTGTTCCTGCCGAGAATGAACGCGGCGCCGGCGGCTACGCCAACGATATAGAAGACGTAAAATCTCAGCGTAAGCAGACTGCAAAGCGCCAATGCGAGTGCTGAGAGATATTTGACACTGAATTTATCACCGAGCTTCAGGATAGCCGCCATCGAGAGCGTCAGCAGGAAAACGATGGGCCCGTCTTTAAGCCCCTGGCACGACCAAATGATGAGTGACGGGAAGAAAGCCGTCAGCACTGCCGCCGCGCGCGCTACTGACTTATTAGGGAAAATCTCCATCGCGATTATGTATGCAAGCACTGAGGTCGTGGCACCAAGTACGCAGTTCACGTATTGAATGGCAAGCATGTTCCGACCAACGATCCTGTAGATCACGGCCACCATATACAACATCCCCCAACCGCTGGATGCGCCGCCCTGGTAGAATATGTCGATTGACCGCTGGAACTCTGGTTTTCCCTGCCAAACGTTGACTAAAGCATCGCCCAGAAAGTCATAAGTGATAGCGTCGCCGCCGAAGAAGTCCTGCCAGTGAAAGAGGTAGATAGCCGTACCAATCGCTACTCGTACCAGGAAGGCGATCACAAATATTCTCAGTAGGAAGCGACGATCATCGAGACGCTGGATGCCGAGCATGACGGCGCCAATGAGCGGCAACGTCAGCAGCGCAGCCGGACCACCATCAACTGGTGCGACCGTCAATACCGTGCCGAATAGCAGTAATGAAATTGCGAGTAAAAGTCCGTTCACTTACGTTATCTCTTAATCAGTTTTCTTATACGTCGTCCGGCAGATCTGGGCGCGTTTTCCGCTCAACCAGGAATCTGTCCGCCGCACTCAACTCCTTGACCGGCTTGGCCGGGACACCGGCGATTAACCAACCGTCGGAATCGATTTTGCCGACAATAACCGAACCTATGCCGACGATACAGCGCGCCGGAATCGAGCTACCCGGCGCCATGCGAATCTCGGATCCAACGTAGGCGAAATCACCGATCATAATCGGCTGAGTTCGCTGGCGATTGTGCGTCCACAAAGAGGAGTTCCGGCCGCCGATTATCGCGCGACGCCCGATCTCTACTCGATCAGTAAAATCGATTTTATGACCGGTAGTGATAATTGTTCCGGGACCAACGATCAGCCTCGGGTCTACCGGATTGACTACTTCAGGGTCCGGGATCGAGTTGATCTCGTTAAGCCGTATTATGTCAGAGTACCTGCCGATGCGCACTTCGTCGCCGCCGCGGATCACATTCAAGTGGCCGACGCGCACATGATCGCCCAGGGTGAATTTCCTGACTCCCAGCACCAGATTGAAATGGCCAAACGACACGTCGTCTTCGATCACACATTGTTGCGCGTCGATTACGCTGAAACCAAAGCGCACCCGCTTTCCAATGCGATATCCAAACATGAATCGATAGCACGGGCGCATCAGAAAAGAGGGCAGCAATCCCACCAGCACCAGCAACGCCAGCCGAGCCTTGCTGACGCGACTGCCGGCCACACTGGCAAAACTTAAACGTCCAGACGGGAGCGCAGTCTCGTGCTCGGTTACCGAACGTTCCTCCATCACGCCAAGTTTGTCCAAACCTTACCGTCCTCGCGATTGTGCAGCCTCAACGAGAGCCTGCGCCAGCCGGTCAGCCTGATCCTCCAGGCCGTAATGCGCCACGGCATGAGCGCGTCCAGCTGCACCCATTTTAACTCGCTGGTTCGGGTCACTCATCAAACGTTCCAGACTACGATACCACTCGTCATTCGTAGAGGCGAAAAAATGCGTTACTCCAGGTTCGCCAATCTCGGCAGAACCTCCGACCGGCGTGGCAACAAAAGGCACGCCCACAGCCATGTATTGCACTGCCTTGAATCCTGATTTCCCCTGGGCCCACTTACCTGAGTACAGCTTCGCATCGATGGGATATAGACCCACGTCGATGCTTTGGAAATCCCGCACCTCGCGATCCATCGCCCAGGCGAGATTCTCAATCATGACCCCGGGAAGAGTAATCCGGTCACGTCCTGACCCGACGACTTTCAAGCGAAAGTCGAAACGCTCTGCCAGCGAGGAAAGCACGGGAAAGATTGATTCGAGATACGGAAAGGTTGAATGCGTGCCGATCCATCCGAGCACGAGCGGCGCCTGCCAATCCTGTCGCGCGACGGGTTTAAAGATTTCAGTATCGACTACGGTGGGAATGATGCGCGTGCGGGCGCCCTTGCTGCCGGCGTACTCCGCAATCGAGCGATTGCCGC
Organism: Acidobacteriota bacterium; assembly: GCA_046728235.1. Taxonomy (GTDB): domain Bacteria; phylum Acidobacteriota; class Blastocatellia; order Pyrinomonadales; family Pyrinomonadaceae; genus UBA11740. Next base: position 8,380 of record JBKPEE010000011.1, read on the forward strand.
AGATCACGATCGTAGCCCATTTTATTAAGTCGTCCGTCTTGCTGAACCACTTCAGTCTCTTACTAAAGGCGCCGTAGGTTGGACTCTCGTAAGAAACGTAAGTCGCATCATCCAAATCAAGCACCATTGGCCGTCGCAATCCATGCGTCAAGATCCATTCAACGACCGGCGGACCCAACAGCATCGCCTCTCGTTGGACCAGCACGATGTCCGCTTTTTGCGCTGCCGCAATCTGGAAAAACCGTTGCATGCCCGACTTCACCAGGCCGGCGGCCACCCCCAACACCGCGTCGCGCCGATAAAGTTCCTGGAACTGTTTTGAGGTAAGGAACGGATGAATCTCGAGATTGATGCCGCGCGCCGCCAGCGGCGCAACGAACTGATGCAAACGAAACCGGGTGGCGGCGGCTTCGACCGGATAGGAAGCTAAAGCTAAGACCTTCATTGAGCCATCGGCGACGGCAGGTCAAGCACCCGCTCGTATAGTCTCACGTAGTCTTCCACACCTACACTCGCAAGATCGAATAGTCGTTCGGCAATCCGGCGCATCCTGGGTCGCGTCTGTTGTGGCTCACGCGTAAAAGCTTTCAGCTGCTCGATTCCTCTCTGGTAATCAGCTTCAGTGAACCCATCAATTAGCACGCCGGCGCGGTGTTCTGTAACGAGCGCGTCTGAGTCGCCGACGTCTGCGTTAATAATCAGGGGTAATCCACAACCCAGATACTCGGCGTATTTGGTGGGCGACGACGCCAACTTCGAAAAACAGGGTTTGATAAAGGCCAGACCCATATCAGCCGCCGCGAGATACGCCGGAACATCTCGAGGTGCCGATGCTACAATCTCATAATTGGGACGGCCGATGCCGCGTGAGCGCATCAACTCTTCAAGCCGCTGACGGTTTGATTGCGTGAGCCAGAGAAAGAACGCATCCGGCTGGCTGTGCCGCAACACAGCGAAGAAATCGGCCATCTCCTCGGTCAAATACCAGCCGTCGATTGAACCGCTGTAAACAACTACAAACCGGCTTTCAATTCCGAGGCTTCGCCTCTGTTCCTGCCGCGCTTCGCTACTGAATCTGAATCTTTGCAGGTCGGCGCAGCAGGGTATCACCTCGTGCGCCACTTTGCGTCCGCTGAGCCCCTCCCATTCGCTGATGATGGGCCAAATCCTTTCGGTCAAAGTTACGACACCATCAGCGCTCCGCATCGCTTCTCTTTCGAGCTTCTTGGTGATGCGATATGCGTTCGAGTCCCGGCGCCAGTGTCCCGCGTCAACATATTCGTCGGCCAGCAGACCGCGAATATCGAAGATCATTTTTACGCTCGTGTGTTTCTTCAACTGAAGCGCAATTGCGGCGGGGATGTGACTGCGCGCGTGTACCACCGCAAATGGATTCGGACGCGCCAGCCGTTTGCAGTATCTGACTCCGGCCCACACGTCGTAGGCGGTCGCCGGCAGCGAAGGTCGTTTGTGATATCTGAGCCAATGCCAATCAATATTCGCCGCTGCTAACTCCTGCTTCAGGCCCGCGCACTGCTCACGACCAGCCTGAGTGTAAGCATCATCACGTTCGAAACTTAAAAGGGTGAAATCAAATCCTCTCTGGGCGACTCCTTTCAGGTACGGGATCACCTGGCTTTGCCCCAGCGGCTGCAACATCCCATTGTACGAGATATAGAGAACCTGCCTATTGGCGGACGTCATGAGAGTCAGTCCCTGGCCAGTCCCGGAACATCCAAACAAGAGTCCCTATGAGAGTGGCTAAATCCAGAGTGGCGAGGGTTGGCACGATCACGACGAACCGAAAACAATTTCGCAACGGGCCAGCGCTATAGCAATGGCGATTTTGCCACAAGGCCTTTAATGCGCGCGCCGACATCAATCCAACCCATAACCCTGCCGGCACCACCAACCATTTGAATCCGATGAAGATGCTCGGCAGCGCCAGCACCAGGATGATTGCATAGCGTCGCAGTAGCGTCGCCTGCCAATTGCGCCACAAGCCCGCGCGTACATTGTTGCGCGCATAAACGACAAAACGCCTGAACGTTTTCCCCAAGCCCGACGGAATGGCCCAGCGGACTATGGCCCGCGGCGCGCGCACGTTTTGAAAGCCGGCGGCGGCAACCTGTTTGATAAAAAGCAGATCTTCCGCCGATCGCAGGTGCTCGGGAAAGCCCCCCGCTTTCTCCCACGCTTCGCGCCGCATCAGGGCCGACGCAATCGAATAAGGGCGGACTGGTCCTTCGGCGGTTGTCGCCGGCGGCGGGACAAACGCAATTGCTGCGCACTCGGTAAAGAAACTGTCGATAACCGGCTCGTACGAACCATAAACCACCTGCACATTCGATCCATCGACCACTTTTTCAGCCAGCGCCTGCAACCAATCGCGCCGGGGCCTGATGCCCGCGTCAATAAAAGCAATCCAACCGTTCTTTGCGTTGGCCACCCCAATGTTGCGCGAACGTCCTGGGAGGGAATCGGGATCGCGAATTAACCTGACGGGGGCGCCTTCTCGAATAAATTCTTCGATAATTGCCGGTGTCTGATCGACTGACCCGCCGTCGGTGATCACGATTTCATCCGGAGACAAAGTCTGGTCAAGTAACGATTCGAGCAGCGCGCGAATCGAATCTTCTTCGTCGCGAACGGGGACGACAACACTGATCGGGATCGAATTTCCGGTGGCAGGCTTTGTCACGGACGAGCAAATGCTAGCAGAATTGAAAGGCAAAGACATCAATCAGGAGCAAACTGCTTTCGCCAGTCTTTGTCTTCGCGAAACGGCGGTTGTGACGCCTTATCGAGAACGCACGTCTCCAACACCAGGTAGTCCATTTCCGTGCGCATAAAGCAACGGTAGCTATCCTCGGGTGTGCACACAATCGGCTCGCCTCGCACATTAAAGCTCGTATTGATAATTACTGGGCAGCCTGTGTGACTCGCAAACGCTTCGATAATCGCATAATACAGCGGACTTGTTTCCTTGCACACTGTCTGAATCCGCGCCGAGTAGTCCACGTGAGTGACCGCCGGAATATCAGACCGGACCACGTTTAGTTTATCAATTCCCCAGTACTGCTGTTCCTGCGCGGTGATCTTTCGTCGGCGTTTGTCGATCACGTCAGCAACCAAAAGCATATACGGACTGTCTGTATCGAGATCGAACCATTCAGCAACATTTTCGCGCAGGATGCTGGGAGCGAACGGCCGAAAACTTTCGCGAAACTTGATCTTAAGGTTCATGACGGATTGCATTGAAGGTGACCGCGGATCACCGATAATGCTTCTGCCCCCCAAAGCCCGCGGGCCGAATTCCATCCTTCCCTGGTGCAAACCAACAATCTTTCCCGCCGCCAGCAACTCAGCCACGACCTTCGGTAACTGCTCGCAACTGTACTTCACATAGGGAAGATCTCCGTTCTTCAGAAACGATTCGATCTCGGCAACTGTATTTTGCGGGCCGAGAAAAGAACCTTTCATCCCATCGGCATATGGCGGAGGGCCTGCGGCTGAATTGGACCGCGAAGATCTCCAGGTGCCTGCCTGTTCAGGGCTCAGCCGCCCATTGCCCAGGTAACGATGCCAAATCGCGAGAGCAATTCCGACTGCCCCACCCGCATCGCCCGCCGCCGGCTGAATCCAAATGTCTTCAAACGGGCCTTCACGCAAGATGCGGCCGTTGGCGACACAATTCAAGGCAACGCCGCCGGCCATACACAATCGTTTCATGCCGGTTTCCTGGTGCGCGAAGCGCGCCATCTTCAGCATCACCTCTTCGGTAATCACCTGAATACTGCGAGCGAGATCCATCTCACGCTGGGTGATCTTCGATTCGCGTTTTCGTGCCGGCGCAGCGAATAAGCGATCGAACTGGCCGTTTGTCATGCGCAGACCCTGGGAATAACTGAAATATTCATGATTCATGCGGATGCTGCCGTCATCACGTACTTCAGCGATTTTATCTTTGATCAGTTTGACGTACTTTGGCTCTCCGTAAGGCGCCAGGCCCATCACCTTATATTCGCCACCGTTGACTTTAAACCCCGTGTAGTAGGTGAAAGCGCTGTAGAGAAGGCCCAGACTGTCGGGAAAGCGCAACTCCTTCTGCAAATTGATCTCGTTGCCGCGCCCGACGCCGATCGAGCTGGTGGCCCACTCGCCCACACCATCAATGGTGAGAATTGCAGCCTCTGCAAAGGGTGAAGGATAGAACGCGCTTGCGGCGTGACTCTCATGATGATCTCCAAACAGCAGTTGCCACTCGAACTTCCTGCCGGCCTTCTTGGCGGACCGGTGATCTGCGGTACCACTGGCAGTAGCCATTTCCGTGCGAATCAGGTCCGGCATCCATAACTTCTCTTTCATCCAGAGCGGCATGGACTTAAGAAACGAGCTAAAACCAGAGGGCACGTAATCAAGATAAGTTTCCAGCAGGCGATCAAATTTCAGCAACGGCTTGTCATAGAAACCAACATAGTCCAGATCGTCTGCCGTCAAACCTGCCTCTCGCAGGCAGTAACGAACCGCGTTAACCGGAAAATTGTGATCGTGTTTGAGGCGGGTAAAGCGCTCTTCCTGCGCCGCGGCGATGATTTCGCCGTCAATCACCAGACATGCTGCTGAGTCATGATAAAACGCAGATATACCGAGAATGTTGGACACTGCCCGATTGGAAGCGGACGCCTAGAAGAGTGTGTAAATAAACGGCGCGATAGCCGAACTTTTCGCCAGCACTAACAGAATTCCGAACAGGACCAGAGTAATTACGATCGGCGCCAGCCAATACTTTTTGTGCTCTTTCATGAATTGCCAAAGTTCGCTGACGACTTGAGTTTTTGACATGTGGCAGCCTCAAAACATCTTTTCATAATGACGTGGGTTGTGCTGGCGCTCGGAATACGGTCGCCAGTAGCTTTCGCTGCGGGCACTCCGCCGGCTCAGCGGGTCCCACCCGAATAACCTCTTGGTGATTCCGATCGGCGTCATTACGACAAAGTAAACGAAGGCCAGAAGTACACGTGTCGAGATGTAAGACAGAACTTCAGCCAGCGCCATCCAGGCGCGGTTCGGATAAATCAGCGCGCGCGGGACGAATGTCCCAAGCAACAAAAGCAGCAACGCAATTGGCAAGCTGAATTGCGTGACGTTCTGAAACTTGCCGCGGTAAATCCACCAGCAACTGAGCAGCAGCAAAACGCCGCCCACAATCAAGCCGAATTCACGTTCAGCGCGCCATGACTTCTTTTGCTCTCCGGTTGTGGACATCCTCAACTCGTGGTCAGTTTACGAACGCAACCCCAGAACGGCCGTCTCATCACGGCTTGCGGATAAGTCGCAAAAGCCCGGATCAGCCAGCGAGCGCCTTCGGATTTATGGCCAGAGTTGCTGGCCGCCCAGGAACGCCGCAGAAACCGCGTCGAGCGGCACCACCGTCGATCAGCTCCCTGCAGGCGACTCTCGTAAAGTTCAGCGCTGCGGTCGAACTCTTCGTCGAACCTTTCGCTTTCGGCCACCGTCTTGCTCGCCGCGTGAAGCCGGTAGCCGGCCAGGGTTAGCGGAATGTGTTCGCATTTGTGGCCGGCCAACAACAACCGGATGTACAGATCGTGATCGAAATCGTAACGCCACGCCTCGTCAAAACCGGCGCCCAGCACGTGTCTCTTCCAGAAATGGCCGGGTTGTGGCGCCGTATACGCCCACGACAAACAATGCGCCGCCGACTTAGGCACCACGCTATGGACCACTTCCGTTTTGTGTCCTTCGCCGAACATCTCAGTGTCGCCACACACCCATTCGGCCCCTGGATGCTCGTCGAAATATTTCACCACCGCCGCGAAGGCGCCCGGCTTATACAGATCGTCACTGTTAATGAAAGCAACGATGTCTCCTGTGGCGTGCGCGATACCTTTATTAATTGCATGGACCTGCCCACGATCTTTTTCACTCTCCCAGTACGTGAGCCGGTGCTGGTATTTGCGGATGATATCGATGCTTTGATCAGTGCTGCCGCCGTCAATCACCATGTACTCGAGATTCGGGTAGTTCTGATCGAGGACCGAACGAATGGTTGCTTCCAGGAATTGTCCCTGGTTGAAAGATGGCGTGACGATACTGATTTTCGGCGGCATGCAGTGTGGACGGCTGATTCTCGAACTTCGCATTCCACAGCTAGGACATCGCGGCGCTGGCCGCAGTCGAGTTTTCGTACCACTCGATTGTCTTTGCCAATCCTGCCTCCAGCGGCGTCCGGGCCCTGAAGCCGAAGCGTTCAAACGCCCTCGAAGTATCAAGTTGCCGGCGCGGTTGGCCATCGGGCTTGTCGGATTGCCATCTGATCTCACCCGAAAACCCGGTCAGCTTTGCGATCAGCTCCACGAGATCCCTGATGACGACTTCGCGCCCGTTACCCAGGTTGACAGGGTCACTGTC